>NZ_JBJOCA010000010.1:0-124005 GCF_045898275.1 Clostridioides sp. GD02404
AGACTTTAATATTTAGTTGGACAGCAACTGTAATTTCAGCAGTAGTGGTGTCTTTTCCTATGATGTACAGAACTTCAAGGTCAGCATTTGAACAGATTGATAATAATATGTTGTCAGCTGCGAGAACATTAGGTCTTAATGAATGGAAAGTGTTTTTTAAGATTGCAGTTCCATTAGCATGGCCTGGAATAATTGGTGGACTGGTGTTGTCATTTGCTAGGGCTCTTGGAGAATTTGGAGCAACACTTATGGTAGCTGGTAATATACCTGGAAAAACTCAAACTATGCCAATAGCTATATTTTTTGCTGTGGAGGGTGGAGATATGAATAAAGCTATGATGTGGGTTATGATTATTGTAGTGATATCTATAGCAATGATTTTATTG
Source organism: Clostridioides sp. GD02404 (assembly GCF_045898275.1). Taxonomy (NCBI): domain Bacteria; kingdom Bacillati; phylum Bacillota; class Clostridia; order Peptostreptococcales; family Peptostreptococcaceae; genus Clostridioides; species Clostridioides sp. GD02404. Next base: position 387 of record NZ_JBJOCA010000010.1, read on the forward strand.
TTAAATTATTGGTCTGAATTTCAGCAGAAAATTATAGGAAAGAGGTGTAGATAATTGAGCTTATATGTAGATATTGAAAAAGATTTATCCTCTTTTAAATTAAAGGTAAAAATTGAACAAGAAAAAGGAATTTTAGGTTTTCTAGGAGAATCTGGTTCTGGAAAAAGTATGACACTAAAATGTATAGCAGGGCTTGAAAAACCAACAAAAGGTAAGATCGTATTAAACGATATAGTATTGTTTGATTCTGAAAAAAAGATAAATTTGTCAACTCAAGAAAGAAAAGTAGGCTTTCTATTTCAAAACTATGCTTTGTTTCCACATATGACTGTAAGTCAAAATATTGAGCTTGGACTTTTAAAACTGAGTAAGGATGAAAAAAAGGAAATAGTAGAAAGATACTTAGATATACTTAAATTGAATGGGTTTGAGAGGAGATATCCTTGGCAATTATCTGGCGGTCAGCAACAAAGAGTAGCATTAGCTAGAGCATTGGCAACATCTCCAGATATATTACTTCTAGATGAGCCGTTTTCAGCACTAGACCATCATTTAAGAAGTAATATGGAAAAAGAACTTATGAATATGCTAAAGGATTATAAAGGAGACATATTATTTGTCACTCATGACATTGAGGAAGCTTATAGAGTTTGTGATGATATTATGGTATATAACAAAGGGGAAGGCCTTCCAAAAAGACCTAAAAAAGAGTTATTTGAATCCCCAAGATACCTTATGGAAGCAAAGATAACAGGATGTAAAAATATATCTCAATTAAACAGAATAGATGAAAATACTGTTTATGCTACAGATTGGGGATGCGAGTTGACATTAAATAGAGAAATAGGCGATAATATAGAATATGTGGGAATTAGAGAGCATCATATTAATGTCTTGGATTCTAATGAAGATTTAAGTGGAAAGCTATGTTTTGAATTGATTAACATTATAGAAAATCCATTTACATATACTATATACGTTAGGAAACAGGACTTATCTAACCAGTGTATGCCTATTCAAATAGAATTAGAAAAAAGTAAAATGAGATTTAAAAATGGAGACAGCATTTATTTAGATTTTCCACAGGAATATTTATTTTGCTTTAGAAACAATTATAATGAAAAGGAGCAAATTATATGACTGAAAAAGAAAAAATGTTGTCAGGTAAAGGCTATTATGCAAGTGATAAAATTCTAGTAAAAGAAAGAGAGAAATGTAAAAGATTAACTAGACTATTTAATAATACTTTAGAGGATGAATATGAGAAAAGAGAAGAAATTTTAAGTGAGCTATTTGGTTCAGTAGGTAGTAAAATAAATGTAGAACAAAATATAAGATGTGATTATGGACATAACATCCATGTAGGTGAAAATTTTTTTGCAAATTATGATTGTATCTTTTTAGATGTATGTAAAATAGAAATTGGTGATAATGTAATGCTAGCGCCCAATGTTCAAATCTATACAGCTTATCATCCAATGGATGCACAACTTAGAAATTCTGGTATAGAGTATGGTTCCCCTGTAAAGATAGGCAATAATGTATGGATAGGTGGTGGAGTAATCATAACTCCAGGTATTACTATAGGTGATAATGTAGTAATAGGTGCAGGAAGTGTTGTCACAAAGGATATTCCATCAGATACTGTGGCTGTTGGAAATCCATGCAGAGTAATAAAGAAAATAGAGGACTAAATATTGATTATATAAAGCCTGTAAAAGTAAAGTCTATAAAAATAAATTAAGAATGTTTATACATAATTTTGAATAGAAAAGATACTAAAGTAAAAATATATGCCTGTTTCTTGTTTTAAAAAACTTATAGAAACAGGCATAGTAATTATAGAGAAAATATATTTAATTTTATATCGTTCAAACTAGAGTAGTCAAATTATTTATTTTCAGTCTTAACGTAAACTATATTATTGTTGGAAGGTTTATCTATAGAAAGTGCTTTTAATATATCTTCATTAATAATTAAATTAGTTTCATCCAAACTTGTTATAGGCATATCTGAAACTTTAGATTCTCCTTTTAGTACTTTGACAGCCATCTCACCAGTTTTATAGCCCAATTTTTCGTAATTTATGCCTTGGCAAGCCAATGCTCCTCCTTTTACCATTCCTTCTTCTGCTGCTATTATAGGGATTTTATTTTTAGTAGCAAGTTCAGATACTATAGGCATAGAAGATGCAAGTAAATTGTCTGTAGGAGCATAAATAACATCAACATTTCCCATTAGGCTAGAAGCTGCTTGATTTATTTCGCTAGAAGAACTAATTCCCTTTTCAACAATTTTAAGCCCTTTATTAGTAGCATATTTTTTCAAATTATCAACTTGAACTTTAGAATTTACTTCACTAGTATTGTATATGACACCTATAGTTTTTGCTTTGGGAACTAGTACATCAAGAGCTTCCATACTTTTTTCAATCGGTGTAAAGTTAGAAGTTCCAGAAACATTTTTACCTGGCTTATCTAAAGAATCTGCAAATCCAGCAGAGACAGGGTCAGTTACAGCAGTGATAAGTATAGGTATATCTTTAGTTGCATTATATGCAGCCTGAGCAGATGGTGTAGATATAGCAAATATCAAGTCCTTTTTATCAGATACGAATTTACTTGCTATGGTCTGTGTAGTAGGCATATCATTTTGAGCATTTTGGTAATCTATTTCTATATTTTTACCATCCTTAAAACCATTATCTTCTAAAGCTTTAACAAAGCCTTCTTTAGATGCATCTAAAGCTTGGTGTTCAACTAATTGTGTAATACCAATTTTTTTTATATCATTGTTTTTGCTGGATGATTCATCTAAATCACCTTCATTATTCTTAGAGCAACCTGTAATGGTAGATATACTAAGAACACCAATCAAAGTTAAATTTATTAGTTTACTTCGTTTCATTTTGACCACTCCCTCAAAAAATCTATTATATCTATTCTTGTTTAGTTTTTACATAAGAAATATTATCATTAGAAGGTTTTTCCATGCCTAAAGCTTTTAATATATCTTCATTAACTATGATATCTGTGTCATCCAATGTAGCTACAGGCATATCAGAAACTGATTCTCCATTTAAAATTTTAACTGCCATTTCACCTGTTTTGTAACCTAGTTTTTCATAGTTTATACCTTGACAAGCAAGAGCACCTTTTTCAACTGGACCAGATTCAGCTGCAATAACAGGAATTTTATTTTCAGTAGCTATTTTAGAAACTATAGGCATAGAAGAAGCTACTAAGTTATCTGTAGGAACATATAAGACATCTATTTTACCAACTAAACTAGAAATTCCTTGGTTGACTTCGTTTGAAGTAGTTACACCCTTTTCAACAACTTTAAAACCATTTTTAGATGCATATTCCTTTAAGGCATCAACTTGAACTTTTGAGTTAACCTCACTAGTATTGTACATAACTCCTATAGTTTTTGCCTTAGGAGCAAATATTTTAAGAAGTTCTAAGCCTTTATCTACAGAAACAAAATCTGATGTCCCAGAAACATTTCCACCTGGTTTTTCAAGTGTTTTAACTAATCCAGCAGCAACAGGGTCGCTTACAGCAGTCATAAGTATAGGTATATCTTTAGTGGCATTGAAAGCTGCTTGAGCTGATGGAGTAGATATAGCAAATATTAAATCTTTCTTGTCAGATGCAAATTTACTTGCAATACTTTGTGTAGTAGGCATATCATTTTGAGCATTTTGGAAGTCTATATCAATATTTTCTCCATCTTTAAATCCATTCTTTTCTAATGCTTTTACAAATCCTGCCTTAGTAGCATCTAATGCTGGATGTTCAACCAATTGAGTTATTCCAATTTTTTTAACTTCTTTATTTTTAGAAGCACTTTCTTGTTTTGAATTACCAGAATCTCCACCTTGTGAACATCCTGTAAGCATAGATACACTAAGTGCACCAGCTAAAACTAAACTTGCCAATCTTTTTTTATTAATCATTTTTATATCCCCCTCAAGAATTTTATTATTATATATGTTCATATATTCATATGAATTATTGTAAAGTTAGCATAATTATTATATTTTTGAGCTTATTTTAGAAATAAACTAAACTTAAATTAATATAATAGATATATTTTAAACTGCATATTCGAATTTTTCTAAGATTTCCTCAACTGTTAATTGCTCTTTTTCTTTACCCTTTACATCTAATACAACTTCACCTTTATGAAGCATTATTAATCTATCTCCATATTGAAGAGCATGTTTTAAGTTGTGAGTTACCATAAGTGTAGTTATATTTTTTTCTCTTACAATCTTATTAGTCAACTCAATTACTTCGTTTGATGTTTTTGGGTCAAGTGCCGCTGTATGTTCATCAAGTAATAAGACAGAAGGATTTGTCAAGCATGACATAATTAGTGATAGTGATTGTCTTTGACCTCCTGATAAAAACTGTACTTGAACATCAAGATATTTTTTTAAATCAAGAGACACTCCTTCTAATAAATTTTCTAAGAAATCTCTTTTGTAACGAAGACATTTTCTTAGGTTTAATAATTTCCCTTTATTAAGAGCTAAAGATAAGTTTTCTCTAACTGTCATAGAAGGACAAGTTCCAAGGCTTGGGTCTTGAAAAACTCGACTTACTATTTGAGTTCTTCTGTGTTCTGCTAGGTTAGACAAGTTGTGTTTATTTAATAATACTTGACCAGAAGATTCTTTTATAAGTCCAGATATTATGTTTAGTAAAGTAGACTTACCAGTTCCATTACTACCTATGATACTTACAAATTCACCATCTTCTATATCAATTGATAAATTTTCAAATATAGTATTAGGTTGACCGTATGGATTAGGGAAACTTTTTGAAAGATTTTTAATTTGTAACATCTATAACACCTCTTTTTTCTGATTTATTTTTGGTACTAGCTTTGTGGTTGTTTTTTTTTAGTGAAATATTTAAGTTACCAGTAGCTAAGAAAGCAATTATAACTATTGCAGTTATAAGTTTTAAGTCGGTTGATAACATTCCTAAACTCATTGCAAAGTATATAGTGAATTGGTATATAAAAGAGCCAACGATTATTGCAGTAGTATCTTTAATAAAAGTGAATTTTTTAAATAAAGTAATACCAATTATTATAGATGCAATTCCAAGAACCAAAGTTCCTATACCCATATTTACATCTGAGAATCCTAAGAACTGAGCCATAAGGCTACCAGATAAAGCTATAAGTCCATTTGAAATCATAAGTCCTAGTATCTTTATAGAGCCGATATTTATACCCAAAGATTTAATCATTTGAGAGTTATCACCAACACCTTTTAAAGTGTATCCAAGACCTGTTTTTAAGAATGAGTCTAAGAAGACTTTACAAATAAAAACGAATACTAAGGCTAAAACTATAGGAGATACTTCTCCATTGAATAAGTGCTTGAAACTAAATAGAGGGATGTTTGATTTTCCCATTATTCTTAGATTGATAGAGTATAGCATTCCCATAACTAAAATACCAGAAAGTAAGTTGGAAATCTTAAACTTAATGTGAAGAATTCCAGTAACAAGACCAGCAGTGCAACCACATAAGATAGCCATTAGTGTTGCCACTACAGGGGAAATACCATTAGTAAGAGAAAATGCTACGATAGAAGCACCCATTGTGTAACTACCATCAGCAGACATATCTGGAAAATCTAAGATTTTGTAAGTTATATAAACCCCCAGTGCCATAATCGATAAAATTAAACTTTGCGTCATTACAGATATAATACCTGACATAAATAAAACACTCCTTTGAAAATATTTTTATAATTTTAATTATTTGCTAATTTTGTGTATAAAAAAACCACATAGTATACAAAACTATGTGGTGAAAAACACGAATAAGCCACATAGTTTAATCTATGTGGCTCTTATATAGTTAAATGAAAACTCTATAAACAATATAGCCAACATAGATACAATCCCAAAATTTTACTAGTCTTAAGGGGCCTGTATCTATGTTAAAACGTAGGTACAAACCCTAAAAATAGTGGCTATAATAATAATAATATTTTTTATTGTTTAATAAAGTATTCATAATTATCTCTCCCTTTTAATATTTTAATTAGTCAGAAAATTATATGTATTCTCGACTTGTTATAAATTATAAATTATACAATAATAAAAGTCAACTGCTAAATTTAATTAAAATACTAAATAATGTATACTTAGATAACTTTTAAATTAACGTGATATTTGGAAAAAACGTTATCCTAATATTTTATTGACATGGAAAAATTGTGAAAATATTTACTAAACATAGAGTCTATATGCACATAAATTCATACTATTTTATAAAAAAAGCTGTCTAAAGAATATTAAAATCCTTTTGGACAGCTCAAGTTGTGATTAGAAAGTTATATAACTTTCATAATCAGTCGTCAGTATAGACGACTTTTATGGAAAATGAATAACTTTATATGCAATATTTGAATTGCTGAAATAAGCACAATTTTCAAAGGGTTAGGGTGGATAAGAGTACTTATTATATAAAGTTTTCATATTACCTACTTTGTTAAATTTAATAAGTATTATTCTGCAGATTTTGTATTTTCATCTGACTTTATATACTTTATATTATCGGCTGATAACTTTTGCATGTCAAGTGCTTTTAGTGTATCTTCATTAATTATTATTTCAGTTTCATCTAACATAGTAACTGGGATATCTCCAATAGATTTTCCTTCTAATACTTCAATAGCAAGTTCTCCAGCCTTATATCCTAGCTTTTCATAGTCTATTCCACAACAAGCTAAAGCACCAGAAGATACAGAACCTTCTTCAGAAGCTATTATAGGAATTTTGTTCTCATTAGCAACTTTAGCAACTATTGGCATAGAAGAAACTATTAAATTGTCAGTAGGAACATATAATACATCTATCTTACCAACTAAGCTAGAAATAGCTTGATTAACTTCACTTGAAGAGCTGATTCCTTTTTCAACAACTTCATAATTATTTTTCTTAGCGTAATCATGTAGAGAATCAACTTGGATTTTTGAATTAACTTCACTAGTATTGTATATAACACCTATTCTTTTTGCTTTTGGAGTTAATGTTTTAACTAATTCCAATGTTTTATCAATAGAAAGGTAGTCTGATGTACCAGAAACATTCCCGCCTGGCTTTTCAATAGATTTAACAAGTCCAGCTTCTATAGGGTCTGTAACAGCAGTCATAATTATAGGTATATCTTTAGTAGCATTATAAGCTGCCTGAGCAGATGGAGTAGATATAGCATATATCAAATCTTTTTTATCAGATACAAATTTACTTGCAATACTTTGTGTAGTAGGCATATCATTTTGTGCATTTTGGAAGTCTATTTTTATATTATCTCCATCCTTATAGCCTTTGTCTTCAAGTGCTTTTATGAATCCTTTTTTTGCTTTATCTAGAGATGGATGTTCTACTAATTGAGTTATACCTATATTTTTTTGTTTTTTGTTATCTGCTTTATCCTTTTCGTTTGAAGTACTAGAGCCATCATTTTGAGAACAACCAGTAAGCATTGATACACCAAGTACTCCTGCTATAATTAAACTTAATATTTTTTTACTTTTTATCATTTTATTTTCCTCCCTCAAATTTAATAATTATATTTGTTCATATATTCATATAAAAGATTATAAGTATACTTGATTAAGACTAAGTTTTTTATTTTTTAAACTGCATATTCGAATTTTTCTAAGATTTCTTCAACTGTTAATTGTTCTTTTTCCTTATCTCTTACATCTAAAACAACTTCTCCTTTATGAAGCATTATCAATCTATCACCATATTGAAGAGCATGCTTTAAATTGTGAGTTACCATAAGTGTAGTTATATTTTTTTCTCTTACTATCTTGTCTGTTAGCCCTATAACTTCATTTGATGTTTTAGGGTCAAGTGCTGCTGTATGTTCATCTAACAGAAGAACTTTAGGATTTGCTAGACTAGACATAATTAATGATAGTGACTGTCTTTGACCTCCTGAAAGATATTGTACTTTGATATCTAAATATTTTTTTAAGTCTAAAGAAATTCCTTCAAGCAAGTGTTCTAAGTCATTCGTTTTATGACGAAGACACTTTCTTAGGTTTAATAATTTACCTTTATTAAGAGCTAAAGATAAGTTTTCTCTAACTGTCATAGAAGGACAAGTTCCAAGGCTTGGGTCTTGAAAAACTCTACTTACTATCTGAGTCCTTTTGTATTCTGCTAAATTTGTTATAGCAGTATTATCTAAAGTAATTTCTCCAGAAGATTCTTTTATAAGTCCAGATATTATGTTTAGTAAAGTAGACTTACCAGTCCCATTACTACCTATGATACTTACAAATTCACCATCTTCTATATCAATTGATAAATTTTCAAATATAGTATTAGGTTGACCGTATGGATTAGGGAAACTTTTTGAAAGATTTTTAATTTGTAACATCTATAACACCTCTTTTTTCTGATTTATTTTTGGTACTAGCTTTGTGGTTGTTTTTTTTTAGTGAAATATTTAAGTTACCAGTAGCTAAGAAAGCAATTATAACTATTGCAGTTATAAGTTTTAAGTCGGTTGATAACATTCCTAAACTCATTGCAAAGTATATAGTGAATTGGTATATAAAAGAGCCAACGATTATTGCAGTAGTATCTTTAATAAAAGTGAATTTTTTAAATAAAGTAATACCAATTATTATAGATGCAATTCCAAGAACCAAAGTTCCTATACCCATATTTACATCTGAGAATCCTAAGAACTGAGCCATAAGGCTACCAGATAAAGCTATAAGTCCATTTGAAATCATAAGTCCTAGTATCTTTATAGAGCCGATATTTATACCCAAAGATTTAATCATTTGAGAGTTATCACCAACACCTTTTAAAGTGTATCCAAGACCTGTTTTTAAGAATGAGTCTAAGAAGACTTTACAAATAAAAACGAATACTAAGGCTAAAACTATAGGAGATACTTCTCCATTGAATAAGTGCTTGAAACTAAATAGAGGGATGTTTGATTTTCCCATTATTCTTAGATTGATAGAGTATAGCATTCCCATAACTAAAATACCAGAAAGTAAGTTGGAAATCTTAAACTTAATGTGAAGAATTCCAGTAACAAGACCAGCAGTGCAACCACATAAGATAGCCATTAGTGTTGCCACTACAGGGGAAATACCATTAGTAAGAGAAAATGCTACGATAGAAGCACCCATTGTGTAACTACCATCAGCAGACATATCTGGAAAATCTAAGATTTTGTAAGTTATATAAACCCCCAGTGCCATAATCGATAAAATTAAACTTTGCGTCATTACAGATATAATACCTGACATAAATAAAACACCCCTTTGAAAATATTTTTTAAATAATTTTTTAAATTTAATTTGAAAATTGAATTTTAATATAAAAAAACCACACAGTATATATAACTGTATGGCAAAAACACGAATGAGCCACACAGTATAATCCATGTGGCTCTATATTATGATGATAAAATAAAAACTTTAACAACAATTACTATAGCCAACACAGATACAATCCTTAAAAATCATAATCCTAAGGGGTTTGTATCTATGTCATGACAATTTGTCTTAACTTAGCTACAAACCCTAACTAAATTGGCTATTAAAAAATCGTACTTGTTTGTTTAATAAAGTCTTCATGTTTATCTCTCCTTTTAATTTAATAATTTTGAAAATTTTGTTTTCTATTTTGTATAGTAATTAGTTTAATACAGTAAAAAATAAAAGTCAACTATAAATTTAAGAAAATCATTAAATTATCAGAAAATTTGATTTAAATAAAAAAATTTTTATGTGTGGAATATAGCAATATTCTTAATTATTATTTTCTAAATAAAAATAAAAAATAAAAAATCTTTGGATGATTAGTTCAAATAGGCTTTAAACCAACATAATAACTCAAATTATGTGATATAATAAAATTAAATAATTATTTTAATTCAAAATTTTTTGTTATTTTAGATTACTTTAAAATTTTAGTTTTAGTAATTTTATTATGATATTTATGATATTAAAAAGACTTCAATAGATATTTATCTGTGAATATTTAGGAAGTCTTTAACTTTATAGGAGTGATGATTTATGCTGATAGGTACATCTGATTTAAGTAAAAATGTTGATGCTGCATGTGTGACAGAGTTGGGAATCCCAATGATTGTACTAATGGAAAATGCCGTGATATCTGCAATGAAAAATATGGATATAGATATATATAATAGTTATGTGGTTGTATGTGGTGTTGGTAATAATGGTGGAGATGGTCTTGGGATAGCAAGACATTTAAATACAAAAGGAAAAGATGTAGAAGTATTTTTAATAGGAAATCTTGAAAAGCTAAGTGAATGTTCTAAAATAAACTACAATATACTTTTAAATATGGGTATTAATATTATAAATATTAATAAAAGTGATTTAATTGAAAAAGATGATGAAAATAAAAATAAAGTTGATAAAATTATTAAGAATGAAAAGGAAAATATTATAAAAAATAAAAATTTAACAATGCTTGAAGAAGCAATATCTAAAAGTGATGTTGTAGTAGATGCTATATTTGGGACTGGGTTAAAAAGAGATATAACTGGTATTTTTAAAGAAGTAATCGACATGGTAAATGATAATAGTAAAAATACATATTCTATAGATGTTCCATCTGGTATAAATAGTGATAAAGGAAATGTGTTAGGAACTTGTATTAAAGCAAATAAGACAATTAGTTTTGAGTTTTATAAAAGAGGTTTTTTAAACTATGACACTAGTTCACTTATAGGTAATGTAATTGTAGAAAGAATAGGTGTTCCAGATTTTATTACAAAAAAATACCATGAAGACGAGTTCATAACTGATGAGAATTTTGTGAAAAATAATATTAGAATAAGAGATGTACATGGTTTTAAAAGTGATTTTGGAAAAGTATCTATAGTTGCAGGTTCAAAAGGATTTTATGGTGCAAGTTTTATAGCAACTGAATCTGCTGTTAAGAGTGGAAGTGGACTTGTAACATTGATTAGTGAAGAAGATGTACAAAACAAGGCATCTATTAGGCTTACAGAAGCAATGACTGTAAATTTTGAAGAAGAAAGATTGAATAAAATATTAAGTTCTAGTAATGCAATTGGTTTTGGTCCAGGAATGGGAGATAGTCATCAGACATTTGATAAATTGCTCAAAACAGTGGAAGGTTCTAATTGTCCAATTGTATTAGATGCTGACGGATTAAATGTTATGAAAGATAGATGTTATAGATTTTTAGAGTGGGAAAATAAATTCGTGATTACACCTCATCTGGGAGAAATGGCCAGGTTGACAGGAGACTCAATTGGGTATATAAGAGAACATAGGGTAGATGTAGCAAAAGAATTTGCTCAAAAATATAATGTAGTGGTACTTTTAAAAGGTTATCAAACTGTCATAACAGATGGCAAAAAAACATATATAAATCCTACAGGAAACAGTTGTATGGCAACTGGAGGAATGGGAGACTGTCTTCTTGGCATGATTACTTCATTTATAGGTCAAGGTGTGGATGTATTTGAAGCTACAGTCATGGGAGCGTATATACATGGTTATATAGGAGATAAATTAAGCAAGAAAATGTATACAGTAACTGCAACGGATTTAATAAGTAACATTTCGTTAACAATGAAGGAGTTTTTGCTTATCTAGTGAATGATATTTGATACTACTTTGTAACAACTTTAACAAAGTATGTTGATATAATACTATTAAATTAATTTAAAATTAATTTATTTTATTGGTTTATGGTTTAAATTTACATTTAAAAGCATTGTATAAACATAATATTTATATAGGGTTTTATAATTCATATGAAAAGAGGGAAGATAGTATGAAATTAATATGGTTGATAGTAGCAATCTTATTTGGAATAGCAGAAATGTTGACACCAAGTTTAACTCTGATATGGTTTAGTGTAGGAGCTGTAGTACTTATATTTTTAAGTAGCTTTGTAGAGAGTATATTCTTACAGATTCTAATTTTTGCAGTAATCTCTATAACTATGTTGGTTGTAGCTACTAAAAAAATAGTAAAGAAAGATAAAGGTTATAAGTCTAACACTAATTTACAAGCGATGATGTCTAAAAAAGGTGTTGTTACAGAAGAGATTTCTCCAAATAGCACAGGTTTAGTTGTAGTTGAACATGAAACATGGACTGCTATTTCTATAGATGGTGAAAAGATAGAAAAAGATTCTACAGTAGAAGTATTGAAAATAGAAGGGGTAAAACTAGTTGTTAAAAAAGTAAACTCTACAACTAGTGTGACAAATCAATAGAATAAAGGAGGATTTATAGTATGGGTATTAAAATTGTTTTAAGTATTGTATTAATAGTAGTAGTTGTAGCAATAAGTTTAACTTGTATAAGAGTTATAAAACAATCTAAAGTAGGTATAATAATGAGACTTGGAAAGTTTCAGAAAGTAGCTGATACAGGTGTACATTTCTTAATACCATTTTTAGATCAGATGGCATATGTAATTGATTTGAGAGAAATTGTAATAGATTTCCCACCTCAACCAGTTATAACTAAGGATAATGTAACCATGCAGATTGATACAGTTGTATATTATAAAGTTACAGACCCAGTTAGATATGTGTTTGAAATAGCAAATCCAATAGCTGCTATTGAAAACTTAACAGCTACAACATTAAGAAATATAATTGGTGAACTTGACTTAGATGAAACATTAACATCAAGAGATATAATAAACGTAAAAATGAGAACTATCCTAGATGAAGCAACAGATAAATGGGGAATAAAAGTAAATAGAGTAGAGTTAAAGAATATAATGCCTCCTCATGATATTCAAGTTGCGATGGAAAAACAAATGAGAGCAGAAAGAGAAAGAAGAGAAGCAATACTTCAAGCAGAAGGTAACAAATCAGCTGCGATATTACAAGCAGAAGGAGAAAAACAATCTGCTATACTAACAGCAGAAGCTAGAAAAGAAGCTATGGTACGTGTAGCAGAAGGAGAAAAAGAATCTGCTATCTTGGTTGCAGAAGGTGAAGCTGAAGCTATAAGACAAACAGCTATTGCTAAAGCACAAGGTGAAGCTGAAATGATAAAAAGAACTCAAGTTGCAACAGCAGAAGGTTTAAAATTAGTATTTTCAGCAATGAAAGAGTCTGATATTGACAATAATATTTTAGCATTGAAATCTATGGAAGCACTTGAAAAAATGGCTGAAGGTAAGTCAACAAAACTAGTTTTACCTTCAGAAGCAGTTAACTTCTTAGGAACATTTAAAGGAATAAAAGAAGTTATGAGTGATGATAACAAAGATATGTTAGATGTAAAAGAAGTTTTAGATAATAATGATTCATTAAAAAAATAAAAGAGTTTTGTTATCACAGGAAGGAAATGGAAATTAAAGGTCGAATTAATTAAATATAGCATAAAAATGCACGTTGAAAAGAAGAAGACTTATAGCTTTTTAAGTCTTCTTCTTTGTTTTTATTTAAAAAATAATATTATAAAAACAAATTAACAGAATTTTTATACAATTTATTCTTTACTAATATAAAAAGTGTTATATAATAATATATAAAACATGTAGGTAATGAGAATGATTTTAATTAATCTATTTATATCATTAGCACACATAATTATAAAAATAGCAACATTACTATTAATAAAACTAATAACCTAATTGTAACTTTATAATTTACTGTTTAGATGATGTCAAAAAAGTGTTAATGAAAAAAAGTTAACTATTGATTATTTAAAATTTTTTAGATAATTATTTAACAAATTTATAATTATGTTTTATTATCATGCATTTAATAAATAAAAAAATAAGTATATCTATTATGGTATAAAATATTCATAAAAAATGTTTTTTATATTTGTTAAATAAAATTTGTATTATTTTTTAACTGAGAATTGAATATTAATAAATACTATGGTGTTTATGGAAAATAATGTATACGTCAACAAGCATATTATGGGGTATACATTATATCAATTGTATAGTTGATATTATTTTATTTTTATTAAAGTATCATTTGAGCAAAATTTATACACAACATTTATTGACTGATAGAGTTTATAAAAGTAAAAATGCAATTATAAATATTAATTACTAGATGAGGGGAGTGTCATTAAATGAAAAAAGAGATGTTAGCTATGATTTTGGCAGGAGGGCAAGGTTCAAGGCTAGGCGTTTTTACAAAAAGAATTGCCAAACCAGCAGTGTCATTTGGAGGCAAGTATAGAATTATCGATTTTGTGTTAAGTAATTGTTCAAACTCTGGTATCGATACAGTCGGTGTTTTAACTCAATATAGACCGTTGATATTAAATTCACATATAGGTATGGGAAGTCATTGGGATTTGGACAGAATAAATGGTGGTGTATATGTTTTGCAACCATTTATGAATGAAAAAGAAGGTAATTGGTATAATGGTACAGCACATGCAATATATCAAAATATGGATTTTGTAGATACTTATAATCCAGAATATGTATTAATACTATCAGGTGACCATATATATAAAATGGATTATAGTAAGATGTTAAAATTTCATAAAGAAAAAGGCTCTAAAGCCACAATAGCAGTAATTGAAGTCCCTTGGGATGAGGCTTCTAGATTTGGAATAATGAATACAAATGAAGATTCAAGTATCTATGAATTTGAAGAAAAACCAAGTGAACCAAAGAGTAATTTGGCATCTATGGGAGTATACATATTTGATTGGAAGATGTTGAGAAGTTATTTTAAAGAAGCAGAAAAAAATTCAGAAGTAAATTATGATGATTTTGGAAAGAATTTAATACCTAAAATGTTAGAAGATAATGTTGGAATGTATGCTTATCCATTTAAAGGTTATTGGAGAGATGTAGGAACTATACAAAGTTTATGGGATGCTAATATGGATATAATAAAATCTCCAGAAACTCTTGATTTAGCAGACCCTAAATGGAAAATATATACAAATACTATGGCAATGCCTCCACAATATATAGGTAAAAATGCAAATGTTCATAGATCAATGATAGCAGATGGTTGTAGGATTTTAGGTGAAGTTGGTAATTCTGTATTATCACATGGAGTTGTTGTTGGTAAAGGAAGTAAGGTAATTGATTCAGTAATAATGCCAAATGTTGTAATAGGTGAAAATGTAACTATAGAAAAAGCTATGATAGGTGAGTGTGCAACAATAAATGATAATGTTCAGATAAAAAATGTAAATAATGAAATAAATGTAGTTTCTGAATACGAAAATATTGAACCTAGATGCGTATTAATAGAAGGAGGTCTTTAAGATGAGAAATGAATGTTTAGGCATAATAAATTTAAACAAAAAAGGAGACCCAGCAATAAACAAGCTTAACTATGGAAGGCCAATAGCATCTACGCCAGTAGCTGGAAGATATAGAATAATAGATTTTGCTTTATCTAATATGATAAATTCAGGAATCACTAAAGTTGGAATATTCGCAAAGGAAAAATACAGATCATTGACAGACCATATAGGCAGTGGAAAAGATTGGGATTTAAGTAGAAAAAAAGGTGGCTTATCAATTTTTAGTCCAGAAAATACTAAGTATAGAAATACTTATTCACATAGAGAAGGTGATATATACACTATCTTAGCTAATCTAGATTATATAGAAAAGAGTGAAGAAGAATATATTTTAATAGCACCTAGTTATATGCTATGCAACTTGGATTATTCTAAAGCATTGGAGTATCATAAAAAATCTCATAATGATATAACTATAATATATAAAAATGTAAATAATGCAAATAAAGATTTTGCTGGTAATTTAACTTTGAATTTGGATAGTAACAATAGAGTAATAAATGTTGGAAATAATTTAGGTAAATTCCCTAGAGCTAATATATGTATGGAAACTTATATTATGAAACGTGAAGATTTTGTAGAGTGTATATATAATATTGTAAATAAAGGCAATTATTGTTATTTAGAAGAATTCATTATTGAAGAAGCAGAAAACATGAAAGTAGGAGCTTATGAGTATACAGGATATCTGAAATGTGTAAATTCTGTCGAGTCTTATTTTGAAATGAGTAAAGATTTATTAAATTTAGAAATTGCTGATGAATTATTATATTCTGAAAGAAAGATATTTACAAAAGAAAAGAATGAATCGCCTACAATTTATACAGATAGTGCCAAGGTAGAAAATAGCTTTATAGCATCAGGTTGTCTAATTGAAGGTACTGTAAAAGATAGTATCATATTTAGAAAGGTCAATGTTGAAAAAGGAACAGTTATAGAGAACTCAATAGTAATGCAAAATTGTGTAATAAAATCAAATGCAAAATTATATAATGCAATATTAGATAAAAATACAAATATATCAAATGGAAAAGAATTAAGAGGAGATGAAAAATATCCTCTTGTAGTGGAAAAGAATACAAACATATAAATATATTTTTTAGAAGGGGGAATGACTAGTGAAGGTTTTTTATGTAACAGCAGAGTGTTGGCCCTTTGCAAAAACTGGAGGATTAGGGGATGTATCTTATGCATTACCTAAAGAATTAAAAAAAGAAGGCGTAGATGTAAGGGTTATAATGCCTAAATATTCAACTATACCAAGTTATTTAAAAGATCAACTAAAAGAGATAGCTGTGTTTAGTGTACGTGTTGGATGGAGAAATCAATATTGTGGGCTTTTAGAAATGGAATTGGATGGTGTCAAATTTTACTTTATAGATAATGAATTTTATTTTAGAAGAGAAGACGAAAGAAAGAGTATATATGGATATGGAGATGATGCAGAAAGGTATACTTTCTTTACAGATGCTGTTTTAGAAGCTATAAGTAGAATTGATTTTTATCCAGATGTAATACATATAAATGATTGGCATACAGGAATGTTACCATTGATTTTAAAAGAGAGATATGCAACCCTTGAGGGGTATAAAAATATAAAAACTATGTATACTATACATAATCTGCAATATCAAGGTGTGTTTGATAAGTTTGTTTTAGATGATATATTGGATTTACCTCAAAAATACTTTGATAATGGAGATATAGAATATTATGGCTCAATAAATTTTATGAAAGCTGGAATAAATTTTGCAGATAAAATTATAACTGTTAGTCCTACTTATGCAAATGAAATACAAACATCATTTTATGGTGAACAATTGGATGGTTTGCTTAGAAAAGAATCAGGAAAATTAAAAGGAATATTAAATGGTATAGATTATGACTTAAATGACCCTGCAAAAGATAAAGATATCTTTGTTCATTATGATGTAGATTCTATTGATAAGAAGATAGAAAATAAATTGAGACTACAAGATATTTTAGGTCTGAAAAAAGATTCATCTATTCCATTAATAGGAATAGTTTCAAGATTAGTTTCTCAAAAAGGATTTGATTTAATAGCGTATATGATGCCTGAACTTATGAGAGAAGATTTACAAATTGTTGTTTTAGGAACTGGAGAACATCAATATCAATCAATGTTCAATTATTATGATTCTAATTTTTCTGATAAAGTATCAGCTAGAATTACTTTTAATACATCGTTGGCTCAACAGATATATGCTGCAAGTGATATATTCTTAATGCCATCATTATTTGAGCCTTGTGGTATAGGACAAATGTTAGCTATGAGATATGGTTCTTTGCCAATAGTTAGAGAGACTGGAGGGCTTAAGGATACTGTAATGCCTTACAATAAATTTACTGGTGAAGGCAATGGATTTAGTTTTAAAAATTACAATGCTCATGAGATGTTTTTCTGTTTGAAAAATGCAATCAAAGTATTTAAAGATAAAGAAGAATGGACTAAATTAGTTGAAAATGCAATGAGAACAGATAATAGTTGGAAAAAATCAGCTAAGGAGTATATAGAAACATATAGAGACATATGTGATTAAAGGAGTGGTTTTTTTGGTAACAATAAGCAAAAAGAAATTCAAGCAAAAATTTGAAGTGAAAATGTATAGCTTATATGCACAGTCTATCAAGGAAGCTACTAATGAACAATTGTTAAACGTATTATGTAGTTTATTGAAAGATGAAATAGCAAAAAAGTGGGTTGCAACAAAGTTAGACAAGAAAAAGGAAGTTTATTATTTTAGTCTTGAATTTTTAATAGGAAGACAATTAAAATCAAACTTACTAAATTTGAATATTGAAGAAGAAGTTAGAGAAGGCTTATCTGAATTAGGAATTAACTTGGATGATTTAGTTGAAGCTGAAGTAGACCCAGCCTTAGGAAATGGAGGTCTTGGTAGATTAGCTGCTTGCTTTTTAGATTCTATGGCATCCTTGAATATAAGTGGTCAAGGGTATGGAATAAGATATAAATACGGTTTGTTTGAACAAAAATTTGTAAATGGTTATCAGGTAGAAGTACCTGATAACTGGCTTACAGAAGGACGATATGCTTGGGAAACTGTAAGGCCAAATGAAGCAGCAATGGTGAAGTTTGGTGGAGAGGTAGAATTAGTTAAGGAAGGTAGTCATTTAAAAGTAATGCATAAGAATTACCTTCCTGTAATGGCAATGCCTTATGATATACCAATAATTGGGTATCAAAATCAATGTATAAATACTTTAAGATTGTTTAAAAGTGAGATACCAAAGAGAGATTTTGGTGAACTTACTTCAAACGCTCTAAATTATTCTGGTAGCTATGAAGAGGCTTTAAAACATAAGTATTATACTGAGGAAATATCACAGGTACTATATCCAGATGATTCAAATTATGCAGGAAAGTTATTGAGATTAAAACAAGAATACTTTTTTGTAAGTGCAGGGATACAAGATATAATAAGAAAATATAAAAAGAACAAACTGGATATTAGCAATTTATGTGATAAGGTAGCAATTCATATAAATGATACACACCCTACCTTATGTATACCAGAACTTATGAGAATTCTGCTTGATGAAGAAAACTTATCTTGGGATGAGGCATGGCAAATAACTAAAAAAACAGTATCTTATACTAATCATACTATAATGTCAGAAGCAATGGAAAAATGGCCTGTAGGTATGATGAAAGAGCTATTACCAAGAATTTATATGATAATAGAAGAAATAAATAGAAGATATGTAGAGGAATTAAATAATAAAGGATATGACCAAGATAGAATAAATAGAATGAGTATAATAAGCTGGGATAACATCAACATGGCAAATTTATGTATTGTTACAAGTCACAGTGTAAATGGAGTTGCTAAGCTTCATACTCAAATTCTTAAAACAGAGGTATTGAAAGATTTCTACCAAGATGAGCCAAATAAATTTAATAATAAGACTAATGGAATTGCACATAGGCGATGGCTTATAAGTTCAAATCCTGAACTTAGCAATTTAATTACAGATTTAATTGGTGATTCATGGAAGAAAGATACTTTACAGTTAAAGAATATTGAAAAATTTAAAAATGATTCTTCTGTTTTACAGAGACTTGATGATATAAAATACAATAATAAAGCAAATTTAGCAAAACTTATAAAAGATAAATACGATTTAAATATCGACCCAAATTCAATATTTGATGTTCAGGTTAAGAGATTACATGCTTATAAGAGACAGTTGTTGAATATATTTAATGTACTTCATATGTATCATGAGTTACTTGATAATCCTAATTTAAATATTGACCCAAGAACTTTTATATTTGGTGCAAAAGCTGCACCAGGATATTATTTAGCTAAATGTATAATCAAATTTATAAATTCTGTTGCAAGTACTATAAACAATGATGTCAGAGTAAGGGACAAGTTAAAAGTAGTGTTTTTAGAGAATTATGGAGTATCATTAGCAGAGATAATAATACCAGCGGCAAATGTTAGTGAACAAATATCAACTACAACAAAGGAAGCATCAGGAACAAGTAATATGAAGTTTATGATGAATGGCGCTATAACTTTGGCTACACTAGATGGTGCAAATGTAGAGATATGTGAACAAGTAGGAAAAGAAAACATGTTTTTATTTGGACTTAGTGCAGAGCAAGTATTGAATTATAATAAGTATGGTGGATATTCTTCACTTGACTTATACCATTCTAATATGAATATAAAAAGGGTAGTAGATGATTTAATAAATGGATTTATTCCTAATCTAGGTGAAGAAGGAAGAAGTATTTATAATTCACTTACCACTTACAATGATGAATATTTTGTATTGAGAGATTTTGAGAATTATGGTGAAGCTCAAGCTGATATAAACAGGTTATATAGAGATAAAGAAAAATGGAATACAATGTCTTTAGTTAATATAGCTAACTCAGGATTTTTCTCCTCAGATAGAACAATTTCTGAATACGCAAAAGACATTTGGTTTAAAAGGGTGTGATTAGATGCAAGATATAATAGAATATAACTCTTGGGATAAAAATTTTAAGGCTCCATTTGGAGCTTTAAAATTTGATGAGGGATTGACTATTTATGTTAAAGTAAATGAAGGATATAATGTCAATTCTATTTCCCTAGAAATAAATAAAGAAGAAGAAATGAGAACAATAACTTTAAATGAAGAATTAAGTAATGATAAACTTGGAAAGTGTTTCTGTTGCAAGATGGAAAACTTTGAAGAGACAGGTGTTTATTTTTATTATTTTAAAGTTGATGTTGAAGTGGATGGCAATAAAAAAACTGTATTTTATGGAAAGAATAGAGAAAATGGATATTCTTGTGAGTATGACTACAATGATATAAATAAATATCAAATCACTGTTTATAAAGATTTTAAAGTACCAACATGGTATAAAGAAGGAATACTTTATCATATATTTGTAGACCGATTTAATAATGGCAATCGAAATGGTAAAATTGACAATCCTAAAAAGAATAGCTTTATATATGGGAATTGGGAAGATATACCTATGTACATAAAAGATAGCAAAGGTGATATTATAAGGTGGGACTTCCATGGTGGTAATTTGAGAGGGATAATCAACAAACTTGGATATCTAAAAAAACTAGGAGTAAGTATACTATATTTAAGCCCTATATTTGAAGCATCTAGTAATCATAAGTATGATACAGGTGATTATAAAAAGATTGACCCAATGTTTGGAGATGAAGAGACATTTAAAGAGCTTATCAATAAAGCAAAAGAAAAAGATATGTCAATAGTATTAGATGGTGTTTTTAGCCATACTGGAGCAGATAGTAAATATTTTAATATGTATGGAAACTATAATAGCTTAGGAGCATATCAATCGAAAGAGTCTCCATATTATCCATGGTACATGTTTGAAGACTTTCCTCAAAAGTACAAAAGTTGGTGGGATGTTAAGACATTACCAAATATAAATGAACTAGAAGATAGCTATATGGACTATATAATATATGACAAAGATAGTGTTATAAATAAGTGGATAGATATGGGTGTTAAAGGTTGGAGGTTAGATGTTGCAGATGAACTACCAACTAAGTTTATAAGAGAGTTAAAAAGGGAACTAAAAAAAGCTGACGATGATTCAATTCTCATAGGAGAAGTCTGGGAAGATGCGTCAAATAAGATTAGTTATGGTCAAAGAAGAAGTTATCTATTGGGTGAAGAATTGGATTCTGTTATGGGGTATCCTTTTAGAAACAATATGTTTTCTTTTCTAAAAGGAGAAATTAAATCGTATGAACTTTGCAATAGATATATGCAGATTAAGGAAAATTATCCAAAAGAATCATTTAAGTCTAATTTAAATTTAATTGGCACACATGATGTTACAAGAGCTAAAACTGAATTAAATTATGATGTGGATTTAGTGAAGCTTGCAGTAGCTGTACAGATGACTTTTGAAGGTGTACCATATATATACTATGGAGATGAAGCTGGTCTTTGTGGAGGTGTTGACCCAGATAATAGAAGAACATATCCATGGAAAAATGAAGATGAAGATATGCTTAGTTTCTATAAGGATATTATAAAAATTAGAAATAAAAATACACTTTTAAGCTCAGGAGATACAGACTTTATATATACAGAAAATAATTCTGTGTTTGCTTTTATTAGGTTTAATGAAAATAATGATAGAATATTAATTTTGGTAAATAGAAGTGAGAGTACTGAAAGAATATCATTAAATATAGATGGTAGTTTTATTGAAGAAATACCAATAAAGTATAGCTCTAAAAATGTAAATAATACTACACAAATTGAAAATAATGAATTGAGAATTGATTTAGAAGCAAAATCATTTGGCATCTTTAGAATAAATTAAATACTTGATTTAAAAAATAAAGAAAAAGTAAAAATGTAGAAAGAATTTTGATAAATCAAAACTTTTTCTACATTTTTTGTTTAAATTACTATAAGAATTTTAGTATTTCAAAATATTACAAACAAGTATAAAAAATATGATAATTGTGATATTATATAAATGAGTAAGGTAAAACTGAACCTCTCTACCAAAGTTGGCGGGAGATTTAACTTTTATAATCTTAATATGGAGGAACGTCTTATGAAGGTAGATCCACTTACAACTCAAGTATATGACTATATATCAAAAAAAATCCAAAATGGAGAGTATGAAGCTAATCAGAGAATTACTGAATCTGAGATTTGTAACTCTATAGGAGTTAGTAGAACACCAGCAAGGGAAGCACTAACGAGGTTGGCGGGTGAAAATTTACTAGAAAAGATACCTAATAAAGGATTTGTTGTAAAAGAATTTCAAGAAAAGGAAAAACTAGACACCTATTCTGTAATTGGAGTATTGGATGCTTTAGCAGGTTCTTCAGCAGTACAAAATTTAACTGAATCAGACTTAATAAAAATGGAAGAATTAACAGAAATGATGACTATATCTATAAAGTATAAAAATTACAGTAACTATTTAAAATTAAGTAATGAATTTCACGATATATACATAGCTAAATCAGAAAATCAAGTGTTAATAAATCTATTGAATTCTTTAAGATATAACTTTATGTCAAAGTCATATACTAGTAATAATGAAGATGAGTTATATAAAATGTTGACATACAGTAATAATCAACATATTGAAGTAGTAAAATTTATGAAAGAGAATGATTTAGAAAATGTTGAAAGAATTCTGAGGGAACATTGGAAAACGATACCTGTATCGGAGATGGAATAAAGAGGAGTTTTTATAAAGCTTCTCTTTATTTTTTTATATATATTTATTTTTTTTGTTAATTATTAATAAAAAAAATATGAATAAAATTAATTAAAAATAAAATTAATTTTATGTTGCTGTTTGCATAAGAATATAGTATTATTTTAATGCAAAATATAAAGGGGGGAGATTATATAAAAACATATTTTTCAATAGGTGAAGTATCTAAGCTTTTTGGATTATCAATAAAAACTCTGAGATACTATGATAAAATAGGTATACTAAAACCAGCATATGTAAATCAAGAAAATAAATATAGATATTATTCAAGAGAACAGTTTATGAGTATAGATGTAATTAAGTACTGCAAGATTATGGGAATGACTCTTGAAGATATAAAAAAATTGATTGATTCAGATGGTTCAATAAAATCTATGTTGAATACAATTAATGAGCAGAAAAAAATGATAGAAAATAAAATAAAAGAATTGTCAGATGTAAAAAAATATTTAAATGATATAGAATCTAATGTAAATGAATTATTGGAATATGGTTTAAATCAGGTATTTGTAAAATACAATAAAGAAAGAAAAGTAAGTGTTTATAAATGTGATTCAAAAGATGAAGTTGAGTTTGAGATGTATCTTAGACGTGTTATCTTACATGTTCAGGACAAATACAACGATGTCTATCCTATAATCTCAGGGAGTATTTCTTATGAAAAAGTAATTAAAGAAAGAGATACATTATTATATGATAACATAGTTGATTTTACAAGGAGAGACAATTATGAAAATGAATATATTTTGCCAGAAGGAGAATATCTAACTATATTATATGATGATAATTGGAATAATGCTTATGATTATTATCAAAAAATAATAGATTATGCTAAGGATAACAATATAGAAATTGTTGGTGATTTTAATGAAATATGGATACTCTCTAGAGTAGACTCAGATTCAAAAGAAAAGACATTAGTTCAGTTAGAAATAAGAAAAAAATAGTATACAAAAAAACTTGACTCTCCCCTCAGAGGATAGATTAATATTTTATATAGTGGAATAATAATTATCATAATAATATATAGAGGGGTGATTTATAATGATAAAAAAATTTTTAGAATATGCCATACCATCAGCTCTTGCTATGTTTGTATCATCATTTAATACTATATTAGATGGAATATTTTTGGGGAAAGGACTAGGTGATGCAGCACTTACAGCTGTTAGTATAGTGGTGCCTCTTGTTATGGTGTTTTTAGGGTTATCTAGTTTAATGGCAGTTGGAGGAGGAGCATTAGTATCAAAAAACTTTGGTTCTGGAGATGATGAAAGGGCTATAAATATATTTAGGCAAGTTATAAAAGTTTTAATATTGGGTAGTGTATCTCTTACAATATTTTGTATACTTTTTTCAAATCATATTGTTAGATTTATGGGAGCAACTGAAAACTTGGTTGGATTATCTGCTGAGTACTTAACCTTTTATGCTGTTTTTTGTCTTCCAAACTTACTAGGACTTGTTTTCTGTAGCTTTTTAAGAAATGATGGAAGACCAAAACTTGCAATGATAGCAACTTTGTCAGGGACAATTTTTCATATAGCTTTGAATTATATATTTATATTTAAACTTGGATTTGGTATAAAGAGTGCAGCAATTGCAAGTGGATTAGGTCAGTTATCAACACTAATGATAATGCTACCTCATTTTGTATTTAAGAAAGGTAAATTGTCCTTTGGAACAGCTAAAATAGAAAAAGATGTTTTAAAAGAATTGTTTGCAATAGGGTTCCCTTCATTTTTTGCAGAGTGCGCCTTTTCAATAATAATACTTGCACATAATATAGTTTTAACAAGAGTGGTTGGAGATGTAGGTCTTTCAGCTTATGCTGTAGTGAACTATATAACTACAAATATTTATAATCTTCTAATGGGAATAACTTTGGGTGTTCAGCCACTTATAAGCTATAATTTTGGTTCTAAAGAGACTAATAAAATGTTAAGTTATTATAGTATGGCAACGAAGATGAGTATTTTTGTGTCTGTAATATTTACAATAGTGTGCTTCTTGTTTGGAAGAGAGATTATAAAAATATTTACAGGTGATGAAGAGATTATTTTAATGGCATACGTTGCACTTAATATGGCTAATATAGCTTACCTTATGATTGGAAAAAATTTAACAACAACTATGTATTATCAAGCAATAGAAATGCCAATACATTCTAATGTTATAGGGGCTTTGCGTTCAATTTTACTTTTACCTATTATATTGATTATTTTTTCTAAGTTATTTGGAGCAAATGGAATATGGGTAAGTATGGCTATTTCAGAGCTTTTAACAGTTTTGATTATGAGTAAAGCAGTGAATATAAAGGAATGCACAAAAAATGCTATAAGTTTATAGCATTTAATATTATAAATTATATAAGTAAGAGTTGTCTTAAAGCTGACTTTTTTAATCAAGTTTCAAGTTCAACTCTTTTATATTTTTTATAAAAATTTCCTCATTCATACAACACTCAACAGGAATGTATTATCTGATGATATATTTAAAGATAAGTATAGGTATCTTTTTTCTTAAATATATAAAATACTGCCACAATGAATCCAAGAACTTCTGCTACAGGAACTGCCATCCAAACACCAAATTCTCCAAATATATTAGGAAGAATAAGAATAGCACCTACAATAAAAATGAAAGTTCTTGAAAATGATATAATGGCAGAGGTTTTTCCGTCTGAAAATGCAGTAAACATTGCAGAAGTAAAAACTCCTAATCCCATAATAATAAAAGATAGAGAGTAAATAGAAAATCCATGAAGTGTAATATCATAAACACTACTATTTACTGGAGTGAAAATTGTGATTGCTTTTGTTACTGTCAAATGAATCAAAAAATTTGCTAATACTGTACTTATAAGCAAAAAAATAATACTGTTTTTAAATATACTCTGTAACTGCTCTTTGTCATCATTTCCATATTTGAAACTTATGACAGGTGCAATTCCATTAGAATATCCAAAATAAAGAGCAGTGAATATATATTGAAAATAAAGTATGATTGTAATGGAAGCTACACCATCTTCTCCATAAAATTTTAATAGAACATAATTAAACAAAAAAGTTGTTACAGCATTTGCTAAATTTGTTACCATCTCAGATGAACCATTTGTACAAGCTTTTATAAGTACTTGCCAATCTATTTTAGGTTTTATAAAGCATAATGAATTTTTCTTAGATGTAAAGAAAAATAACAAGCCCACGATTGCAGGAATACAATAACTTATTCCTGTAGCAATTGCTGCACCATTTACACCTAGATTCAAGGGTGCCATAAAAATATAATCTAAGACAATATTTGTAATACCAGCTAATAAAGTAACAGCTAATCCTAATGTCGGTTTTCCTACTGTAACAAAGAATGTTTGAAAAGCCGTTTGAAGAAAGAAAGCAGGAGCAAATGAAAATATAATTTTTGCATAACAGATAGTTAAGGGAGACTGAATGGGACTTACACCTAAAAGTAAAATAATTTCATCAATGAAAACATTCCCTAGAATCGCAATCAAAATTCCTATTAAAACCTCTATAGCAATTAAAAAACTAAGATTTTCCTGTGCCTCTTTCTGTTTACCTTCACCCAATTTTCTTGCAATTATCGCACTACCACCAGTTGCAATCATAATCGCGATTGCCATTTCAAAGCATATTGCAGGATAAAACATATTAACAGCAGATAAAGCAGTCGTGCCAATTAATCGTGATACAAACATTCCATCAACAATAATATACATAGATAAACTAATCATCATCACAATGTTAGGTATTGCAAATTGTAATAATGAACAAAAGGAAAACTTTTTAGCCAAAACATTATCCATTATTGATTTCCTCCTTGAGTAATTCATAATATTTTGTGTTACTTACAATTAGCTGATTTATCAATTCTTCACCTAATTCTTCCATTACATTTTCTTCCATTTGAAGTAATGGCTTTAATATTTCGCAAGCGAAATCACTTCCTTTAGGTGTAAATGTAATCAATCGTTCCCTTTTATTTTCTTCATTTGGGGTAATTAAAATATAACCTTTTTTTTCAAAATCAAATAAAATTCCATGAACTGTTTGTTTAGGTAAAGCCCACCAATCACATATTTGTTTTTGAGTGCATGTCTTAAAATCATACAAGGTATATAGAACAAGCAAAGAATTGTAATTCAATTTATTCTTTTTCGCCCATATCCTATATAAATCCAATGTACTGCTTAAAGCAGAGTTTACAAGTCTAATTTGTTTTCTAATATCCATAATATCCTCCTAATAGTACTAATCGGTACTTTATGCAGTATAGTACTGATTAGTACTATTGTCAATAAGAAATAAAAAGAAACAAAAAATATCTTCCTTAACTATTTGCCATTCTAAATAAGGTTGTTTTGTCATAATAAAGACACTTTTATTCTTTGTAAATCTTTATTTTGTATCTGGTTTTATTTATAAAAATAGAATTTATTTCATCAAATAAAAAAAATTTAATAAATTTTAACAGAAAATAAAAATACAAAAATAGGAAATTTATTTAGTCTAACTAAACCAGAAATTTTGACATGTGAAATCAGAATAATATAAAAGTTTAGTAATAAAATACTTACAACTTAAAAATATTAAACTCAAAAGCTTCGTAAATCTCAAAAAAATAGAAATAATAAAAAAATAAAAAACGAAAAAGTTTATAAATACTAATTTTAAAAAAAATTAATATAAACAACAAAAAATAAAAAAGTTTATAAATATTGACATGACTAATGTGTGAGTTTTTGGATAGAACCAAAAAAACACTTGTAAAAATAGCAGGATGTTAATATAATAAATATCATGAGTTTAATAAAAGTAAAAATAAAAAATAGAAATAATAAATAAGAATACAATAATTATTTGAATATAGAGAGGAGATGAATTCAAAATCATGGATAGTGAGTTCGCAAATGCAGTTGAATTGAGCTATGAATGTGCTCCATTATTAGAGTCTTTAAAGGAATACTCAGAAAAAGATATAGCTTGCTTTGATGTGCCTGGACATGTAAAAAATAGAGGTGTAGATATATTAAATAAATATCTAGGTGAAAATCTCATGAAAATGGATATAAATTCATCACCAACTATGGACAATGTATCTGCTCCAAATGGTGTTATAAAAAATGCACAAGATTTGTTAGCGCAAGCATATATGGCTGATGAAGCATTCTTTATAACTAATGGTACAACTCAGGCAATACATGCAATGATTTTGAGTGTGATAAAACCAGGCGAAAAAGTATTACTTCCAAGGAATATACATAAATCAGTGATAAATGCATTAATACTCTGTGGAGGAATACCAATATTTATACAGCCAGAATTTGATGAGAAATTAGGCATAAGTTTAAATATTACTCTTAAAAAAATTAAAGTGGAGATAGAAAGAAATCGTAATATAAAAGCATTATTTTTCCTTAATCCAACTTATTATGGAGTTTGTGCTGATATTGAAAATATCATCGAGCTATGTCATAAAAATAATATTTTGGTGCTAGTGGATGAAGCTCATGGAGCTCATTTTCCATTTCATTTAGATTTGCCTCCCTCTGCAATAGGACTAGGAGCTGATATGGTAGCTGTAAGCATACATAAAACTGGAGGTGCATTGACACAGTCTTCAGCACTTTTGCTTAATAGAGGCAATGTAAAATTTGAAAAAGTTCTTCAATCAATAAATATGTTACAGTCAACATCAGCATCTTATTTGCTTATGGCAAGTATAGATGGTGCTAGAGCAAACCTAGTTGAAAATGGAGAAAAGCAATTATCAAAAGCACTAAATTTATCCAGGTATGCAAAATCAAGATTAAACAAAATTGATGGAATAAAAGTTTTATCTACTGAAATATTAAAACAAAAAGGTGTCAAATTTATAGATGAAACAAAACTATGTATAAACGTGAAAGAATTAAATTTAACTGGATTTGAAGTCTATGACTTATTATATAAAAATTTTTCGATTCAAGTGGAATTAGGAGATTCGTACAATATTCTTGCACTTGTATCTATTGGAACGAATAAGTCTGATATTGATAGATTAGTAAAAGCACTCTCTATAATTGCAAAGGTCTATAGAAAAGAATCTGCATTAAATGAGTTTAATATGGTTCAAATAAATCCTACTATTAAACTTAATCCTAGAGAAGCTTTTTATGCACCAAAAGAAAGTGTAGAACTTGATTTGTGTATAGATAGAGTTTGTGGAGAATCAATAATGGCATATCCACCAGGGATACCAATTGTTGCTCCAGGAGAATTGATAACAAAAGAAATTATGGAATATATTATTTTCTTAAAAAACAGCAATGTATATCTAACTGATGTGCAAGATAAAAACTTAGATAGAATACTTGTAATAAAATAAATTACTTTATTTAGAAAAGATAAGAATAGATTAAATATGTAGAGGAGTTGGGATTGAAATGAAATTTGAAACACTAGGAAGACATATACTAGTAGAATATTATAATTGTGATGAGAATGTACTTAAAGACCCGCATCTTATAGAAAATTTTATGAATGATTCAGCATTAAATGCAAAAGCTACAATCGTTGATTCTGTATTTCACCATTTTAATCCTTGGGGGGTTTCAGGTGCTGTTATAATTGCAGAATCTCATTTAACAATACATACTTGGCCTGAGTATGGTTATGCAGCAGCAGATTTTTTTACTTGTGGTGATATAGACCCATGGAAAAGTTTTGAATTGTTAGAACAGCTTTTAAAATCAGAAAGAAGTGAGTCTACAGAAATTCCAAGAGGTCTGACTACAAAAATAAAAAAATATTCAAAAAAAGATTTAGGGAAAATTACTCATAAGCCAGAAGCAGTATAAATACAAAATATATAGGAGAAAGTGAGGATTATTATATGGAGCTTTGGTATACAGAAGAATGGACAGAAAATGTAAGATTTTCTATAAAAGTAAATAAACATTTATTTGAGGGGAAGTCTCAATTTCAGAGAATAGATGTATTTGATAGTGATGAATTTGGAAAGTTTCTAACAATAGATGGGTTAATGATGGTAACAGATAAAGATGAATTTATATACCATGAGATGATAACTCATGTTCCTATGTCTATAAATTTAAACATAAAAAAAGTATTAGTAATAGGTGGGGGTGATGGCGGAACTGTAAGAGAATTAAGCCGTTATCCACAAATAGAAAAGATTGATATGGTTGAAATAGATAAAATGGTTGTAGATGTATCTAAAGAGTATATGGATATATGCTCATGCAAATTAGATGATGAAAGAGTTAATTTATATTTTGAAGATGGTGTTAATTTTGTTAAATGTGCCTCTGATAAATCTTATGATTTAATAATAGTAGATTCAACTGACCCAATAGGACCAGGAGAAGGTCTTTTTTCAACTGATTTTTATAGAGATTGTCATAGAATACTGAGTGATGATGGAATTTTGGTAAATCAAAGTGAAAGTCCTTATTTTGATTTTAATGCTAGGGAGATGAAAAGAGCTAATAAGAAGTTAAAAGAAATATTTCCAATATCTGAAGTCTATCAAGCACATATACCAACATATCCATCTGGTCATTGGTTGTTTGGTTTTGCTTCTAAAAAATTTAGTCCAATAGAAAATCAAGATAGGGATGGATGGGAAAAATTAAATTTAAAAACTAAATATTATAATAGTAATATACACTTAGGTTCGTTTATGTTACCTCAATATGTAAAGGAGATGTTAGATGAATAATAATTTCTATCACATGAATACTTTTATGAGTATGGACAAAAATTATGAAGAATCTAATCTTATAGTATTTGGTGTTGGATTCGATGGAACTACTTCAAATAGACCAGGAGCTAGATTTGCAAGTGGTTCTATGAGAAAAGAATTTTATGGCCTTGAAACATATAGTCCGTTTTTAGATTTGGACTTGGAAGATTACAGTATATGTGATTATGGAGACTTAGAAATAAGTGTAGGAAGTACAGAAAAGGTATTAGAAGAAATATATATAGAAACATCTAAGATTGTTAGAGATTCAAAAGTTCCATTTATGATTGGAGGAGAGCATTTAGTTACACTACCAGCTTTTAAAGCAGTGTATGAAAAGTATAATGACATATATGTAATTCATTTTGATGCTCATGCAGATTTAAGAGAAGAGTATAATAATAGCAAAAATTCTCATGCAACAGTAATTAAAAGGGTATGGGATGTTGTAGGAGATAATAAAATATTTCAATTTGGTATAAGGTCTGGCACAAAAGAAGAATTTAAGTTTGCGACAGAACAAAAGCATACATATATGGAAATTGGAGGAATAAACACCTTTGAAAATATAATTAATATGTTGAATGGAAAGAATGTTTATTTAACTATAGATTTAGATATACTAGATGCATCTGTATTTCCAGGAACAGGTACACCAGAACCTGGTGGTATAAATTATAGAGAATTTCAAGAAGTTTTTAGAATCATAAAAAACTCTAATATAAATATCGTTGGTTGTGATATTGTAGAGTTAAGTCCTGATTATGATATTACAGGTGTATCAACAGTTATAGCCTGTAAAATATTGAGAGAGTTATGCTTAGTGATATCTGATAAAATTAAATAGAGTAGTTTTTGATAGTAATATATTATAATAAAAGAAGTTATTTTAAAAAGATGTTTTGAATTGTCTTTTTTAAAGTAACTTCTTGTTTTTGTAATGTATTATAAGTATAATAAACAACAAAAAAGAGCCTACGATAGCTCCTTTTCTAAAATATATATATTTAAATTAAATAATTATATTCTATTTACGTTTTCAGCTTGAGGTCCTCTATTACCTTGAGTTATATCAAAGCTAACCTTTTCGCCTTCTTCTAAAGTTTTGTATCCATCATTTTGTATAGCTGAGAAATGTACGAAAACATCGTCTTCTCCCTCTACAGATATGAATCCAAATCCTTTTTCATTGTTAAACCATTTTACTATTCCGTTTTTCATTATAAGAAAACCTCCGCTTTATTAAAAAATACAAACTAAAAAAATAAGTCTGTTCTATTAATATAGCATAAATTTAAAATAAAAGCAAATAAAATTTTTAAAAAAATTAATTGATTTTAGAATTTAAGAAAAACTGCTAAATCATATAATAACAGATAGTGCAAAATCATACCAAACTATGAATGAATTTAATAGCAAAAAATGTAATAAAAAGGAATGCAAATAAAAAGTAAAATTAAAAAATATAATAAAAAATATTATATATTCGATTAAAAATTCAAGATAAAAATAGTGAAATTTCAGAAATATCAATATTATTATACAATAAAATATAAAAACATTATATATATTCGATAAAATAAAATTTAAACATATAATATTTTATGTATATATTAATAAAAGCAAATATTGTGTTATAATGGTATCGTATAAAATCATTTACGGGGGTGGTATTAAAATGTTTCAATTTGAAACACAAATACACAAATTAAGACATGATGTTTTAACAGCAATAGCTAGGCTTGGAAAAGAAGATAACCTTACAAGAGAAGCAATGGATAATATTCAATATGAAATAATAAAAGGTGAGAAACCTACATACAGATGTTGTGTTTATAAAGAAAGAGCCATAATATCTGAGAGAGTAAATGTAAGTATGGGGTTAGAACCAGGTCAAGATAAAATAGATTTAGATACAATGGATATAGGAGAAGATGAACAAATTATATATATTTTGGAGGCTGCATGTGATAGTTGTCCAATAAATGAATTTACAGTAACTGATATTTGTAGAGGCTGTCTAGCACATAGATGTAAAGAAGCTTGTAAATTTGGTGCTATAACACATGTCGGAGGAATGGCTTATATAAATCACGAATTATGTAAGGCTTGTGGAATGTGTAAAAAAGCTTGTCAATATGATGCCATCTCAGAGGTTGTTAGACCATGCAAGAGCGTATGCCCAACTAATGCATTAGGATTTGATAGAGAGAATATGAAAGCTATGATACATGAAGATAAGTGTCTAAACTGTGGAGCATGTATGTCAGCCTGCCCATTTGGAGCTATATCTGATAAGAGTTTGATTGCTCCTGTAGCTAGACAATTAGTTAAAAATGAAAAAATGTATGCAGTAGTAGCTCCAGCTATAACAGGTCAAGTTGAAGCAAATGTTACATATGGTCAAATAAAGAATGCTATAAAATCATTAGGATTTGTAGATGTACTAGAAGCAGCTTGTGGAGCAGATGCAGTCACAGTGCATGAAAGCTTAGAGTTTGCTGAAAGAATGGAAAAAGGAGAATCTTTTATGACAAATTCTTGTTGTCCAGGATTTGTTGGTTATATAGAAAAGACATTCCCAAATCATGTAGGAAAAATATCATCTACAGTATCTCCTATGATAGCTAGTGGAAGATTTATAAAAAGTTATGAGCCAGATGCTAAGGTTGTATTCATAGGACCATGTACAGCTAAAAAGAGTGAGGCAGCTAAGAAAGAATTAAAAGGTGCAGTGGATTATGTACTGACTTTTGAAGAAATAATGGCATTATTTGAAGCATTTGATATAGACTTAGCTAAGTGTTCAAATGAAGATATAGATGATGCATCAATATTTGGAAGAGGTTTTGGCGCTGCTGGAGGTCTTACAAAAGCCATAGAGAATTACCTTGCTGAAAAAGGCATAGGTGTTAACTTTGAACCTGTAAAGATTTCTGGTGCAAGAGAAATCAAGAAAACTATGACTATGGCAAATTTAGGAAAATTAGAAGGTAACTTTATAGAGGGAATGATGTGTGAAGGTGGATGTATAAATGGTTCTGGTAAGTTCTTATCAGGTGCAAAAGTTAAAGCCACTTTTGATAGAAAAAATTCTCAATCAACTAAGAAGAGTGTCTTAGCAAATACTAAGATAAAAGATTTTAGTAAAATAAATTTAGAAAAATAAAACGAGTATAAAATACATATTATATAGAGTTGTTCTAAGTTGCAATTTGACTTTTGGGCAACTCTATTTTTATTTATATTTTTGTTTATTTAGTAATTTAAATTAAAAACTATATACACTTAAAATAAAAATTACATATATAATATTTTGTATATAACTTAACAAAGTATACGCCTGTGTTATAATGATTTATGGGAATAAATGAAAATACAATGTACATAATGGTAGAAATATAGCAAAAAAGATGTGATTTATGGGGAGGATTACTTATGTTTGAGTTTGAAACGCAACTAAAAAGGTTGAAGCATGAAGTTTTAACAGCAGTAGCTAGATTATCAATTGAAGAAAAATTAACAAAAGAAAATATAGAAAGAATTCCATATGAAATAATCAAAGGAGAAAAAGCAAGATATAGATGTTGTGTTTATAAGGAGAGAGAGGTAGTTCTTGAAAGAGCACAACTTGCATTAAGTTTAACACCAAATAGTAAATATGGAGATATAAATCCAGATTTAGTAAACTTAGATACAGATGAACAAATTATATATATAGTAGAAGCAGCATGTGATAGATGTCCAATAAATGAATTTACAGTTACAGAACTTTGTAGAGGCTGTCTAGCACATAGATGTAAAGAAGCATGTAAGTTTGGAGCGATTTCTTACATAAATGGAAGGGCATATATAAATCATGATTTATGCAAAGCTTGTGGAATGTGCAAAAGTTCTTGTCAATATGATGCTATATCTGAAGTTGTAAGACCTTGCAAGAGTGTCTGTCCAACAGGAGCATTGGATTTTAATAGAGATACTATGAAAGCTATGATACATGAAGATAATTGTATAAATTGTGGAGCATGCATGTCAGCATGTCCATTTGGAGCAATATCTGACAAAAGTTTGATAGCACCTGTTGCGAAAAAACTTGCCAAAAAGGAAAATATGTATGCAATAGTAGCTCCAGCTATAACAGGTCAAATTGATAGTAATATTACATATGGACAGTTAAAAAATGCTATAAAGTCATTGGGATTCGTGGATATGATAGAAGCTTCTTGTGGTGCAGATGCAGTTACAGTTCATGAAAGTAATGAATTTATTGAGAGAATAAAATCTGGAGATGATTACATGACAAATTCATGTTGCCCTGGATTTTTTAAGTATATAGAGAAGATGTTTCCTGATGAAAAAGATAAAATATCATCTACAGTATCTCCTATGGTAGCAACAGGAAGATTGGTAAAAAAAATTGATTCTGATGCTAAAGTTGTATTTATAGGTCCATGTACAGCTAAGAAGAGTGAAGCAACAGATGCATGTCTAAAAGATGCAGTAGATTATGTGCTTACTTTTGAAGAATTAATGGCATTGTTTGAATCCTTTAATATAGATTTATCAAAATGTTCAAATGAAGATATAAATGATGGGTCAATTTTTGGAAGGGGATTTGGAGCATCTGGAGGTCTAACTAAATCCATACAAAACTATATTGCTGAGAAGGGAATTAGTTTTGATTTTGAACCTATAAAAGTATCTGGTCCGAGACAAATTAAAAAGACAATGACAATGGCTAAATTGGGTAGATTAGAAGGTAACTTTATAGAAGGAATGATGTGTGAAGAAGGATGTATTAATGGAGCAGGTAAGTTTTTATCAGGAGTAAAAGCCAAAAATACCTTTGATAGAAAAAATGGACAATCTACTAAAAAGAGTGTCTTATCTAATGATAAAATTAAAGAATTTGAAGATGTGACTTTAGAAAGATAGACTTAATTTTTATAAAAAGAACAGGGCTATCGCACTAGAAAATAGTGCTATGCCCTTTTTTGTACAAAAAAGCAAATCCCAAGTTCAAAAGAACTTGAGATTCTTGTATAATATAATTCAGTTTACAAACTTTCTTGAAAATAATAAAGAGATTTCAAAGAACACTCTATTTATTGATGGTACAAAGATAGAGTCATCTTCCAATAGATATACTAAAAAAGTATTCTAAATTTATTATTTATAATAAAATATTATCTGAAAAAATGCTATTTTTATACCTTTATTTATCATACATAATTTTACTTAGAACATAAACTTTATTTATAATAAACGTACACCTTAAACATTTGATTTAATTTCCAGTACAGGATTTTTTAATAATTGCTCAAAATCATCCTGTGGCATTGGCTTTGCATAAAAATATCCTTGTGCTAAATAACATCCAATTTCTTTTAGTATCCTCACTTGTTCTATACTTTCTACCCCTTCACATATAACTTTCATATTTAATTCTTTTGCTATATTTACCACTCCACACACAACAGCTTGTTCACGACTACCATGCATTCCTGTTTGTATAAATGTACGGTCTAACTTAATTATATCAATAGAAAATTGTTGTAATAAACCAAGAGATGAATATCCAGAACCAAAATCATCTATAGAAATAGGAAATCCTGATTCTTTTAGTTGATTAAAATGACTCGAAATCTGATTAAGATTTTCAATAAAAATGCTTTCTGTGACTTCTATTTCAAGGTATTTATGAGGTATTTTATATGAATCTGCTATTTCTATCAATCTTTCTGAGAAACCTTCATTATTAAAATGAATTCTGGAAAAATTACAAGATACTGGACTAATATTTAATCCTAAATCCATCCATCTCTTTAACATTTTGCAAACTTCCTCATAGATATAAAAGTCAATTTCTACCACAAATCCGTTTTTTTCAAAATAAGGAATGAATTCTCCAGGACTTATTATACCTTTATCTGGATAATTCCATCTTACTAGTGCTTCACTTCCTACCAATCTATTTGTATTCATGTCTACCTTTGGTTGAAAGTATGGAATAAACTCTCCATGTTCTAATGCTACTTGCATCCTATCTGTTAAGTTTCTTTGGTGTAATCCTTCCTCTCTCATAGCCATATCATAAAGCACAATACGACTTCTGTGTGTTATTTCTGTATTTCTTCTCGCATAATTTGCTAGGTCAAGCATGAGAGATATATCATGTTTTTCAACTTCATTTACTATGTATACGCCAAATACAAGAATAAGTTGGTAAGTTTTTCTCATTTTTTCTATCCAATCATTTAGTTGAGTGTCAATCTTGAAGAGACGTTCTTTTAAGCAATCCCAACTATTGTATTTTAATAACATAACAAATTGGTCTGCAGAAACGCGAGCACAAGATTCTTCAGAAGAGACAGTGTTTTGTAAAACTTTAGCTAATGCACAAAGTATTTCATCTCCTTCTGAAAATCCTAAAGTATCATTAATCATTCGAAATTGTTTTATATCTAAATAAACAATCACATATAAACCACCTTCTGCATTTCTTAAACTCTCAATGGCTTCTTTAGAAAATTTATTTAAATTCCAAATTCCTGTAAGACTATCTCGGTATAACAAACTCTCGATACGCTTGTTATTTTTTGACTTTGATAAAAGCAGAAAACTCAAAAGTATAATAATAATAACTGATATTATAATAATTCCTCCAATAATTGCCATCGGATGCTGATGAATAATATCTTGCCAAGTTATATCATATTGATCTATTGTATTTTTTAAAATTATTCTGTCCATTTCTTCTGTTGACATGTATTGAATACATTTATCTAGTATAGAAAACAACCTTGAATCTGCAGAATCAGAAATACCAATACTTATTTCTTCTGCATAGTTTGTCAAAGTTGAAACAGAAAATTTTTCATAACGAGGATTGGATAATAGATAATCTGCAATATAAGTATTTACATAAACAGCATCAACTTTATTCTTTAATACAGCATCAAAACATTCTTTTGGAGAATTATAATATTCTATGGTTCTATCCAGTTTCCCATCTTTAGCAATATTTTCTCCAATCAAAGAACCATTTACAGCTGCCACTTTTTTAATTTCATTTTCATTTTCTTTTTCTCCACTAACTAAAACTACTGGAGCATGCAAATAATACTGTGTTGTTCTTATATTGTTTTTTTGGTTATTGATATAATCGTTTTCCATACCACAAACTACAGATATACTAGAATCTTTTGATAATTGAAGTGCTTCATTATAATTCTTTGCAGAAACAAATCTAAATTTCAAACCAGTGTTATTTGTAATTACCTTGAATAAATCAGCAACCACACCAGAAAACTCCCCTGTTTTGGAATCACTATATTCTAGTGGAATCTTTGTAGCATCATAAACAGCTGAAATTTCACCAGATTGTTGTATATATTCTTGCTCATCTTTTGTAAATACTGGCTTCTGAGCAGTACTTATAGA
The DNA here is from genome assembly GCF_045898275.1 of Clostridioides sp. GD02404. Taxonomy (NCBI): domain Bacteria; kingdom Bacillati; phylum Bacillota; class Clostridia; order Peptostreptococcales; family Peptostreptococcaceae; genus Clostridioides; species Clostridioides sp. GD02404. Next base: position 38,713 of record NZ_JBJOCA010000010.1, read on the forward strand.
AAAATACTTATTGTATAATTTTGTTTCATAACTAGAATTCCTAAGTGTCAATGTATTCAAAGCAGAATTTAGTTGAGATAATAAATCTGGCTTATGGTTTGAAACCACAGTGTAAAGTGGCTCTGGAGAAAATTGTGCTACACTTTTAAATGTACTAGTCCGACCAAGATGTGTTATAGCAACACCATCTAAGTTTCCATTTTCTAAATCTCTTAACAAATCATTTGTTTCTTTATAAGATACAATTTGAACTTTAAAATCATTTGTTTTACAATATTTTTTAAAGTTTTCAGCATCTTTACTATTACTAATAACACCTACTTTCATATCTTGAAAAGAATCAAAATCCTCATAATCATAACGAGTATCATCCACTCTTACATTTAAAGTTGTATAAATATTACACATTGGCAGTGTTGGAAAAAGCATTTCTTTTGTACGCTCTTTTGTATAATAGACACTAGGAAGAACATCTATCTCACCTGATTTTAACATTTCAAAAGCATTTTCCCAACTTTTACAATCTACTATTTCATATTTCCAGTCAGTGTATTTATTAATTTCCTGCAAATATTCAAAATTAAACCCTATATACTCACCATTTTCATTCCGACTCATATAATCACCATCATCATAATATCCGACTTTAACTGGAACCTTATCTGAAGCAGAGTCAAGTTCTATTGGAAAAGAAAGAAAAATCATACAAACAATCAGAATCAGTTGAAAGGTTTTTAACTTCAAAATTTTGTCCCCCTCCCTCTTAATAGCTATATTATATCATTTTCAATAAAAAAATAGAATATACTGCCAACTGTTTAACTTTCAGAATATTTCTCGAATTTCAAAAGTTGTATAGGGGTTACTTTATTTCCTCTAATTCGAGAATAAGTCTTATATAATTTTTCTAACTTCATCTCCTCAATAATTTGATTTAATAACCTTACAGAATCATCTTTTGGAATCATATAATCCATATTTAGTGGTAATTTAAATTGATAATTATCACAATAAGTAGCATAATTAATTTGTATAGTATTTTGTTTTTTAATACAAGTATTATACAAGAATCCCAAGCTCTTTTGAACTTGGGATTTACTTTTTTGTATAAAAAAGGGCGTAGCGCTATTTTCTAGCGCGACAACCCCGTTTTTTTAATGCCACAAATATGCCTATAATTTGCCCTGTTTATATGTGTATTTTACTAAGTCAGGATTGTTATACTATAAATATGTAATAAATAAAATTTATAGGAGATTTTGGATGAAGAGAATAATATTAAGAGACATCATGTTTTTTGTTACTACATTGTCTGTAATTGCAATATTATTGATTGTAGTAAATACAACTACTAATGGTAAGATAAAATCAACAAGTGAATCTTATTTAAAGAGTGAAAAAAATAGTGTAAGTCAAAATAATATTCAAGGCAACACAAAAAATACTGCATTTAAGACTACTATACTAAGCACTGGAAAATCAGACTGTATATTAATTGAGATAGGCGATAAAGTTGTAATGATTGATACAGGAGAAGATAAAAATGGAGAACAAATAGTTGATAAATTAAAGGAAAAAGGAGTAAATACACTTGATTATTTGATTTTAACTCATTTAGATAAGGACCATATAGGTGGAGTCGATAGTGTACTATCTAGTGTCAAAGTAAAGAATCTGATACAAGCAAATTATGAGAAAGACAGTAAACAGTATGATGAGTATACAGAGTCACTTAAACAAGTTGGTGTAGAACCAGTAGTACTGAAGGAAAAGATGAATCTTGAAATCAATAATGCAAAAATAAGCATACAACCAGCTTCAAAAAGTGATTATGAAAGTTCGAATGATTATTCAATAATGACTAGTATAAATTATGGGGAACATAGGTTTTTGTTTGCAGGAGATGCAGAGGAAAAAAGGTTGGCAGAGTTTATAAGTGAAAATACCTTAAAATATGATTTTGTTAAAATTCCTCATCATGGAAGGTATGATAAATTAACTGAAGCATTTTTAGAGTCTATTACCCCAGAATATGCTGTTATTACTTGTTCAGATAAAAAAGCTCCTAATGAAGATGTATTAAAAATATTAGAAAAACTGAATGTAAAAACATTTTTGACTTCTGATGGAGATGTAGTCATCAATAGTGATAGCAAGACATTGAGTGTTAGACAATAATTTTTTTTAGAAAATCTTTGAAAAAATTTAAAAAAATCATTAGCAAATATTACCCCTTAAACATAGTATATTTTAGGAGCTGAAACTCCACATACAAAATAACTAGGAGGTAACATATTATGTTGGATAGATTTTTTGGTGAAGGCGGATTTGGCGGATGTGCTTGGTGGATAATAATATTATTCTTCTTATTCTTAGCATTCCAAGATTGTTGGGCTGAGATGGACTTATGTGCATGGATACCTTTCTTAATATTATTATTAATACTTTGTGAATGCGGTGACGTTTTTGATGGAGGATGTGGATGCTAAAAAAATCAATTTAGATGATTTAACAAAGCGTATGGTGGGTATAAGTAAAATACCAAACCAATCACAATCTAGTGTTTGAAGGTAGTCGGAAATCCCCCGCTACCTTCTTTTTTTATGTTTAAAATCTATTTTTGAATTATTTCATTTACATATAATAATTTTTAATATAAAGTCTGTTATAATTAAAAAGAAAATAAACTTTATTTATAGGAGATGTAAAAATGGCTATAGTAGATAAGATTTTCAATGAGATAAAACTTATGGTTGCAAGACTTTTATTGGGAAAGAAATACAGTGAATATGAAGAAAAAGATTTAGTGTATAATACAGAAGAAGAAGTTATACTTATTACCTTGAAACGACTAGTTTTTCAAGGAAAAGTGAATGAAGCAGAAGAGATTTTATTCGATAAGGCTAACACTGTGAATACTGAAAATATGCAGTATATAGCAATAGAATTTTACACTATGCTTATGGAAAAAACTGATGAGGAATTAGAGGCTATGAATTTCTCTAAACAAGAAGTATATCAAGGAATAGAAGATATTAGAAAAGTATTGAACTTGGAGTAAAAGATATATGAGAATATTGAAATAAATTAGTGATAAGGTGAGAATATTATATTTAGATATATAAAATATAATATTCTTATTTTATTAGTTATATGAGTATATCTAATTTACTATAAAACTATCTTGAAAAAAATTAATCTTAATTGTATAATATTACTTTGAGTGAAAAAGTATTAACATTTTTTTATAAGATGTTTTACTAAAAAAATATATATAAATATACTGTTATCAATAAGAAATTTAATTTAGTGAGGTGTTAAGATGAAAATAGGATTTGACCACAAAAAATATTTAGAAGAGCAGTCTAAATATATCTTAGAAAGAGTAAATAATTTTGACAAGCTTTATTTAGAGTTTGGAGGAAAATTAATGGGAGACCTTCATGCAAAAAGAGTACTTCCAGGATTTGATGAAAATGCAAAAATAAAAGTATTACAACATATGAAAGAAAAAGTAGAAGTTGTAATTTGTGTATATGCAGGAGATATAGAAAGAAATAAAATAAGAGGAGACTTTGGTATCACTTATGATATGGAAGTTTTAAGATTAATAGATGATTTAAGAGGTTATGAGTTAGACGTAAATAGTGTAGTAATTACTAGATTTGAAGGACAACCTGCTACAACTGTATTCATAAATAAATTAGAACGTAGAGGAATTAAAGTATATAAGCATTATCCAACAAAAGGATATCCATCAGATGTTGAGACTATAGTTAGTGATGAGGGGTATGGAGCAAATGAGTATATAGAAACTACAAAACCAATAGTAGTAGTGACAGCACCAGGTCCGAATAGTGGGAAACTTGGTACTTGTTTAAGTCAGTTATACCATGAAAATAAAAGAGGAAATGTAGTTGGATATTCTAAGTTCGAGACATTCCCAGTTTGGAATGTACCTGTGAAGCATCCTTTAAATATAGCTTATGAAGCAGCTACGGTTGATTTAAAAGATGTAAATATGATAGACTCATTCCATCTTGAAACTTATGGTGAAATGTCAGTAAACTACAATAGAGATTTAGAATTATTCCCAGTGCTTAAGAAAATAATAGAAAAAATAACTGGAAAAGAATCAATTTACCAATCTCCAACTGATATGGGTGTTAATAGAGTTGGATTTGGAATAATAGATGATGAAGTAATAAGAAAAGCCTCGATAGAAGAAATAATAAGAAGATACTTTAAAACTGCCTGTGAATATAAAAAAGGACAAGTTGATAAAGGTGCTTATGATAGAATGAAAATGATTATGGAAGAACTTAACCTAAAACCAGAAGATAGAAAAGTTGTCTTACCTGCTAGAAATTACAGTAATAAATTAAAAGAAAATGCTGATAAGAATGATACTTGCCCTGTAGTAGCGCTAGAGTTAGAGGATGGAACAATATTAACTGGTAAGGGTTCTGACTTAATGAATGGAACAGCAGCAGCTGTATTAAATGCAATTAAACACTTAGCTAATATATCTGATGATATGCATTTAATATCACCTGTAATATTAGAACCTATTATAAATCTAAAAACAAAAACTTTAGCTAGTAGAAATGTTTCTCTTAGTTGTCAAGAGGTTTTAACTGCACTTAGCATTTGTGCTGTAACTAATCCAACTGCACAATTTGCTATGGAAAAATTGGCATTATTAAAAGGATGTCAAGCTCATTCTACTACTATACTAAATAGAGACGATGAACAAACATTTAGAAAACTTGGCATAGATGTAACTTGTGACCCAGAGTATCCATCACAAAATCTTTACTATAGTTAAAATTATATAAAAAAATATGGGCTGTTTTAAAGTAATAGTTTGAGCAGTCCATTACAATTATAATAAAATCAGTAGGCTGCCTTGTATAAGGCAGTCTTTTGTTTTTAAAACATCCCATTTAAATTAATATATATACTGTTATCCATAAGGAATTTTAAATTTAGTTCCTTGGAATACCTATTGTAAAGCTTTTATATAGTTTTTGCAAGTGTTTTTAAGGATTTTTTATAAATTATATTAAATTAGTTGATTATAAGATGTTTTATATATGGAAAATATCAATATGTAAAGAGAATTAAAAAAAAGAGCATAAAGAAACATAAGTTTGGTATAATTAAAAGGTAATCTAAATAAACTCAATCTGTTTGTATTTTAAAAGGTGATAAGGATGGAACTTCATAGAAAAATAATTCACATAGACATGGATGCTTTTTATGCATCTATAGAACAAAGAGATAATAAAAAATTAAAAGGAAGACCTGTTATTGTTGGAGGAAATCCACAAAGTAGAGGTGTAGTTGCAACTTGTTCTTATGAAGCTAGAAAATTTGGTATACATTCAGCTATGCCATCAGCTGTAGCTTATAATAGGTGCCCATATGCAGTTTTTGTAAGACCTAGATTTGATGTGTACAAGGGTGTATCAAATCAAATAAGAGATATATTTTATAGATATACTGATTTAGTTGAGCCATTGTCTTTAGATGAAGCTTACTTAGATGTAACAAAAAATAAAAAAAATATTGACTCATCAATTGAGATAGCAAAGCAAATAAAAAGAGATATATTTCGAGAAGTTGGTCTTACTTCTTCAGCTGGTGTGTCATACAACAAGTTTCTAGCCAAAATTGCATCAGATTTAAAAAAACCTAATGGTCTGACTGTAATAAATGAAAAAAATGCCCAAGAGTTTTTAGATAAATTACCTGTAAATAAATTTTTTGGTGTTGGAAAAGTTACTTCAAATACCCTTAAAAATTTAGGTATAAAAACAGGATACGATTTAAGGTGTTTAAATTTATTTGAACTTGAAAATATATTTAAGAAAAAAGGTTATGAATTGTATAAATTCGCAAGAGGAATAGATGATAGACCTGTAGAGCCAAATAGAGTTAGAAAATCTGTTGGGGCAGAGACTACATTAAGTCATAATCTGGATATTGATGAAGAAGAAACACGCAACATTCTTGATGAACTTTGTGAAGAGGTATGTCATAGATTAAAAAATTCTGAGAAATTTGGAAAGACGCTTACATTAAAAATTAAATATGAAGATTTCACAAAGATAACTAGAAGTCTTAGTTTAGACCATTATATTGATGAATATAGTGATATAAGAAGTGGCATAGACAATTTATTAAGAAATGTCGAGATGAATAGAAAACAAATAAGGCTATTGGGAGTTACAATATCGAATTTAAGTGATAAAAAAGAAACCTACAAAGATATTACTTTATTTGAGTATATGGATAGTATCCAACTATAGTTTTTTAAAAAATGAAATAACACTAGTTTTGATGTTATATAATTAAGACTAGTGTTATTTTGTGAATATTTTTATTACTTTATTTTTCAACATTATGTATTGTATAACTATATATAAATACTTTATATTTGTAGGAATTTTCAGACAGAAACTGACCTAAAAGGTCTACTTTGTTTACATAAAGAGAATAATATGATATAATTATAAAAACAACTTATAATATTGCTGGAGGTTGCTTGTCGATAAAGGGGATGATAGATTATGATAGAAATAAGAAATGTAACCAAAAAGATAGGAAATAATGTTATATTAGATGATATTTCTCTAGTTGTAGAAACAGGTACATTGGTGGTTTTAATTGGTTCAAGTGGTTGTGGGAAGACTACAACATTGAAGCTTATAAACAAATTAATAAAACCTACATCTGGTGAAATATATATTAATGGCAAACCAATTTCTCAAGAAAATGAAATAGAGCTTAGAAGAAAAATAGGATATGTTATACAGAACACAGGCCTATTTCCTCACCTTACAATAAAAGAAAATATAGAGTTAATTCCACGCCTAAAAAAGGAAAAGTCCATTGAAGAAATTGAGCAAAGAACATTACAACTACTAGAGATGGTAGGTCTTGATAGTGATGAGTTTTTAAATAAGTATCCTTCAGAACTTAGTGGTGGTCAACAACAAAGAATTGGTGTTGCAAGAGCCATCGCAACTGATGCTGAGATAATATTAATGGATGAGCCTTTTAGTGCTTTAGACCCAATAACAAGAACATCTTTACAAGAGCAATTATTTTCTCTTCAAGATGAATTGAAAAAAACTATAATATTTGTAACTCATGATATGGATGAGGCTTTAAAGATAGCTGATAAAATTTGTATTATGAAGGATGGGAGAATAGCACAATATGATACTCCAGAAAATATACTTAGAAAACCTGCAAATGATTTTGTAAAAGATTTTATTGGAGAAGATAGAGTTTGGGATAATCCAGAGTATATAAAAGCAAGGGATATTATGATAAAAAATCCTATTGCTGTAACTTCAACGAGAACTGTAACTCAAGGGATAGAAATTATGAGAACAAGTAAGGTTGACAGTTTGCTAATTATAGACAGAGCTAAAACATTAAAAGGAATTGTTACAGTAAAAGATATGAAAGATATTAATGATAAATCAATATTACTTGCTGATATTATGTCAAAAGAGCCTTTACATGTGAATGAAGGAGATAATTTAGTTGAGATATTGAATGTAATGAACCGTAATTCGGTTGGATATATTCCAGTTGTTTCTGATGAAAATAAACTTGTGGGGCTGATTACTAGAAGTAGTTTACTTTCCGTTTTAAGTGAACAATTCCTAGAAATGGAGGTGAGTGTCCTTGGATAATTTTTTTAACTTTATACTATTACAAAAGGATAAGATTATAGAGCTTTTAATACAACATATGAGTTTAACTGTTACATCTATTTTGATAGCTATAATAGTTGGAGTTCCTCTTGGAATAATTATTTCAAGAATCTCATCTCTTAGAAAAATAATACTTGGATTTGTAAACTTAGTCCAAGCAGTTCCGTCTATGGCACTTTTGGGTCTTCTTGTACCCATACTTGGGATAGGAAGTAAACCAGCCATATTTATGGTAGTAGTCTACTCATTACTACCAATTGTAAAAAATACGTATATAGGTATAACCAGTATTGACCCAGTCGTATTAGAATCAGCTAAAGGTATTGGTCTTACAAGAAATCAGACATTATTTAAAATACAATTTCCTTTAGCACTACCTATAATAATGGGTGGGGTTAGAATTTCTGCTGTTACAGCTGTTGGTTTGATGACTCTTGCTGCGTTTATAGGTGCAGGTGGTCTAGGATATTTAGTATTTTCAGGTGTTCAAACTGTAAACAATAATATGATTTTAGCAGGAGCAATTCCATCATGTATAATTGCACTACTAGTTGATTATTTATTTAGTAAAATTGAAGTTGCAGTTACTCCAAAAGGATTAAATCCAAAAGCACCAAAGAAAAATTATATAGCACTTAAAGTAATATCTGTTGTAGTTGTTGTTTCAATGTTGTTTGTTGTTTTTAGTTCAAGTTTTTCAGGTAAGAAAGATACAATAACTATTGGTTCTAAAGATTATACAGAACAACTTATACTTGGTAATGTTTATGCTGAATTAATAGAAAAAAATACAAATCTTAATGTTAAGAAAAATTTAAATCTAGGTGGTTCATCTGTTGCATTTAATGCAATTAAATCTGGTGAACTAGATATGTATGTGGATTATACAGGTACACTTTTGGTAAATGTAATGAAACATACTCCAATTAAAGATGCTGATGAAGCCTATAAGGTTGTAAAAGATACTATGGAAAAAGAAAATCAGTTAACTTTACTTGACCCTCTTGGATTTAATAATACTTATACATTAGCCATGATGCCTGAGACTGCCGAAAAGTATGGAATAAATACTATTTCTGATTTGACTAAATATGGTAAAGACTTTACTTTCTCGCCAACTTTAGAGTTTGAAAATAGAGAAGATGGTCTTATAGGAATCGCTAGAGATTACGGATTAAAGTTTAAAGATGTAAAAGCAATGAATGGAAGTTTAAGATATACAGCTTTAGCTAATAATGAATCTCAAGTTATAGACGCATTCTTAACTGATGGTCTTATTAAAAAGTTCAATCTTAAGATACTAGAAGATGACAAAAACTTCTTTGTACCATATTATGCAGCTCCATTAGTAAGAGAAGATACTTTAAAGAAATATCCTGAGTTAGAAAAAGTTATGAATATGCTTTCAGGTAAAATAAATGAAGAGACTATGAGAGAACTTAACTATCAAGTTGATGAGCTTGGTAAATCACCAGAGGACGTTGCTCATTCATTCTTAGTTAAAGAAGGTTTAGTATAAAAAATTAATAGTTCCTATCAAAGACTTAAGTTATAGATAATATTTTATATATTGTCTATAACTTATTTTTATGTATATCAAAACAATGACTGAATTTTTTATTTAGAATTAAGTTTCAAATTGAATGAACAAGTACAACCAATTTTGAATATAAATATAATAAATGTGATTATATATAATTTTATTGTCTAGTTAATTAATATTGATACATAGTCTTTTTTCGATTAAATCGAAGGGAGGAGGTAGATTATTATGGATAATTATAAGAAAGTAAAGCAAGTATTATGGATAATTTTATTTGCTAATTTTGCAGTAGCATTATTAAAAATCGTTATTGGTAATCAAATCAAGAGTTATAGCATGACAGCTGATGGATTCCATTCTCTGTCAGATGGAGCATCAAATATAGTAGGACTGATAGGCATTTTCTTTGCGTCTAAACCAAAAGATAAAAATCATCCTTATGGACATAAAAAATTTGAAATTATAACTAGCTTATTTATTAGTGGGATGTTGTTTGTTATAGCAATTAAGATAATTCTTAGTGCAGTGTCAAGAATATCCAATCCAATTACACCTTCTATAACTATAGAAAGTCTAATTGCTTTAGTAATTACACTTTTTATAAATATTTTTGTATGTATGTATGAATATAGGATTGGAACTAAACTGAATAGCTATGTCTTGATTTCAGATTCACTGCATACAAGAAGTGATATTTTTGTATCTCTAGGAGTATTAGTTACTCTAATTGGTGTAAAATTAGGATTCCCAGTAATAATAGAATCTATAGTACCTATTATAATCTCTGCATTTATAATTTACTCAGCTTATGGAATATTTAAGCCATCTATTGGAATTTTAGTAGATAGGGTAGCTGTAGATGAGGATTATATAAGAGAAATTGTGTTTGAATTTAATGAAGTAAGAGATGTCCACAATATCAGAAGTAGGGGAAGTAAAAGTTCTATTTATATTGATATGCATGTGATGGTAGACCCCTTTATAAGTATAGAGCAATCTCATGATTTAACACATAAAATTGAAAAACAAATCCAAGAAGAGATTAATGAAAATGCTCAAGTAATAGTTCATATTGAACCTTTTTATAGCTTTTAATTTGGTTATAAAATGTCAATCGTAAAATTTTATAATTTATAAAAAAAATATTATACCATAAATAATTTATAAAAAATATTTATGGTATAATATTTTTTGTAAAGAAAAGAAGTCTTAATATATCTAAGGAGGAGTTTATAATGAGATACGTTGAATATGGGAAAACAGGGAAAATGGTTTCAGTAGTTGGTTATGGTGGATTAAGGTTTGATTTAGAGAAAAGCAATCAAGAAAATGCCGATTTAGTTAAATATGCATATGAAAAAGGTATTAATTACTTTGATACAGCACCAGGGTACTGTGATGATAGAAGTGAAGATATATTTGGACTAGCTTTTAGACAAATGATGGCGGAAGGTAAAACTGATTTTTATGTATCAACTAAAGAAAAACCAAAAGTGTGTGATACATCAGAAAAAGCTATAGCAGCTGTAAAAAAATCAATAGAGAGATTAGGCGTATCTAAAATAAATTTTTATCATGTATGGAATATTAGAAAGATGGAGCATTACGAACTAGCTATGAGACCTGGAGGTCAATATGAAGGATTATTAAAATGTAAAGAAGAAGGATTGATTGACCATATAGTATTCTCATCACATCAGCCAGGAGACGAAGTTATAGAGATTCTTGATGAAAATAAGTTTGAAGGTGTAACTATGGGAATCAATATATTAAACTTTCCATATAGATTAAAAGGAGCTAAATATGCTATTGATAATGGATATGGTGTTGTAGCTATGAATCCATTAAGTGGTGGAACTATTCCAAAATACAATAAAGAGCTTTCTTTTTTAGCAAAAGAGGATGAAAGCACTATAGAAGCAGCCTTAAGATTTAATATAGGAATTCCACAAATAAGCGTATCTTTGATAGGATTTAATAAAAAGCAAGATATAGATGATGCGTGTAAGATTGCAGACGAAAATAGAATTTATTCAGATGAAGATATACATGACATTGAAACAAGATTAAATCAAAATATGAATGAAATATGTACAGGATGTGGGTACTGTAAGGTATGTCCAAAAGGTATTAATACTCCAGCTTATATGCTTTTTTATAATGAAAAGCAAATGTTTAAAAAGAGTGATGAAGAGATGACAAAATTAGTTTATGGATTAGGACATTGGAATTATACAATGAATAGTGATGCAAAAGCTGAAGAATGTATATCTTGTGGAAAATGTGAAATTGAATGTACTCAGCATTTACCTATAATTGATAGATTAAAAGAGATTAAAAAATGGGAAGAAGATGGAGTTAATAATGTTACAGTGTAATTAATTTATATTATGCTAGAAATTCATTATTTAGGAATACTTTAGAATATGATTTTAGTATCTAAGGAGACAAGCTATAATATTGTCTCCTTAAATTATGTTTTTGTACTTTACTAATGAATACTATATATATAGTATCTATTTAAATATAGCATTAATAAAGTGAATATTGTGGTTGTAAATAAAGACTTATTCAATTAAAATAAAACAAGTAAGGATATTATAAAGGCGACTATTAAAATTGAGGGAATAAATTATAGGTAGTAACAAATCCTATATAATGAATGGATGGTGATATATATTGATGAGTAAAATATTAAAATACAAAAATGAGATGTTGTTGTTTATATTAGTTGTAATAACCTATCTAATAATAACTAAGATATTTTTTTCAAAAACCACTATATTTTATGATTTAAACAATACTTATGATGTGTTATTAGATACAGATACTGGCGTTTTATTCAATTTAAATGTATTTGCTATAAATCAAGATAATAGCAAACACATATTATTTTCAGCAATTATATCAATTTTTGCATATCCAATATACTTATTTTGTACATCAATATCAAATCCAGGAACAGCCGATTTTAATAGCGCTTATGGATTTGGATTGATTTGTCTACAAATAATAACTAGTGCGATGTCTATAACTTTAGTTTTTAATCATATTAAAAAGATAAAAATGCAGAGGTTAACTTTAATTTTACTTACTATGATAATGATATTTTCTTTCCCACAACTATTTATGACTTTGAATGTAGAGAGATTTATATATAGTCAGTTTTCGTTAATATTTTTTATACTTATTGCAAATAAGATGAAAGGAAAAAATTCTTATTTGGTTGAATTAGCTGCTATCCCTTTGTTTGGAATAACTATTAGCAATATATATTTGTATTTTTTTAATATTATATTTGAATTTAAGCTAAAATTAGGAAAGATGTTAAAACATTTAGCTACATTTATCTTAATAGCATATATTTGTGTAGTTTCAACGAAATCTTATGAGAGTTTTATGAACCTTGGCAATGTAATACAGTATGACACGAAATTTATAAGAAGTGGGCCAATTTTAGAAAAAATTGCAATGATTATAGAAAGATTGTTGTATTCAGTTTTTTATTTTCCTGGAGCAGAGCTTAAAAAAGGTCTGTTTTTGCAAAATGGAGAAGTTGCGACAATACCAGTTATTCTTACATTATTAGCATTTTGTTTTTGTGTTTTGTCAGTTATTGAAAACTCAGAAAAAAGAGTTCCTAAACTATGTATGGGAATAATTATATTCAACTTAGTTTTACATGGAATAATAGGATATAATCTAGTTAATTCAAGTATCATGGCTATAAATTTTAGTTTTGCAGTTATAGTCTTATTGGCTTATTTTACTAAAGCACTTAGAAAAAATGAAAAAAATATGTACAATATATTTCTATCATTGTTGTTGGTTACTATAATAATTAGTAATGTAAATGGATTTATAGAAATTTTAAATATAGGGATAAAGTCATATCCTGTTTAAAAAATAATATTGAAAGGGTAGTAAGTTTATGAAACAGACAAATACAAATGTAAAGCTTCTTACTAAAATTTCAGATTATATAAAACTAATGAGAATAAAGCAATATATAAAGAATTTCTTTGTATTTTCGGCTATAATTTTTTCAAATAACATACTAAATACAAATTTACTATTAAAGACATTTATTGCATTTGTATGTTTTTGTCTTATATCATCATCAGTATATGCATTGAATGATGCTATAGATATGGATAAAGATAAAAAACATCCTAAAAAACGTAATAGACCAGTTGCAAGTGGGAGAATAAGTAAAAAAAATGCTAATATACTATTTGTAATATTAGCTTTGATTTCAATTAGTTTATCAATAGTTGTTAATTTCAGATTGACTATAATTCTTGTTCTTTATTTGATAAATAATATATTATATTCTCTTAAATTAAAGAATATAATATTATTAGATGTGTTTTCAATATCTCTTGGATTTATATTTAGGGTTTATGCAGGGTGTGTAGCCATAGATGTAAACTTATCAAATTGGATAATATTATGTACCTTTTTCTTATCTTTGTACTTAGCTTTTGGAAAACGTAAAAAAGAAATAGAGACTTTAAGAGATGATGCAATTGAACATAGAAAGATACTAGAAGATTATGACATAGAAAATCTAAATCAAATGATGGTAGTTATGTTAAGTTCTACAATTGTGTGTTATGCTTTGTATTCTACAAGTAATCCAGAAAAACCACGTATGATATTTACAACAATATTTGTAGTTTATGGTGTACTTAGATATAATTATATAATTAACACTACAAATGAAGGAAATCCTACCGAGATTGTATTAAAAGACTGGACTTTAAAAATAAACGTAATATTGTGGATAATTGCATGTTTAATAATATTAATTTTTTAGTGATAGGATGGGGAAATACTTATGAAAAAAAGTGTATTATTACTCGATGTAGATTATACTGTTATAAATACTGATAGCATGTTAGATTTTTTTATTTATTCTTTAAAAAATAAAACATTTAAAACTATTATAAAGTTGCCATATATTGTTTTTACTCTAGCTATGTACTTACTTAGAATAGTACCTTTGAAAAGAGCAAAAGAGGCAATCTTTCATCCAATAGTAGATTTTAGTGAAGAAGATTTAAAATTTTTTTTTGATGACTGTATTATGAAAAAAATTAACGAGTCTATGAAAAAAATTATTTACAAAAACAAAAGAGAACATAATGTTATAATTATGATAACAGCATCTCCATATGCGTATATGAAATACTTTAAACATTATGGTTTTGCAGATGAGGTCATAGGCACTGAGTTGTTTTATGAAAATTCAAGATATAAAAACCAATTTGTTGGGGAAAACTGTAAGGGAATTGAAAAAATACATAGAATAAAGGCTGTATTAGATAAGCTTGGGATAGAGATTGATTATGAAAATTCATATGCATATTCGGACTCTAAGAGTGATTTACCTATGCTTTCATTAGCTAAAAATGCTTTTTTGGTTAGTAAAAAGAACGGTGAGGTTATAGAACAAATAAATTCATAACTTAATGTCACTTAGAATAGGAGGGAATAGTTTGGGATATTTACACATATTAATTTTATCTATGGTTCCTGTAACAGAATTAAGAGGAGCCATTCCTATAGGTATTGCAATGGGTTTAAATCCTATGTGGGTTTATGTATTTAGTGTAATTGGTTCTACTTTGATATCGATTCCCTTGATATTAACATTTAGGCATGTATTGCAATTTTTAAGAGGGAAAAAATTATTTAAAGGGATTGCAGATACAATTGATAGAAAAATAAATTCAAGAATGAAAAAATTAAAAAGTGTTTCAATGATAGGTATAATACTATTTGTAGGGATACCACTTCCAACTACAGGAACATGGACTGCATCTGCTATAGCTTCTATACTAAAAATGAGAATAAAAGATGCCTTTGTAGGAGTATTTATTGGTAATTTGTTATCAGGAGTTATAGTTTCAGCACTTTCTCTACATATAATATAAAACTATCCAAGCAATATGTTTGGATAGTTTTTTTGTGAGTATCATTTAAATTCATTTTGCTCTAAAATGTTTACTATGGCTAAAGAAATATAGTATAGTATTATTTGTGAGGAAAGTACTAAAAATTTTCCTACTAATAAAATAAATTTTTTATATAGAATAAAATTTCAATCACAATAAATTTTAATTAATAGACTAAGGAGGTTTTAAAGTGGAAAATTCAAGCACTAATTTAGGAAATGAAAGTGTAGGAAAATTGTTATTTAAACTTGCTACGCCCGCTATTATTGCACAAATCGTAAATGTTTTATACAACATAGTGGATAGGATTTTCATTGGAAGAATGGAAAGTGGAGAAGTTGCTATGGCAGGTGTCGGAGTAGCATTTCCGATAATAATTATAATAACTTCATGTAGTTATTTAATTGGTATGGGAGGAGGACCATTAGCTGCTATAAAAATGGGTGAACAAGATAATGATGGTGCAGAGAAAATAATGAGTAATAGTTTTTCTGTATTAGTGATTTTAGCAATACTTTTAACTATAGGTTTTCAGATTGGAAAAGAGCCTTTGCTTTGGATGTTTGGGGCAAGTGAATCTACTATTGGATATTCAATGGATTATTTAAAAATTTATTTAATAGGTACAGTATTTGTTCAAATCTCATTGGGAATGAACACTTTTATAAATACCCAAGGATTTGCTACAACTGGTATGATTACAGTTGCTATAGGTGCTTTGATAAACATAATACTTGACCCAATTTTTATATTTGGTCTTAATATGGGTGTAAAAGGAGCTGCATTAGCTACTATAATTGCACAAGGTGTTTCCGCTATTTGGGTATTGGTGTTTCTATTTGGAAAGAAAAGTATACTTAAGATAAAAAAGAAGTATATGATACCTAAAGCAAGTATTATATTACCAGTCTTGGCGTTAGGGATATCTCCATTTATAATGCAATCTACAGAAAGTCTAGTACTTATAGCGTTAAATAGTAAATTGCAGATGTATGGAGGAGATTTAGCAGTAGGTTCAATGGCTATAATGAGTAGTATAATGCAAATTCTTATGCTTCCTAATATGGGCTTTACACAAGGAGCACAACCAATAATAAGTTACAATTATGGTTCAGGACAACTTGATAGAGTCAAAAAGACATTTAAGTTGTGCCTATTGTCATGTTTTACATATTCTACTATTTTGTGGATTCTACTTATGATGTTCCCTGCATTTTTTGTTGGTATATTTAATAAGAATCCGCAGTTACTTAGCATGACTAGTTGGAGTATAAAAATATATTTTGCAGGTTCTTTTATGTTTGGAATTCAACTAGCTTGTCAACAGACATTTTTAGCACTTGGAAAAGCAAAAATATCTTTGATTTTAGCTCTTCTTAGAAAAGTTGTACTTTTGATACCTTTAATATTTATACTTCCAACATTTTTTAATGAAAAACTTTTTGCAGTACTTTTAGCAGAGCCAATTGCAGATATAACAGCAGCTACTATAACAGCAATCTGTTTCTTTATATTTTATAAAAGCTCTCTATCAAAATCTAAAACGACAGAAGAATAATATATAATATAAAATTTCCATGAAAATATTTTAATAGATAAAAATTAGAATTTGTATTTTAATTTAATAAGATATTTTCTATAATGTATAAAGATAGAAAGTTGAATTAATTTTTAAAATTACAATAAGAAAAATGTAAGTATTTGCAATATTAATGGTATAATATTTACAGATATGATAATTAATAAATGGAAAGGATGTTTATATAATGGAAAATGATTTAACAATGCAAGAATTACTTGACCAGCAAGAACAAGTATTCAGCAAAGTGAAAGTTGGAGAATTAATAACTGGAAAAATAATTGCAGTGAGAAATGATGAAGTACAATTAGGATTAGACTACGGGTTTGATGGGATAATACCTATAAGTGAATTAAACATAGAAAAAAATCAATATATAGAAGATTTATATCATATAGGTGATGAAATAACTGCTGTAATAACAAAAGTATCTCAAAAAGATGGGACAATAACTTTATCTAAATTACAACTTGATAAAAGAAATGATTTTGCAGAATTACAAAAAGCTTATGATGAACATAGAATAATAACTGTAAATGTTGAAAAAAATATAGACAAAGGTGTATTTGCTAATTACAATACATATACATTTTTTATACCAATTTCTCAACTTGATACAAAGTTTATTACAGATACATCTAAATTTGTTGGTCTTAATTTAGAAGTTTATATAAGAGACTTTGATATTAGAAAGAATAGACTTGTAGCATCTCATAGAGATGTATTACAAGAACGTATAAATAAAGAGAAAGAAGAAAGAAGAGCTCAAATTAAAGCAGAAAAAGAAGCTGAAAGAGCTAGAATCAAACAAGAAAGAGAAGAAGAAAAAGCTCGTATTAAAGTAGCAAAAGAAGAATTATTTAATTCTCTTGAAGTTGGACAAAAAAGAGATGGTAAGGTAACGAAGATAATGTCTTATGGAGCATTTGTGGATATTGGTGGAATTGAAGGATTAGCACATATAAATAATTTAGCTTGGGCAAGGGTTGAAAATGTTGAAGATGTTGTTTCAGAAGGTCAAGAAGTAGAAGTTTATGTGTTAGATGTAAATAAAGATACTAAAAAAATTGCATTAGCATTAAAAGACATAAATAATGACCCATGGGATTTAATAGCAAAAGAAGTGAAAATTGATGATGTTGTTAATGCTAAAGTCCTTAGAATAATAGAAAAGGGAGCTTTTGTTCAAATTAAAGAAGGTGTAGATGCTTATTTACCGATATCTGAATTGAGCGATACTAGAGTTGCTAAAGTTACTAATGTTGTCAATATTGGAGATGAAGTTAAAGTTAAAATTCTTGACTTTAAACCAAAGACTAAAAGAATGTTAGTTTCAGTAAAAGAAGCGACTAGAGAGCCAGAAGAAGATATAACAGAATACCTAGAAGTAGAGGAATCTTTAGGAAGTATTGGAGAATTATTTAAAGATAAATTTAAAGATTTAGAAGTATAAAATAATTTAAAATGGGGCTGTTTTAAAACATTACTCTGTCTATTATGACAGCTTTAGTTTTGAAATAGCCCTTTAGCTATCTACAAAAAATTATATAAAATATCAGGAGGAAACTTAATGAAAAAGTCTATTATAGATGTACATTGTCATACCTTAATAAGTGGACATGCACATAGTACTTTTAAAGAAAATGTCGAAGAAGCAGTTCATAAAAATATAAAGTATCTAGGAATATCAGACCATGGGCCTAATATGCCAGGAGGGCCACATCCATTTTATTTTTATAATTTACATCTACTTCCACGAAAAGTACAAGATGTAAGAGTCCTTAGAGGAATAGAAGGAAATATAATGGATTATGATGGAAATTTAGATGTTCAGGAAGATATGTTACAGCATCTAGACTATGTAATTGCAAGTCTTCATAGACCTTGTATAATTTCAGGAACAAAAGAAGAAAATACAAATGCTATTTTGAATGTAATGGATAAACCTAAAGTAAAAATAATTGGTCATCCAGATGATAGTAGATATCCTTTAGATTATGAATCTATAGTAAAGAAAGCTAAAGAAAAAAATATTCTTTTGGAAATAAATAATTCTTCATTAAGTTCAAACTCTCATAGAACTGGAACTTGGGAAAATGCAAGTCACATGTTAATGTTATGTAAAACACATGGGGTAAGAGTGATTCTTGGTACAGACTCTCATATATGTTATTCTATAGGTGAATTTGAAAATGCAGAGAAAGTTTTAAAATCAATAGATTTCCCAGATGAATTGGTCATAAATTATCATGAAGATGAAATTATAGAGTTTTTTGATATAAATTTTTAGAATCGTGGGAGTGAAAAAATTTGAGTAAAAATAAGTTTATCTATATGAATTATTATGACAATGGCTATTTTAAAAAAGGAATGGTTATATATATGCTTTTAGCACTTGTAATTTTAGCTACAATTTTTATATATTCAACCAAAATCTTATATCTTTTATGTATAGTAATAGCAGTTTTTCTTTTTAAACAAGGACGTGATTTTTTTAATAAATATGAGGGAAAAGTGTATCTTACTCTTGATAATCATTCAATATTAATAAATAATCAATGTATATTCAGTATAAAATCCCAAAAAAATCAAAAGTTTAACTATAAAATAATAGAAAAAATAGAAGTGGTAAAAAAAGTATTAAATATATATACAGATGATTCTAATTATAAAATAAGATTGAGTGCACTGAGCTTTGAAGATGAAAAAAAATTATTAAATATCATAGACGAAAAGTTGAAAAAATTTAAGGGATAACACTATACTGTTTTCAATAGTTAGCATGGTTTATAAAATTACTTGTTAAAAATAAAAAATAAAAAAATATAGATATTTATTTTTTTTGTGTTGACAATATATTTTAATGTGTATATAATAACTATTAAATCAAAATATTTAGAAAATTTAAATGATTAAAAAAGCGATGAATAGAAGCAGTAAGAACAATGAAACTTTCAGAGAGCTAAAGTATGGTGTGATTTAGTAGTTGATAGTTCTGAACTTGTCTAGGAGCTGTTTCCTAAGATTTATGTCTTAGGATAATCGGAGTAATTCCACGTTATAGGAAATATAGTCATTATAATTATTTATGTTGGCTATTACTAAGAGAGCTTTTTAGAAAGCTAAATAGAGTGGTACCGCGAGCAAAACCTCGTCTCTAATTTTACTAGAGATGGGGTTATTTTTATTCTAATGATAAAATTAATATTTATTCTTATGAATTAAATGGGGTAGGATTGCGTCGATATAAGGTATACTGGATACAAAAAACATAAAAGGGGGAAATAACATGAAATATGGAAAGTATAAAAAGTATGGAAAAATGCAAATAGAAAATCGTAAATGGCCAGACAAAGAGATATTTAAGGCTCCAATTTGGTGTAGTGTTGATTTAAGGGATGGAAATCAATCACTACCAACACCTATGAGTGTAGATGAAAAAGTCAGAATGTTCAAAATGCTTTTAGATACAGGATTTAAGGAAATAGAAGTGGGATTTCCATCAGCATCAAATACAGAGTACACATTCTTAAGAAAATTAATAGATGAGAATATGATTCCAGATGATGTAACTATACAAGTTCTTACACAATCCAGAGCTCATCTTATAGAAAAAACATTTGAATCAATAAGAGGGTGTAAGAAAGCAATTATACATTTATATAATTCTACATCAGTTCTTCAAAGAGAAGTAGTCTTTAATATGAGTAAGCAAGAAATAATAGATATAGCAGTTGAAGGGGCAAAATTGTTCAATGAAGAGATAAAAAAATATCCAGAGACAGAGTTTACTTTTGAATATTCACCAGAAAGTTTTACAGGAACAGAAATGGATTATGCACTTGAAATATGTGAGGCAGTGATAGATATCTGGAAGCCAACTCCACAAAAGAAAGTGATAATAAATCTTCCATCAACAGTGGAAATGGCAACACCAAATGTATATGCAGACCAAATAGAATGGTTTTGTGAAAATGTAAGTTGTAGAGATTCTATCATATTAAGTTTGCATACTCATAATGATAGAGGGACTTGTACAGCAGCAAGTGAACTTGGATTATTAGCTGGGGCAGATAGACTTGAGGGTACCTTATTTGGAAATGGTGAAAGAACTGGGAATATGGATATAGTGAATGTCGGACTTAATCTTTATACACAAGGAATAGACCCAGAGTTAGATTTTAGCAATATTGATAAGATAAGAGAAATATATGAGGGATGTACAAAACTTGTAGTCCATGATAGACATCCATATGCAGGGAATCTTGTACATTGTGCTTTTTCTGGTTCTCATCAAGATGCTATTAGAAAAGGCATGATAGCAATGAAAAACAGAGCTAATGATTACTGGGAAGTTCCATATTTACCAATAGACCCTCATGATATAGGAAGAGAATACAAAGAGATTATTAGAATAAATAGCCAATCCGGAAAAGGAGGAGCTATTTATATAATGGAAACAGATTATGGATTTATGATACCTAAGAATATGCATTCTGATTTTGGAAATGTAGTAAAAATGGAATCTGATAGAATAGGGGAAGAGCTTAGCAGTGAAGCAATATTTAACTTATTTAAGAAGGAATATATTGATGTTGAGAGTCCTTATAAAGTTAAAAAATATAAAATAAAATCAATGGATGAACTAAACTATGAAAATGATGATTCTAATGATACTAATATGATTGAGATGACCGCAAGAGTAACTTACATGGGAAATGAACAAAGAATTGTTGGTATAGGAAATGGACCTGTAGATTCATTTAATAATGCATTAAAAGAATGTGGCATGAAAGATTACAAATTCAGATACTATTGGGAGCATGCATTAGAAGAAGGCTCACATTCAAGAGGTGTCGCTTATGTAGGGATAGAACACAATGATAAAGTCTATTTTGGTGTAAGTATATCAGAAAATATAAATACAGCAGCTATTAATGCACTTATGAACGCGATAAATAAAAGTTATATTGAGGAGGAAGTAAAAGATGGGGATGACTATGACACAGAAAATCTTAGCAAAACATGCTAATTTAAATGAGGTTAAGAAAGGGCAGCTAATTGAAGCAGATTTAGATATAGTTTTAGGAAATGATATAACATCACCAGTAGCCATTAGAGAGTTCGAAAAATTAGGTATTGAAGATGTTTATGATAAGACTAAAGTAGTAATGGTCTTAGACCACTTTGCACCTAACAAAGATATAAAAAGTGCAGAGCAATGTAAGTTTACAAGAAGTTTCGCGAAGTCAAAAGGCGTTATAAATTTCTTTGATGTAGGAGAGATGGGAATAGAACATGTTCTTCTTCCTGAAAAAGGGATAGTAACAGCTGGAGATGTAATTATAGGTGCAGATTCCCATACTTGCACATATGGAGCCTTAGGAGCATTTTCCACTGGAGTAGGCTCAACTGACATGGGAGCAGGTATGGCTACAGGAAAATGTTGGTTTAAGGTACCTGGAGCAATAAAATTTATATTGAAGAATAAACCAAATAAATGGATAAGTGGTAAAGATGTAATACTTCATATAATAGGTAAGATAGGAGTTGATGGTGCACTTTATAAGTCAATGGAGTTTTGCGGAGATGGAGTAAAGTATTTATCTATGGATGATAGATTTACTATTTGTAATATGGCAATAGAAGCAGGTGCTAAAAATGGAATTTTTTCAGTAGATGATAAAACTATGGAATATATAAATTCACATAAGTGTACAACAATAACGAAAGATGTAAGTGTATATGAAGCAGATGAAGATGCTGTTTATGATGAAGTATATGAAATTGATTTAGCTGAATTAAGAGAGACAGTAGCTTTTCCTCATCTTCCTGAAAACACTAAAACAGTAGATGAGATTGATAAAGATATAAAGATAGACCAAGTTGTAATCGGTTCTTGTACAAATGGAAGAATATCAGACCTTGAAGTAGCGGCTGAAATCATGAAAGGTAAAAAAGTAGCAGATGGAGTCAGAGTAATGATATTCCCTGGAACTCAACAAGTATATCTTGAAGCTATAGAAAGAGGTTATATCACTACATTTATAGAGGCAGGAGCAGCAGTTTCCACTCCAACTTGTGGACCTTGTTTAGGAGGTCACATGGGAATACTTGCATCAGGAGAAAAATCAATTTCAACAACAAATAGGAACTTTGTAGGAAGAATGGGGCATGTTGATTCAGAAGTATATCTTTCAAGCCCAGCTGTAGCAGCAGCATCAGCTATAACTGGTAAAATATCAAAACCATCAGAGATAATTTAAAGGAGGTAAAGTTTATGATTGCTAATGGAAGTGTTTTTAAATTCGGAGATAATATAGATACAGATGTAATAATACCAGCTAGATATTTAAATATAGCTGATTATAAAGAATTAGCTATGCATTGTATGGAGGATATTGATGATAAATTTGTTTCTAAGGTAAAAAAAGGAGACATTATAGTTGCCACTAAAAACTTTGGTTGTGGTTCATCAAGAGAACATGCTCCAATTGTAATAAAAGAAAGTGGAGTATCCTGTGTAATTGCTTCTACTTTTGCTAGAATATTCTTTAGAAACTCTATAAATATAGGGCTTCCTATACTTGAATGTGAAGAGGCTGCTAACAATATAGAAGAAGGAGATAATATAGAAGTAGATTTTTCTACAGGTGTCATAAAAAATATAACAAAAGGAAAAGAGTATAAGGCAGAACCATTTCCTGAGTTTATGCAAAATATTATACTAAATGAAGGCTTAATCAATTCAATAAAAGTAAACAGGGGGTAGTGGGTTATGAATTATAATATAGCAGTCATAAAAGGTGATGGTGTTGGACCAGAAATAATAGAAGAAGGTATAAAGGTTCTAAATAAAATTTGCTTTAAATTTAACCATAGATTCGATTGTGAATATGTATTAGCTGGAGGATGTGCTATAGATGAAACTGGAGAGGCCTTACCAAATAAAACTGTTGAAGTTTGTCGAAAAAGTGAGGCTGTATTACTTGGTGCTGTTGGAGGTCCAAAGTGGGATAAATGTAAGGGTGATATAAGACCAGAAGCAGGTCTTTTAAAGTTAAGAGAGTCATTGGGATTATTTGCTAACTTAAGACCAGCTACAATGTATGAAAGTATAAAAGAAGCTTCACCACTTAGAGCAGATATAGTTGAGAAAGGCATTGATTTTATTGTTGTGAGAGAGTTAACAGGGGGCATTTATTTTGGAGAACGTGGAAGAAAAATTATTGATGGCATTGAAAATGCTTATGATGTAGAGACATATAACGAGAATGAAATAAGAAGAATTGGAAAAAGAGCTTTTGAAATAGCTAGAGATAGAAAAGGAAAACTTATAAGTGTGGATAAGGCAAATGTGCTTGAGAGTTCAAGACTATGGAGAAGTATAATGGAAGAACTAGCTAAAGAGTTTGAGGATGTAGAGTTATCTCATATGTATGTTGATAATGCTGCGATGCAAGTTGTAAGAGACCCTAGTCAGTTTGACGTAATAGTAACTAATAATATATTTGGAGATATAATATCTGATGAAGCATCCATGATTACAGGTTCTATAGGTATGTTACCATCAGCATCACTTAGAGAAGATAGTTTTGGTATGTATGAGCCAATACATGGAAGTGCACCTGATATAGCAGGAAAAAATATTGTAAACCCAATTGCAACTATTCTATCTGTAAGCATGATGCTAAGACATAGTTTTAATTTAGAAGAGGAAGCTAAGTGTATTGAAGATGCTGTGCAAAGTGTACTTAATAAAGGCTATAGAACTAGTGATATTTATAATGGTATGGGAACTGTTGTAGGAACTAAGGAAATGGGCGAATTAATAGTAAATGAAATTTAGAATTATAATTTAATTTATATAATACAGATTGAATGTATGATTTGGGAAATTAGTAAAAAATCTGTTTTAATATAGTTTATTTTTAGAGCACAATATGGTTTTGAGTAATTTTAATTACATAAAACCATATTGTGTTTTTTTAGAAAGTAATACATAAGATTAAAGTCATCATATCGAAATAGTCTATTTTTAGTATTAGAAGTTTGCAGGTATTTAATTAATATTATATAATATATTTTAGAATTATTTAATATTAAGCAACTATCAATGTAGGTTAGGAGATGGATTTTTTGGCAAAGTATAAGGTTTTAAAGAAGCAAAATAGTAGCAAATCTTGTTTAGTTTGTGGAACACAAAATGAACTAGGACTTAAAGCAGATTTTTATGAACTTGAAAATGGAGAACTTGTATCAATTTGTAATACAAAAGATTGGCATCAGAGTTATCCAGGAAGAGTACATGGAGGTATGTCTGCTGCAATATTGGATGAGACTATTGGAAGAGCTGTAAGTATAAATGATGACCAAATTTGGGGAGTGACAGTATCTTTAGAATTGAAATATAAAAAGCCAGTGCCAACGGATGCGACTATAAAAGTTGTTGGAAGAATAACTAAAGAAAATAGGAAATTGTTTGAAGGTACAGGTGAAATCATTCTACCAAATGGAGATGTAGCAGTGACAGCAACTGGAAAATATATGAAAATGCCTATTGGTCAAATTTCAGAAGGTGACTTTTCTGATGAAGAATGGTTTTTTGAAGAATCAAAAGAAAATGTAGAATATATTGAACTTTAATTAAAAAAAGTTTATATCTAAAAAACATAAAATTAAAAAATTCTATAAAAAATATAAAATAAAAATAAATTAGCTATACTAAAAAGATTTCTCTTAATAGCATTAAATTTACATATCAAAAAAATTAATTTACATAGCTAAAAAGTCTATTTTTTTTGAGAGTATATTTCAGAATATTCAGACTTGTGATGATGTGCAAAATGAATGATTTCATAAAATATATAATAAAAATTATATATAAAAAATAAATTTTATGTTGACATAGTTAATTCAGCTTGATATTATAGTTATTAAAAATAAGGACAGTAAAAACGCTATCCATATTACAAACTAAAAAAGGGGGGAATTATAATGAGTAAGAAATTATTTATTCCTGGTCCTATTGATGTTAAAGAAGAAGTCTTGCAAAAGATGGCTACACCAATGATAGGACATAGAGGAAAAGATGCATCTGTACTCCAAAAGAGTATAAGTGAAAAAATGCAAAAACTATTCTATACAAACAACACGATACTTTTATCCACGTCATCCGGAACTGGTTTAATGGAAGGCTCCATTCGTTCCTGTACATCCAAAAAGGCAGCAGTATTTTCCTGTGGATCCTTTGGTGATAGATGGTACAAAATGGCAGTGGCTAATAATGTCCCAGCGGATATATTTAAAGTTGAATTAGGAGAGGCAACAACACCAGAAATGGTTGATAAGGTGCTTTCTACTGGAGAATACGATTTAATAACTGTAACTCACAATGAAACTTCAACTGGAATAAGAAACCCAATAGAAGAAATTGGAGAAGTTGTTAAAAAGTATAAAGATGTGGTCTACTGTGTAGACACTGTAAGTTCAGCCGGTGGAATAAAAGTCGAGGTTGATAAGATTGGAATAGATATTTGTATAACATCAGTACAAAAAGCACTGGGATTACCACCAGGAATGTCTATTTGCACATTTTCTCAAAAAGCAATCGATAGAGCTAAGCAAGTACCTTTTAGAGGAGTATATCTTGATTTGTTAGCAATGTATGAATACTTAATCAAGAAAAACTACCAATACCCTTCAACACCATCTCTTTCTCACATGTTCGCTTTAGATTTCCAATTAGATAATATATTAGATGAAGGCTTAGATAACAGGTTTAACAGACATGAAGACATGGCAAACTTAGTTAGAAACTGGGCTAAAAAACACTTCCAAATTTTTACCAATGAAAATCACTTATCCAATACACTTACTGTTATAGAAAATACTCAAGGTATTAGTGTATCAAATTTAAATTCAAAATTACAAGAACGAGGATTCCAGATAGCAAATGGCTATGGCGATTTAAAAGAAAAAACTTTTAGAATTTCACATATGGGTGACTATACTGTCGAAGATGTACAAGAATTACTAGATAATATTGATGATATATTAGGTTTTAATAAATAATATTATAAAATTATGTATTTTTAATAGAAATTTATAATATATAGTAGAATATATTTTATAAAAATTACATATTAAATTTTTAACAAAGAATAGGGAAATTTGATATGACTTTAATAAAAAAATATTTTGAAAATTATATAAACAGAAAGTTAAACTAAATAAAGTGTTTTATGGATAAAAATACTTTAAAAAATAAAAATTGGGAAAATTAAGTGAATAAAAATTGGAGGAGTTTGTTATGTATAATATATTAATTACTGATGGAATAGAGAAAGAAGCAGCGAGAAAATTGAGAGAGTTAAATTTTAATGTGATAGAGCAGTTTTATGAAAAAGATGTTTTAGGAGATAAACTTAAAGATGTTGATGTACTTGTAGTACGTTCAGCTACTAAAGTTACTAAGGATGTAATAGATAAAGCATTAGAGGGCAAAAAATTGAAGTTAATAGTAAGAGGTGGAGTAGGATTAGATAACATAGATGTTAAATATGCAGAAGCTAATGGCATAAAAGTTATGAATACTCCAAATGCAAGTAGTATATCTGTTGCAGAGCTTACAATAGGTCAATTATTTGTACTTGCAAGATTCATAAATACTGCAAATGTAACTATGAGAGATGGAAAATGGGAGAAGAAAAAATATAAAGGTACAGAAATTAATGGAAAGACACTTGGACTTATCGGTTTTGGAAGAATTGCAAAAGAAGTTGCAAAGAGAGCCGAACTATTAGGTATGGATGTCATATATACTGACATAATGGGTGAAGCACAAGGCTTTAACAAATATAGATTCTGTGATATGGAAGAAGTTTTAGAAAAGGCAGATTTCTTATCTTTACACATACCATTTGATAAGAATAAGGGGGCAGTAATAACTGAAAAAGAAATAAACAAGATGAAAGATGGTGCTTATTTAATAAACTGTGCAAGAGGCGGTTTAGTTGATGAGAAAGATTTACTAAAAGCATTAGATGAAGGTAAATTATCAGCAGCTGCTATAGATGTTTATGAACAAGAACCTACATTAAATCTAGACTTAGTAAATCATCCAAGAGTTTCTCCTACACCTCATATTGGGGCATCTACAGTAGAAGCTCAAGAAAGAATAGGAGAAGAAATAGTAAATGTGATTCAAGATTTCTTTCTTGACTTTAATAATCTAATAGAGGTAGCATTATAAAATATTTATATAATTAGGGGGAAATGAGTAATGGCAACTATTAAACCATTTAAGGCGATTAGACCAAATAAATATATAGTAGATAAAGTAGCAGCACTTCCTTACGATGTTATGAACAGTAAAGAAGCTAGAAAAATTGCAGAAGGGAATCCATATTCATTTTTGCATATAGATAAATCAGAAATTGATTTAGATGAAGATATAGATTTATATGATGAAAAAGTTTATTTAAAAGCGCGAGAAAATTTAGATGAATTTCGACAACAAGAAATTCTAGTAAAAGATGATAAAGAGTGTATATATATATATAAACAAATCATGGATGGTAGAGCTCAAGTTGGTATAGTAGCATGCATATCAGTTGATGAAAGCTTAAATGGAACAATAAAAAAACATGAATACACTCGACCAGAAAAGGAAATTGATAGAACTAAGCATATAAAATACTGTGATGCTAATACGGGAACTATACTTGTAACTTATAAACATCAAAGATTGATAGATGATATAATCAATGATTTTATGGATAATAATGACCCTTTATACGATTTTGTAACAGATGACAAGATAGAGCATACAGTATGGAAGATTGAGAATGATGATATAATATGTAATTTAGTAGATGAATTTGGGAAATTAGATTATCTATATATTGCAGATGGTCATCATAGGACAGCTTCAGCAGAAAATGTAGCAAAAGAAATGAGAGCTAAAAATCCAAACTATACTGGAAAAGAAGAATTTAATTATTTTATAGCTATGATTGCACCAGATGAGAACCTAATGGTTTTGGATTATAATAGAGTTATCAAAGACTTAAATGGTTTAAGTGAGGAAGAATTTATAAATAAAATAAAAGAAAATTTTGAGCTAGAAGAAATAGAAGGAAAAGAAAAATATAAACCTGACAAAAAAGGAACTTTCGGGATGTATCTAGGCAATAAATGGTACAAAATGGAGGCTAATAAGAATTTATTAGAAATAGAAGACCCTGTTGATTCATTAGATATTTCTATATTACAAGACTATGTTATTGATGCTATTTTAGGAATCGAGAATCCTAGAGTAGATAAAAGAATTGACTTTATTGGTGGTATAAGAGGTCTTGAAGAATTAGAAAAAAGAGTTAATGAAGATATGAAGATAGCTTTTGCAATGTATCCAACTAGTATTGAGGATTTGATAAGAGTAGCAGATGCAGGCAAGATAATGCCAGCAAAATCAACATGGTTTGAACCTAAAGTAAGATGTGGGCTATTTCTACATGAAATAAATGAATAATTAAACAAGGGCTAAAAAGTGAGATTTACACTTTTTAGCCCTTGTTTTTGTTCAAAGTTATATATGATATATAAACACTAGAAGATAATATTTTTAATAATAGTTACCTTTTTTTAGAAAATGGATAATTTTAATATATAGATAGTAGTATTCTATGTTATAATTTAGAATGAAAATTTATGTTTTATAATAATAAATTATATTTTCACACTTATAAAAATGAAAAAATAAAAGGACATTATAATGTTATGCTAGAATTATTATCCGATAATACATATTATTTTTTTTGTATGAAATTAAGGGGATAGTAATTAATTAGAAAAGGAATGAATAATAATGAATATATTACATTATCAGTTTTGATAAATTAAAAATAGAGTTAGAGTTCTTAATATTTATTAAGAGTAAAGTATGAACCAAGGTTTTATAAATAAATCTGAAAGTATGTTGTTTAATTCTAATATAGGAAGAAATAAAATATTTATTAAAAAATCTTAAAAATAGGAATGAATGCAAATGTTTGCAAAATGAATAAAGAATACTCGGTTTTAGTTAAATATTTTTTCTATTTTAAGATAATTTCCTACTGAAGAATTAAATAACATAATTATATAATGAGGATGTGAGTATGATTAACAGACTAAAGCCAAGAATATTAGGTATTAGTATCTTGTTTATTATTATAATTATTTTAACGGGTGGTGCTATTTTTAAGTTCAA
Organism: Clostridioides sp. GD02404; assembly: GCF_045898275.1. NCBI lineage: Bacteria > Bacillati > Bacillota > Clostridia > Peptostreptococcales > Peptostreptococcaceae > Clostridioides > Clostridioides sp. GD02404. The sequence continues at coordinate 68,783 of NZ_JBJOCA010000010.1, forward strand.
GTTTAAATTAGATAATAAGTTAAAGGAAACCACACATACATATTTGTCCGAGTTTACAGAACATAATATAATTAATCTCAAGACAAAACTTAGTGGTCAATTTGACATGCTTGAATCTATTGCTAATTTTATTGGAAATTTGAACAATATAAATGATGAAATGGTAATTGATTTAATGGATTCTAGTGTAAATCGAAGTTCTTTAACTAGTATGACTGTTTCTAGATTGGATGGAAAAAGTTATTCTAATGATGGAATCATCAGTAATATTCAAGATAGAGATTACTTTAAAAAAGCTAAGAATGGGGAAAGGAATATATCAGAGCCTTTAAAATCTAGTATCGATAAAAAAGAAATAATAGTTTTATCAGCACCCATTTATAAAAGTGGGAAAATAGTGGGTGTTTTAAGTGGAATTTATGATTCAACAAAGTTAAATGAATTATTAGGATTATCAGCATTTGATGAAAAGGCAGATGTTTTTGTTGCAAAAAAAAATGGAGATATAATTGCTCAAAGTACAAATAGTAAAATGATATCCTGTATATTTAAACTTTTCAACAAAGATAATTGTAATGAAGTAGATTGTATAAAAACCATAAAAGAAAATATGAAAAATGATAAATCGGGATATTCTAATTATAATTTAGATAATGAGAAATTTATGCTAAATTATCGACCACTTGGGATTAATGATTGGTATGTTTTTTCTGTTGTACCAAATGAAATAGTGTCTATTCAGTCAGAAAATATATCTTATGATGTATATATATTCGCATTGGAAATACTACTAGTTATATTGATTTTCATAGTATACATAGCCTACATTATAAATAATAATACTAGGGTCATTATAAACGAAAAAGAAAAGTTTAAAGCACTTACAGATAATATACTAGGAGGTGTTAAAAACTGTCTGAAAGATGAATATATGACTATGTCATATGTAAGTCAAGGGTTTCTAGAACTTACAGGTTACTCTGATGAAGATTTAAATAGAATATTTAAAAATAAATTTAAAGATATGATTTACAAAGAAGATATAGACAAGTTTAATCGTACTATCCTAAATCAGTTAGAAAAACAAGATAAAATTGAAGTTGAATATAGAATTGTAAAAAAAGATGGAAGTATAATTTGGATTTTAGAGAGAAGTAAATCTATAAAGGATAACAAAGGAAATGAGTGTATTCAGGGAGTTTTAACTGATATAACAGAACTTAAAAAGACACAAGAAGAGCTAAATTCAAAACGATTTGAAATAGAAGCTATTAATAATAATATTGTTGGTGGTATAGTTATAACTGAGATAAATGATGATTTTGACAGTATATATTTAAATGAAGGATATTTAAATATGATTGGATATACACGTAAACAACTGAAAGACGAACTAAATAATAAATTAATAAAACTGATTTTTAAAGATGATAGAAGAGGACTTATTGATAGTATTAATGAACAACTCAAAATAAGTGATACATTTGCGAGTGAACAAAGAATAGAGAAAAGGGATGGAACTATTATATGGATTTTATTAAAAGGTAGAAAAATAGTTTATGAAGATGGGAAATCTGTATTATGTAGTGTTATTGTAGATATTACTTCTGCTAAACTATTAGAACAACAGCTTAAAAAAAGTGAAGAACGTCATGAGATTATTATAAAACAGACTCAAAATATCATAGTAGAATGGGATATAGAAAAAGACCAAATGAATATTTCACCAAACTGGTATAATAAGTTTGGCTATGACCCTATAACCGAAAATGCAACAAAAAATCTAATTAAATCAGTAGATATATATCAGGATGATATGGATAAATTTATTTCATTAATTAAACTTACTTCAGAAGGTAGTGAATATGAAGAGTGTGAAATTAGACTTAGAATTAGGGATACTACTTATGCCTGGTTTAGCATAAAGGCAACAACACTTTTTGATGATAATGGAATGCCTTATAAGGTTGTAGGGAGTTTGACTGATATTGATGAGGTAAAGCGAGAAGCTGAAAAATTGAAAGAAAGGGCAGAAAAAGACCCTTTGACAGACTTATATAATAAAAAAGCATCTCAATCGCTTATAGAAGAGTACATAACATTAGATAAAAAAAGAAAAGGTGCTTTAATGATTATTGATATTGATGATTTTAAAGGAATAAATGACAATTTAGGGCATTTATATGGGGATGCTGTGTTAAGTGAAATTGCAAGTGATTTAATTAATTTATTTAGGGCATCTGATATAGTAGGAAGAATTGGTGGAGACGAGTTTATTGTTTTTATGAAAGACGTTTCTGAAATAAGAGATATTATAAATAAAGCTGAAGAATTGGTTAAAGCCTTTGAAAGGTCTTTTGTAGGGGCAGGAAACAATTATAAGATATCCTTAAGTGTAGGGATTGCTAGATTTCCACAAGATGGTCTGGACTATATGCAGTTATTTAGACGTGCAGACATAGCTCTTTATTCAGCTAAAGGAAAAGGTAAAAATTGTTATACATTATATGATAAAAGAATTGATAAAGCACAATATATAACTAATACAAGAAATACGTATGAAAATGTCAATATAGATAGGACTTTTAAAGAACATATAACAAACTATATATTTGATATACTATATGAATCAAACGATATAGAAATGGCAGTAAACTTAATTCTAGATATTGTAGGTAGGCATTTTAATGTAAGTCGTGTCTATATATTTGAAAACTCAGATGATAATTTAGCTTGTAAGAATACATTTGAATGGTGCAATGAGGGGATAAGTTCAGAAATTGATAACCTTAAAAATATTTATTATGATGATTTAGGCAATTATCTTTTAAACTTTAATGCAGATGGATTATTTTATTGTAATGATATTGATAGTTTGGGTAGTGATGAGAAAAAAATACTTAAGCCACAAGATATACGTTCAATATTACAATGCAAAATTTTGGAGGGTGATGAATTTAGAGGTTTTGTAGGTTTTGATGAATGTTCATATAATCGTATGTGGACTAGTGATGAAGTAAATACACTAACCTTTATATCTAAAACACTTAGTATGTTTTTATTAAAAATGCGTATACAAAACAAGCTAGAAGAGTCTTTAAAGATTCAAAAGTCTGTAATGGACAATATGGATATATGGGCGTATGTTGTTGATAGAAATACTTATGAATTGTTATTTATAAATAAAAAAATGCTTGAGTCAGCACCAAATACTCATATAGGGGATTTATGTTATAAGGCAATCTTAAACAATCAAAACAAACCTTGTAAAAAATGTCCTATGAGGCATTTAAAAGATAGCAGTGATACTTGTAAATCATTTATGCGTAATAAAAAATTTGATATAAATGCAAATATAACTACAACTACTCTGAAATGGTTTGATGGCAAAGATGCATGCTTAATATTTGGGAATGAAGTAAGTAGTTTTGAGCCTGAAGAAAATGTTTAAAATATAGTATTATGAATTTACTTAAAATCACAATTTAAATTTATTAGACTTAAAATGTCTATATAAATTATTTAAGTTGTGGTTTTAAGTATTTTTTGTGATATAATTAAGCGTTAAGAACAAAATAAAAAGATACTTTTGTATGAAAAATATTTGTTAAATATATATTGAGCAGGTGATAATATGGAAAATAAGTTTTTACCAATAAGTAAACAAGACATGATAGATAGAGGATGGGAAGAATTAGATTTTGTTCTAGTTACAGGAGACGCATATGTAGACCATCATAGTTTTGGGACAGCAATAATATCTAGGGTTTTAGAGAATGCTGGATATAAGGTTGGAATAATAGCACAACCAGATTGGAAGACTACAGACGACTTTATGAGGTTAGGAAAGCCTAGACTTGGGTTCTTAGTTAATGCAGGAAATATGGATTCAATGGTTAACCATTATTCTGTTAGTAAAAAACACAGAGATAAAGATATGTATTCTCCAGGTGGAAAAATGGGTTATAGACCAGATAGAGCGACTATAGTTTATTGCAATAAAATAAGAGAAGCATATAGCGATGTTGCAATAATCATAGGTGGTATTGAGGCCAGTTTAAGAAGATTTGCACACTATGATTATTGGAGTGATAAGGTTAGAAAATCTATGTTAATAGATAGTGGTGCTGATTTATTAGTTTATGGTATGAGTGAAAAGCAGATTGTAGAGGTGGCCAATGCACTTAATGATGGATATGACCCAAAATATATTAGACATATTGATGGGACATGTTATGTTGCAGACACTTTGGATGAAATATATGATAAATATATATTAATTCCATCATATAAAGAAATATGTGAAGACAAAATGAAATATGTAGAGGCTTTTAAAATTCAATATGATGAGCAAGACCCATTTAGAGGAAATGTAATTGTTCAACCTCAAGGAAGTAAGTATTTAGTACAGAATAAGCCAGAAAAGCCTCTTAGCAGAGAAGAGTTAGATGAAGTATATGGTTTACCATATCAAAAAACATACCATCCTGTATATGAAAAATTTGGTGGTATACCAGCGATAGAAGAAGTTAAATTTAGTATAGTAAGCTCAAGAGGATGTTTTGGAAGTTGTTCATTTTGTGCAATAACATTTCATCAAGGGAGAGCAGTTCAAAGTAGAAGTGAAAAATCAATTATTGATGAAGCAATAGGAATAACAAATTTAGATGATTTTAAAGGATATATACATGATGTTGGGGGGCCAACAGCTAATTTTAGAAGGCCAGCATGTAATAAACAAATTACTAAAGGTGCTTGTAAAAATAGACAATGTCTATCACCATCACCATGTAAAAATTTAGATGCAGACCATAGTGAGTATCTACATTTACTTAGAGCAGTAAGAAAATTACCTAAAATAAAAAAAGTATTTGTGCGTTCTGGTATCAGATATGATTATGTAATGGCAGATAAAAACAATAAGTTCCTTAGAGAATTGATAGAGCATCATGTAAGTGGTCAATTGAAGGTAGCACCAGAGCATATATCAGAAGAAGTTTTAAAATATATGCAAAAACCAGCAGGAAAAACTTATGATAAGTTTAGACAGAAGTTTTTTGCTATAAATGAAGAATTGGGTAAAAAGCAATATTTAATACCATACTTAATGTCTAGCCATCCTGGTTCAACATTAAATAGTGCTATAGAGTTAGCTGAGTATTTAAGGGATACTCATTATCAACCAGAGCAGGTTCAAGACTTTTATCCTACGCCTGGAACTCTATCTACGACAATGTTTTATACAGGTATAGACCCACTTACAATGCAGCCAGTTTATGTACCTAAAGCAAAACGTGACAAGGCAATGCAAAGGGCTTTATTACAGTATAGAGCACCTAGAAATTATGAATTAGTATATTCTGCATTAGTAGAAGCTGGGAGAGAAGACTTAATTGGTTTTGGGCATAGATGTTTGATAAAGCCAAGAGATGAGAAGCCTTATTTTAATAGAAATAATTCTAAGAAAAATACATCTAAAGGTGTAAATAAAAATAAAAGAGCCAATACAAATAACAAAACTAATAAGAATCAACAAAAAAGTTCAACTAAGAAAAAGAAAAGATATTAGAAGATAATATAAATAAAAAGATTTAAATAAGAAGGATAATTCGATAAATTAACAGAAATTAATATAAATAAATATAATTATTTTATAAGATGTTAGCTTTGGGAGGAAAAGATGAAAAAGTATATTTCTATAATATTATTAGTAGTATTCGGTGTGACTTTTTTGGTAGGATGTTCATCAGAGCAAAGTAAATCTCCAAAAAAAGAGTTATCAGTTGTTAAAGAAGTAAAAGTAGCTGTTCCAGATGGATTACCAGCAGTAGCAATAGCTAAACTTGCAAATGAAAATCCAGAAATTAAAGAGGGATATGAAACAGAGTATAGTATTGAGAAGACACCAGAGGCAATCTCTACGAGAGTGATGAAAAAAGATGTAGATATAGCTATAGTTCCATCAAATATGGCTGCAATAGCATATAATAAAACTTCATCATATAATATCGTTGGTACTGTAGGAATGGGTTCACTTTATTTAGTATCAACAGAAAATATAAAAGACTATTCTGATTTGCTTGGTAAAGAAGTTGGATGTACAGGTAAAGGGCTTACTCCAGATATAACTATGAAGAGTATTTTATTGCAAAAGGGTATAAGTTCTTCAGATATAAAGTTCAATTATGTGAATTCAGCAAGTGAATTAGTACCATTATTGGCTACTGGTAAAATTACAACAGGTATTGTTCCAGAACCTGCACTTAGTGCTTTGATGTCTAAAAATCCAGATATAAAAATCATAAAAAGTTTAAATGACTCATGGAAGGAAATGAGTATCTCAAAAGGGGGCTATCCACAATCTACATTAATTGTAAAATCTGAGTTCTTAAGAGATAATAAAGATTTTGTTGATTCTTTTGTAGGTCAATTATCAAATAGTATAGATTGGGCAAATAAAAATCCTGAAGAATTAGGTGCATATTCTGAAAAAATAAAAATATCTACTGAATCAAAGATAATAGGAAAAGCTCTTGAAAGAGCTAATTTAAAATATATTCCAGTTAAAGATATGCTTGAAGACTACAAAAACTACTATGATAAATTGGCTGATTTTGATGATAAGACATTAGGAGGCAAAGTACCTGATGAAGCAATATACTCTGTTGAAAAATAAAAAAAATAAAGAACAATTTATAGATAAATTAGAGGTAACACTTTCTTGTGTTATCCTCTTATTTTTATGGCAAATTATTGCTTTGAAAATTGATAATGATATCTTTTTGCCAACAGTAGTTCAAGTATTTAATAGTATTAAAGAAATCATACTTAATTCTAATTTCTATATAGACATACTTTATTCTATGGGAAGATGTTTTTTTAGTTTTTTATTTGCTATGGTTTTTGCTATTATATTGTCAATAATGTCCTATTTAAGTAGATTTTTTAGAAACTTATTAAAACCAATTAATGCTTTAGCACGTTCAATACCAACTATGATATTGGTAGTACTTGCACTTATTTGGTTTGAAAAAGATAGCACGCCTTTTATAGTTGGATTTGCTATAGTTTTTCCTATATTATATGATAACGTTTTAGGTGCTATATTTAATATAGATAAGAATCTATTAGAAATGGCAAGTGTATATAAAATAAGATTTATAGATAAGGTACTAAAAATTTATTTGCCAGCTATAAAATTTCAAATTATATCTATACTAGTGTCAACATTTTCTTTGAGCTTGAAAGTTGCTATAGCAGGAGAGGTCTATAGTCAACCTACATATGGTATTGGAACTATGATACAGACTGAAAAAATTAATTTTAATACATCTGGAATATTTGCATGGATAATTATCGTTCTATTAATTTCTGCCATTTTACAAATAACTCAAAAGTTTTTAGCAAGGAGAGCTTTTTTATGGAAAAGATAAAGTTGAGTATTGAAAATATAAATAAAAGGTATGACAATCGTATTATATTTGAAAATTTTAATATTGATTTTTATGTTAATGAGGTTAACTGTATTCTTGGAAAATCTGGCTGTGGAAAAACTACACTTTTGAACATAATAAGTGGAATTATTAAAAATGATACTGACAATCTAAGTATCAAAGAAGAATTGAATAGAGTAGAAAATAAATTAGAAGCTAGTTATATATTTCAAGATGATAGACTTATAGACTGGTTAACAGTAGAAGAAAATATAAAGATAGTCGTAAATAGATACTATAATAAGGTTCAACTAAATAAAATTTGTGATGAGTATTTAGAATTAGTTGGAATTAGCGAATATAAAAAGTTCTATCCACAAATGCTTAGTGGTGGTCTTAGACAAAGAGTAAACATTGCCAGAGCGTTTATATACCCATCAAAAAATATTATAATGGATGAACCTTTTAAATCTATTGATGTAAAGAATACACAAATTATAATGGATAATTTTAAAAAGATACTAAAAAAAGAAAAGAGAACTGTATTATTTGTAACTCATAATATAGAGGAAGCATTATTTTTAGCAGATAGAATATTCATTTTAGGAGATTCTCCAATTAGAATAAAAAAAATATTAAAAAATTCTAATGAATTGGAAAAAAATGAAGTCTTGAAGTTGATATAGAGTTATAATAATATTGTCATTTTAAAATATACTTATTTAAAATCTATAAGGCTGCGTTAAAATAGTACAGAATATTCGAAAAGATGTGTAATGTTCGTATTTTATAAAAGGGAAGTGAATGTATGGTTAAGACTAATGCTATGAGAATATTAGATTCAAATAAGATTGATTATAAAGTAATGTCTTATGAAGTGAAAAGTGAACATGTAGATGGTGTTGAGGTAGCACATGATATAGGAAGAGATGTAAATGAAGTGTATAAGACTCTAGTAACTCAAGGAGTTAGTAAGAATATATATGTATATGTAATACCAGTACATGAAAATTTGGACCTAAAAAAGGCCGCAAAGGTAGCTAAAGAGAAAAGTGTGGAGATGATTCATGTAAAAGATATAAATAAGTTTACAGGATACATTAGAGGAGGATGTTCTCCTATAGGTATGAAAAAGCTTTATAGAACTTTTGTAAATGAAAGTGCAAAAAATCTGGAGACGATTATTGTGAGTGCAGGAAAAATAGGCTATCAAATAGAGCTGTCACCATTTGATTTACAAAAGCTTATACAGGTAGAATTTGTAGATGTAATAAAAAAATAAGCATTACATATAAAATATAGAGATTATGTGCTTAATAATAGGATATATATTGTTTATAACATTAATAATAACTCTTAAATAAATATTCAGTTGCTTATATGTAATTATACAAAAATATTGAGAAATTTTAAGAATAATGGTAAAGTGTAAGTGTAATCACGAATATTTTTTATAAAGTAATGGAGGGATGTTCGATTGAGGAAAATAAAATCTGAACAAATTGTTGAACATGTAAAAAAACTTTGTATAGAAGCAAGTCTATATTTAGGAGAAGATGTTCTAAGTTGTATAAAAGAAAGAGCTAAAAGTGAAAAGAGTGAAGTTGGAAAAAATATATTAAATATATTAGTTGAAAATGCTGAAATAGCAAAAGAAAAAAATATACCAATATGCCAAGATACTGGTATGGCTGTATTTTTTGTTGAATTAGGACAAGATGTTGTAATTGAAGGAGATACACTTACTGATGCTATAAATGAGGGAGTAAGACAGGGGTATGAAGAAGGATACTTAAGAAAGTCTGTTGTAAGTCCTATTAGCAGAGTGAATACAAAAGATAATACACCAGCTATTATCCATTATGAGATGGTAAAGGGTGATAAGGTTAAAATAGAGTTTGCAGCTAAGGGATTTGGAAGTGAAAATATGAGCAAGATGAAAATGTTAAAACCTTCAGATGGTTTAGAAGGTATTAAAAAATTCATAATAGATACAGTTTCAGAAGCTGGACCTAACCCATGTCCTCCTATGGTAATTGGAGTTGGTATAGGAGGAACTGTGGATAAATGTGCTCAAATAGCTAAAAAGGCACTTTTTAGAGAACTCGGAGAATTTAATAAAGATGAAAATATAGCTAAACTTGAGAGTGAATTATTAGCATCTATTAATAAGCTTGGTATAGGGCCTCAAGGATTGGGTGGAACTACAACAGCTTTAGGCTTAAATATAGAGACTTTTCCTACACATATAGCAGGTCTTCCTGTTGTTGTAAATATAAACTGCCATGCATCAAGACATAAGAAGGTAGTAATTTAGGAGGAAAATAAAATGATAAAAATAACTACACCTGTAAGTGAAATTGATATAGCTAAATTAAATTGTGGAGATACTATTAGTTTGAGTGGTATACTTTATACAGCAAGAGATGCTGCTCATAAAAGGCTGATAGATTGTATAAATAAAGGTGAGGAATTGCCTTTTGATGTATATGGTCAAGGAATATATTATGTAGGACCGACTCCTACAAAGCCAGGAGAAGTTATAGGAGCTGCTGGTCCAACAACTAGCTATAGAATGGATGACTTGACTATACCTCTTTTAGAAAGAGGTCTTAGACTTATGATAGGTAAAGGAAAAAGAAGTGATGAAGTCATAGAAGGGATGCAAAAATATGGAGCAGTTTACCTTGCTGCAATAGGTGGAGCTGGGGCATATATTTCAAATTCAATAAAATCATGTGAAATTATTGCATATGAAGATTTAGGAGCAGAAGCTATGAGAAAGATTGTAGTAGAAGACCTTAAGCTTACAGTAGCTATAGATAGTTATGGAAATAATATATATGAGCAAGGTCGAGCACTTTATGAATGCAAATAAAGTTTATAAATTTATATGAATATCAAGATTAAAAAATAGTTGTATATAATTTAAGGAGGAAAATTGATGTCTAAGGATTATGCAAAATTGGCATTAGAAATGCATGAAATCAATAAAGGAAAAATAAGTGTAGAGAGCAAGGTGGAAATTAAAAATAAGGATGATTTATCAACAGCATATACGCCAGGAGTTGCAGAGCCTTGTTTAAAAATACATGAAAATAAAGAAGATGTTTATAGATATACTTCTAAAGGAAATCTAGTAGCAGTAGTTAGTGATGGAAGTGCTGTACTAGGATTGGGTGATATTGGAGCAGAAGCATCTATACCTGTTATGGAAGGTAAGGCTATATTATTTAAACAATTTGCAAATGTAGATGCCTTTCCTATATGTCTAAAGACTAATGATGTAGATGAGATAGTTAAATCTATTGAATTGATGGAACCAGTATTTGGAGGAATAAATTTGGAAGACATATCTTCTCCAAGGTGCTTTGAGATAGAAGAAAGACTAAAAAAATCTTTAGGTATACCTGTATTTCATGATGACCAACATGGAACAGCAATAATTGTTGCAGCGGCTATAATAAATTCAATAAAATTAATTGAAAATAAAAAAATAGAAGATTTAGAGATAGTAATAAATGGAGCAGGAGCTGCTGGTATAGCTATAGCAAAGATACTACTTAATATGAATGTTAAAAATATAATATTATGTGATAGAAGTGGTGCATTAGAGGCTAGTATAGAAAATCTAAATTATGTTCAGAAAGAAATGTTAGAAGTAACCAATATAAGAAATGAAAAAGGTTCTTTAAAAGACATTATAAAAGGAAAAGATGTATTTATAGGTGTTTCAGGTCCAGGAGCTCTTACAAAGGAAATGGTTGAAAGTATGTCTGAAAAGCCAATAATACTAGCAATGGCAAACCCTACTCCAGAGATAATGCCAGAAGACGCAAAACTAGGGGGAGCATTCATAATGGGAACAGGTCGTTCAGATTTCCCTAATCAAGTTAATAATGTCTTGGCTTTCCCTGGAATATTTAGAGGAGCACTTGATGTTAAGGCTAAAGAGATTAATGAAGAGATGAAGATAGCTGCTGCATATGCAATCGCCAATACTATAAGCGATGAAGAGATATGCCCTGAATATATATTACCAGATGTATTTAATAAAAATGTTGTAAAAAATGTTGCTGAAGCAGTTAAAGAAGCAGCAATAAAAACTAAAGTAAATAGAATATAAATTTTTATATGCTCATATATCCTTATTTTATCGGATATAGGGGCATTTTTATTATAGGCTTATACTGATATATCCTTACCTTTACATACATATCTTTATGATTAAACGTGTTAGAAAATGTAGGCATGCTGATTTTTATTGTTGTGTCTATGTGGGAATGATATAATGTTAATATTATAAATTAATAAATTTAAATTTATGGAGGTGCAAGAGATAATGGAATATAAAGTTAATGACCAAGAACTTAATGCCTCAATGTTTATACCATTCGTCAATAGGATATGGCCAGGAGATTATGATATGGATGAAACACAGACTGCATTATCAAAAACTTTGAATATAACTGCTTATAATGATAAAGTGCTTGTAGGATGTCTGCGAATTCTTTCAGATGGTTATTATTTTGGAACAATTACAGAATTGCTTGTTCTTCCAGAGTATCAGAAACAAGGCATTGGTAGCAAGCTTTTTCAGCTTGCCAAAGAGAATACCCCAACTATGCTATATTTTGGTGCACAGCCAGGAGTAGAAGAGTTCTATGAAAAAAATGGATGTCAAAAGAGTCTACAATCCTACATAATAAAAAAGAAAGATAGTTATTAAAATTCCAGCTTTCAATCACCTTAAAAGTACAATATTTTAGTGGAATTATTTCATTTTTTATTATTAATATGACATAAACATGTCATATTAGTATTGATATAATTTGAATATGGTTAAGAGCCAAAGAAAAGTACAAGGAGTGATTTAAAATGGAAGAAATTAAATTTTGCCAATGTTGTGCAATGCCAATGGGACAAACTGATGAATTATATGGGACAAATAAAGATGGAAGTAAAAGTACTGATTATTGTAGTTATTGTTTCAAAGATGGTGAATTTACAGCTGATGTAAGCATGGAAGAGATGATAGAGATTTGTGTACCTCATATGATTCAAACTAATAAGGATATGACTGAAGATGAAGCAAGAACAATGATGAACAAGTTCTTTCCGACATTAAAGCGTTGGAAGTAAATTTATACAAAATTAATAATAAATATATTGATTCTGCATACATTAGTAGGTTTATTTATAATGTATTAGGTAAGTTTACAAGGAATTATATGCAGAAGAATATGATATTAATAACAAGTGGTATGCTTCATAGCATACCACTATTTGTTGGTTTAGAGTTGTATGTTTAAATCTACATTATTCTCAAATTTCAAAGTATAAAATATATTTTTTCTACTCTATTTCTCTAGCTATGTCTTTTTCTACCTCAAGATTTATTTGATTAAGAGTCTTTAGCCAATTATCCAGAAATTCTAGTGAAGATAAGTTTCCTTAATAACATTAACAGATAAGGAGTTATCAAATTTTCTGATAATCTTAATGTACTTTATTAGAGAATTATCTTTTTTTATTTTTAACTGAATTAAATCCATGTGTATTTCTCCTAAATAGTTAAACTTAAAAAATCGAAGTAAATAGAAAATATTTTTCATTTTTACTTCGATTTTTTATTGTGCAAATTTTATTGAGTTCAATACTTTTTTACAAAAATAATGTAGTTACAATCAGTATATAGTAGTATAAGAATTTAAATCTAAATATTCTACTTTAAATAAGTTCCTTCTTCATCTTGATAGATTAATCCTTTTTTCATAAGTACTCCAAGAGCTCTTTTAAAATTCTTTTTACTTGAATTAAATAATATAGAAATATCTTTAGGGTCAGATTTATCATTAAATCTCATATATCCATCAGAACCTTCTAAATAACTTAAGATTTTATTTTCTAAAGTATCAAGTTCATCTTTTCTATTTCCTCTAGGAGAAAGACCTAGTTTTCCATCTTCATATACCTTTATAACGTGTAAATTTTCAAGAACATCGCCAGTTTTTAATTCAGTAAAGTATTCATTATGAAGTATTACACCAGCATATTTATTATCGACACATATCATGGCAGAATTATTAGTTTGGAATCCATATACAATTCCAGTTACAACATCTCCAACATTGTAAGTATGGTCTGTTGATAAATACGAATCTATATCTGTAGTGGCAGCAATTCTTTTACTTTTATCTAAATATATATAAAATAAATATTTTTCATCTCTAAATAATGGATAAGTTTTAGCTTTAAAAGGAACTAATATGTCCTTAGAAAGTCCCATATCTATGAAAGTTCCAATATCTGTATTGTCAACTACTTTCAAGTGTGCTACATCTCCAACCTTAGCTAAAGGAGGAATTAAAGTGGCAGCAGTTCTATCATCAGAATCTTTAAATATGAAAACATCTACCTCATCACCTATATTTATTTCATTTTTTCCAATTAGTCTATTATGAAGAAGTATATCGTCTTTTGTATTATTAGTCTGTCCATCCAAAAAATATCCAAATTCAGTTTTTCTTTTTACCGTAAGTTTATTAAAATCACCTATGTTTATCAAATCAAAATCATCCTCTCATTTTATATTTATAATTTAGCCATAATATACTTATATAGTAGTTTTTCACAGTATATGTATTAGTATTAGTGAAATTTGTAATAAATAATGTAGTTATCTATGTATTTTGCAATTCTCTAGCTTCTTATATAGTATAAACTTCAATTTCTTTTTTGTCTTTAGATTTTACTAAAATTTTTACAAAATAAGTTAAAAACTATTGAAATAAAATTTCTTTTAAAGTATAATTGGTATATACCAAAATTGGTATATACCATATCGAAAAGTGGTGACTATATGAAAATAGTAGATAAATCTAGTAACATACCATTGCATACTCAATTAAGTTCAATAATAAGAAATATGATAGAAACTGGCGAACTTAAAGAAGGCGATGCAATAATGCCAGAAAGAGAACTTTGCAACATACAAAATGTAAGTCGTATGACAGTAAATAAAACGATTGTTGGATTAGTTACAGAAGGACTTCTTTATAGAGTACAAGGTAAAGGAACATTTGTTGCAAAGCAAAAAAAGAAATATCAGTTTTCAAACGTAAAAGGTTTTACTGATGTTATGAAAGAAAAGGGAGTAAATATAAAGACTGATATATTATCCTTTGAAATGGAACTACCTGATGATTTAGTTAAAAGAAAACTTGGAATAAGTGATAATACAACAAATATATATAAGATTGTTAGACTTAGATATACTGATGGAGAGCCATTTGGATTGGAAATAGTATATCTATCAGAAGAAATGTGTAAGGGTCTTACAAAAGGGATATTAGATAATTCTTCATTATATAGAGTGTTAAATGAAAAATATGGTTATAAGATACAAAAAGCTGAGCAAGTAATGGAACCAATAATACTTTCTGATGAAGAAAGTAAACTTTTGGAGACAGAAGAAGGTGCTTTGGCTCTTAAACTTCATAGAAATTCTTATAATAGAGAAGGTAATCCTATAGAATATACCATATCAATATTTAGAACAGATAAATATCAATATGAAATAGTATTGAGTGAGTAGGTGAATAATATGAAATGTTTAATTAATGGAAAGATAATATTAAAAAATCAAATCTTGGAAAATAAAGTACTCGTATTTGATGAAAAAATAATTGATATAGCAGATAGTGTACCAAATAATTGTGAAGTTATAGATGTTGATGGAAAGTATATATCTCCAGGGCTTATTGATATTCATATACATGGAAATATGGGTAAAGATACGATGGATTCTACTGATGAATCTATTGAGATAATTTCAAAATCAATAATGAGACATGGAGTAACTTCTTTTCTTCCAACTACAATGACTATGGATAAAGAACATGTTTATGATGCGCTTGAAGTTATAAAAAAAGCCCAAAATAGAAAACTTGAAGGAGCACAGGTATTAGGTGCACACCTAGAAGGGCCTTTTATAAATGAAAATTATAAAGGAGCACAAAACGAAAAATTTATAATAAATTCAAAATATGAATTTATCAAAGAATATAAAGATGTTATAAAAGTTATAACTTATGCTCCAGAGAAGGACATTGATTTTGATTTTACTAGAGAAATAAAAAGATGTACAGATATAGTATTATCTATTGGTCATAGTAATGCAAATTATGAGCAAGCTAAAGAAGCTATAAACTTAGGCGTAACAAATGTAACTCATATGTTTAATGCAATGACTGGTTTAAATCATAGAGACCCAGGTGTTGTTGGTGCAGCACTTACAACTAATGTATATAGTGAATTAATAGCAGATACAATCCATATAAATAAAGATTTATTTCAATTTATATTGAATAATAAAGAGAAAGAAAGACTTATTTTGATAACAGACTCTATAGAAGCTGGTGGGCTTGAAGATGGAGATTATGCCCTTGGAGGTCAGAAAGTAATTGTTAAGGGGAATGAAGCTAGACTTGAAAATGGAGCATTAGCTGGAAGTGTATTATCTTTAAATAAAATGGTATTTAACTTCTTAGATAATACAAATCTTAAAGTGAATGAAGCTATTAATTTAGCATCTTTAAATCCTGCAACATCTTTAGGTATAAATGGCAAAAAAGGAAGTCTAGAAATAGGTAAGGATGCAGATATAGCTATATTTGATGAGAATTTAGATTGCAAGATGACTCTTTGTTTGGGAGAAGTAGTATATAAAAATATATAATATAAAAACAAACTTCAAAGAATGTAAAAGTAACGTAAAAAATAGTAAATTGAATTTATATCAATTAAAGTATTAGCTAAAATTTAGGAGGAACAAGATGAGAGTATTAGTATGTAAAGATTATGATGGAATGAGTAAAAAAGCAGCTGAGATGATAGCAGCTCAAATAGTTTTAAAACCAAATTCAATATTAGGACTAGCTACAGGAAGTACACCAGTAGGTATGTATAGAGATTTAGTAAAAAAATATAACGATAACATAGTAGATTTTTCAGACGTAATAAGCTTTAATTTAGATGAATATTATAAGTTACCAGTATCTAATGACCAAAGCTATGATTATTTTATGAAAGAGAATCTATTTAATCATGTAAATATAAAGTTAGAGAATACTCATCTACCAAATGGAATGTCTGATGATATTGAAGAAGAATGTATAAATTATGAAGCTTCTATAGATGCAGCTGGTGGTATAGATGTACAAGTACTTGGAATAGGCCGTAATGCTCACATAGGTTTTAACGAGCCTGACAATAAATTTGCAAAAAGAACTCATGTAGTTGAACTTACAGAATCTACAATAGAAGCTAATGCAAGATTCTTTGAATCAAGAGAAGATGTCCCTAAAAAAGCTGTAAGTATGGGAATTGGTTCAATATTAAAATCTAAAAAAATATTACTTTTAGCTTCAGGAGAAGAAAAAGCTGATGCAGTATACAAAACTGTTTATGGAGATATAACTCCAGAAGTTCCTGGTTCTATACTTCAACTTCACAAAGATACTATAGTTATAGTAGATGAAGCAGCAGCAAGTAAACTGAATCCAAAAGATTATAAATTAGTATAAGAATATAATTAGATTTAAGTAAAAAATAGCTATCTTTAAATAATAAAGTTTATTTAAAGATAGCTATTTTTATTTAAGTTATTTAGTTATTACTTTTTACGAAAACTCGTTATCAAAAAGTATCCAAATAATATATTGAAAATTATTATATTAAGTGGTATTCGGTCAAGCATGATAAAATTACCTATAATTGGAATTTTGCCAACTGGAAACATAAATATTAATACAGGCATTAATGTTAGTAAAAAAGATGGAAGACAGAGAAGGATTAATCTTGGAATATCAAGATACCAACTGCCATTTTTTTTATACTCCTTAATAAATAATTCAGTTCCTAACAATAAACCAATGCTACCAGAGGAGATTAAATTAATAAAAATAAACTTTTTAAAGTCTTGCATAAAACCAGTGCCAAATTTACAATAGAAGTCAAAATTCAATTTAACAGCTAAAAAATACATACTTAATAGAATAATTAAAAATAAAAGATATCTAAGAGCTTTTTTCATTTTAAATTCTCCCTTCATAAATACTTTACCTGGTTTTATTTTGTTGAAATATAATTTTGTCGATGAGTTTAAGAAATCCATAAAATTAATTGAGAAAGGAATAAGTATGATATATGAATAAATTTTTTTTATGCTTGAAGTAAACTGTATTACTTAATATAACTATAATATTAATTATTTGAATATTCAACAAAAAGTCTGAGAAATATCAGTTTTGCTAGAAAATGAATAAATATAGTTAGAAGTTGGATTATTATTTTGTAACAATTTGTACTGAGTCTGGTAAATTCTATAATAATTTGTTTTTGCCTTAAAATTGCCTTAAAATCTAAACAATTTTAAAACTAATGTAGCATAAAAAGCTGATATAATTTAAATATAGTAAAAAATATTATTTATCTTACAGATTGGGATTTTATTGTTTAATCAATGTATTTATACTATTTAATTTAAATTAAGAGTTTATTAAGGAGTGAGTGTATGAATAAGTTAATTTATATAGCAGATGACGAAGATAATATAAGAAATTTGGTAAAGACATTCTTAAAAAATGAAGGCCATGATGTTATGGATTTTAAAACAGGTGATGAACTTTTAGAGCAATTTAATAAAAAAGAGTGTGACTTAGTAATCCTAGATATAATGATGCCTGGTTTAAGTGGTTTTGATGTATGTACAAAACTTCGTGAGAAGAGTACTGTTCCAATAATCATGCTTACTGCAAGAGATACAGATATAGATTATATTACAGGGATAACTTTGGGTAGTGATGATTATTTTACAAAGCCATTTAGCCCAATGTCTTTAGTAATGAGAGTAAAGTCGATATTTAGAAGGATAGAATTTGAAAAGAAACAAATTTATGATAAGTATGGTGATTCTGTAGATATGGAATTGAAATTTGGTGATATAACAATAAATAAAAAAAATAAAATCGTTACAAATAAAAGTGACAATATAGACTTAACACCAAATGAATACAACTTATTAACCTATTTGTTTGAAAATAGAGACAGGGCAGTTTCTAGAGATGAATTATTAAATAAAATATGGGGATATGATATTGAAGTTGAGACAAGAGCTGCTGATGATACAGTAAAGAGACTACGTAAAAAAATTTTATATACAAATATTTTGATAGAAACTGTCTGGGGTTTTGGGTTTAGATTAAAGGAGAAAAATTCAGATGGAAAATAAAAATGATAAAAAGAGAACAACTAAGATTAAATCCATACTTAAATTAAAATTTTCAAAGAAAAATATAAGTATAAAAACTAGGATTTTGTTGAGTATATTGTGTTTAATAATTGTAGTTTTTATGATAATATTAGTATCTTTTAATGTATTGCTTGATACATACATAAAAACTACTGCAAATGAAGAGCTAACAAAATCTACAGAAATAGTAGAACATATGGATAGTAATTTTAGACCTATCAAGCCTCCTCAAGATGATGGAAAGCTTCCGCCAAAAGCATTATCTAATTTTATGAGAAATGTACAAGATAAAGTTAGGATGGCAGAAACACAATCAGATGCTGATGCTATGGTGATTGATTCGAAGTATAACTTGATATTTCCAACAAGAGAGGATGATTTTTTAAAGAATATTGATGAGATGGAATCGATTAAAAAGTGTATCCAAAATGAAAAACTAGACTTAAACTCAGATGAAAACACACGTATCTCTACTGGAAGTAAGGATTACTATATTTCGACTGTAAAAATAACTAGTATATATGGAGAACAAGATAAGTATTTGATTCTTTTTATAGATATATCAAAAACTTTAAATCTAGTTCAAAAGATAAACATTGTATTGATATTTGTAATGTGTTTTGCTGGGATATTAGCAATATTTACAGCTGTAGTTTTATCTGAGAAAATTGCTAAACCTATAAAAGAGTTGTGTGGTTTTGCAAAAAAAATGGGTCATGGGGATTTTAAAAGAACTTACTTTGACTTTTCAGATAAGGAATTAGTAGAACTTTCAAATATTATGAATAAGAGTGCTGAATATCTTGATAAGTATGATAATGAACAAAAAATATTTTTTCAAAATGCTTCTCATGAACTTAGGACTCCACTTATGTCCATTAAAGGTTATGCAGAAGCCATAAAGTATAATGTAATAGATAGCAAACATGCAAGTGATATAATACTTGAAGAAAGTGATAGATTGAGTGATATGGTCGAAGATTTGTTATATATATCTAAAATTGATAATATAACTAGAGATTATGACCTTGTAGAATGTGATTTAAGGGAAGTACTTTCAAACTGTGGTTCTAGACAAAATGTAAGAGCGACAAATAAAGGTATAAAATTTATTTATGAGTTTGATGAAGAAATGGTTCTATTTGAATGTGATGAAAAAAATGTATCCAAAGCATTTATGAATCTTATAGAAAATGCTTTAAGGTATGCTAAGAGTGAAATTAAAATCGTATGTAAATATAATCAAAAAAATATAGTTGTTGTAGTTGAAGATGATGGGATTGGTATTAATAAAGACGATTTACCTCATATTTTTGAACGATTTTATAAGGGGGTTGGGGGAAATCATGGAATTGGATTATCAATAGTTAAATCTATTGTAAATAAACATGGTGGACGTATATATGCTGAAAATGGTAAAAAAGGAGCTAAGTTTACTATAGTATTTAAGTTATAAAGATAATATTGATATATATTAAAGAAAATATGTCAATATTTGAAGTTGTTTTTTACATATATCTATTGTATACTGTTGAAAAAAGAACAATATTAAGCTGACATATATTATAATGGTTGACAATTAAGGTAGATGCTTAAATATATATGCAGAAAGGAAAAATAAAATCTGAAGTGTATTTAGTTTAAGTAAGCTTCTTATTTTATAAAAAATATGTATGAAAGAACAACTGCTTTTTGATATTACAAATTTAGTAACAGTTATCTTTGAAGCTTTTGTTGTCCATATGTTTTTATCAGATTTTTTAGGTCAGAAAGAAGGATATACAAGAGTTGTAAGATATGCTAGATTGGGTTTTATAATATGTTTAGGAGCCTGTAATTTAATAACTTTAAATCCTGTAATCACAACACCTTTAATTTTCATCCTTATTTTTTCATCATCATTTTTATATGAAGGAAATATAAAGACACGATTGTTTGCTACTGTTTTATTAAATGTATTCTTTATATTATCAGAAATTGTGGTAACAAGTATTTTTGTTTTATTTATAAAAGAAGGCTTCGAAATAATGTTTGAAAACAATACTATAAGAGTACTAGCCACAATTTTATCTAAGATAGTTTTTTTATTTATATGCAAAATTGTTTGTTTATTTAAAAAAGATGTACATTCAGATATGCCAATAAAATATTGGATTACTCTACTTGCAATACCTTTATTAAGCTTATTTCTGACTGTTTCTATATTTGATACAAATAAGTTTTTTAGTTCTGAAAGTTTAAAGTTTCTAAACTTAATATCAAGTGTTGGCATTTTATATATTAATTTTATTGTGTTTTATCTATTTAAATCTATTATAGATAAAACTAAATTATCTATGAACTATGAAATACTTGAGCAAGAAATAATTCATAAGGAAGAATTAAGGCTTAGTAATGAACGTTATAAAATTATTGTTGAACAGACTGATTCTGTTGTCTTTGAATGGAATGCTAAAGAAAATAAATCATTTGTATCTCAAGCATGGAATGAAAAATTTGGATACAGTAATAAATGTGACAATCTTTTAAAAGAGATTATGGATAAAGAATTAGTTCATCATGAAGATTATAGGGGATTTGAAGAGTTTCTTAAGTGTATTAAAGAAAATAACAAACATAATCAAATAATCTATCGTTTAAAAAAATCTGATGGCGAATACCTTTGGTGTAGGACATCAGTAACCAAGATTTTTAATGATGAAAATGAACTTTTGAAGGTTGTAGGTGTAATTGTAGATGTAGATAGCGATATAAAAAAATACGAAGAGTTGAAAACTAGAGCAGAAAGTGACTCATTGACAAATATATACAATAAAGGAACCTTTGAAAAATTAGTAGAAGAAGTTATATCTACAAATAAAAGTAATAAAAAAGATGCATTATTCATTATTGATTTGGACGATTTTAAGGAAATAAATGATAATTTTGGGCATCCATTTGGTGATTTTGTATTAAAAACTTTTGCTGAGAAGATACAAGATAGTTTTGGGAATGAAGATTTAGTTGGAAGAATTGGTGGGGATGAATTTGTAGTATATATGCAAGATTATCAATCAGAAGTAAATTTGCATAAAAAAGCTAAAGAATTAAATAGAGTACTTTATGAGAACTACAATGATTTAAGTTTTAGCTTTGAGGCTTCTGTTAGTATAGGTATTGCAAGACATCCTCAAAATGGAAATTCATTTTTAGAATTGTTTAAAAATGCAGATAGAGCTCTTTATAATGTGAAGGCTTCTGGAAAAAATTCTTACTGTTTATTTGAAGAAGAATTATACATACAGTGAATTTAGAAGATATAGTTTGAGTATATAGTTAAATTATTGAAAAATTTGACTCATGTAGTGAATTTGTAAGTATTTGTTAAAGGCTATGACTATAAAAAACATAGCCTTATTTTCATGTATAATTAAGTATTATGTATTTTAAAACAATTCTATTTATTAAAACCAAATTGGCAATAAGTTTTATGGTTTAAAAATATGTAGGATTCATAAATGGTATTATAAGTTCTGTGGCTTCTCCATCTGCATCAAGTCCCCAGTATCCACTATAAATACCATCACCCATACCACTTGTTAGCATAATTAATCTATAAGGTGTTTGTGGTAATTGCCAAATCAAAAAATTGCCATATTTATTCTGTACATTTGGATACATTTCATAGCTTTTTTTAAAAAGTGCTGAAAAATAATCGTTATATTTATTTTTATCTGGATTTTCATTTTGCCATTTTATTATAAAATCTTTGTATTTTTCTGCAACCTTTGCATCTGAAAAGCAAGCTAATCCTGTATCTACACCAAAGAAAGTCCATGCTCCTGATTGTCCAAAGTCGTCGATTTTCTTTCCTTTTGGCATAGCAATTTCATATTTAATGGGTTGTTTGTCACTAATAATTAATCTAGTTGCTACAATTCTAAGTCCAACAATTTCAGAATGACAGATAGAAATTTCTACAGGATAACTTCCAGATGGTATTTTTCTTTCTAAATAAGTTTCATATTCACTACCTAAGTATGCAAGAGGGTCTGCAAGGACAACTTCTCCACTTGGAAAATCTGTCTCTCCCACAATTAAGGGTTCGAGTTTGTCACTTTTCTGAAACAAGCTTTGAAAGAATTCTACTGGATAATTTTCCTGATTTAAAAATTTTAGGTTCTTTTCAAATGCTATTTGTGCAGGATGTTTAACTAGTTCTCTAATTTCTTTTCTTGTGTTTGTGTCAATAAAATATTTTCCACTTTTATCAGAGCAAAATTCTAGGTCTGTTCCTATAGGCATATAAAAAATATTTAAAGTAGTTGGTTCAATATTAATAAGAGTATTAAAATCTATAATTGTCATGTTTTTAGGATTGTCAATATACTCTTGTGTATCTGTATCTCCAAAAGCAATCCATCCATTTCCAAATTTACTGTCTTCTCTAAAAAGCCACTTCAATTTTGATGTACCATTGAGAATTGATTTGCTGACAATACAACCTCCTGCTCCAGTTATATACTGCTTCATTCCTGATTTTTCATCTTTCGCTTCCTTTTTATTAGACAATTTCATATAAATTCTCCTTACTTTTTATAGTTTTAAAATAGTATAATTTATTATTTGTGGATAATAAAAACAGTTAATCTAGCCATTTACTAGCATCTTTCTAACTCAAAATAATGTAATACAGATTACCAAACCTATAGCGCTGATAGCCAAAAAAATCAATCCAACTCCAACTGATTTTTTTCTAGATTCAATTTCTTTGCAATCTTCTTTAGACATATTTATAATAGGGTATTTTCGTCTACCTATTAAGTATATTATTAAACCACTCGAATTATTACCATTCATAGCAAATAATCCCCACAATTTAGGATGTTTTAATCCACGAGCTTTTGCATCAATCACAGTCATATGATAAATTTGATATACAACACCAACTGAACCCACAAGAGCTACAGCAAAACATATCAAAATAAGCATATTTTTATTCGCTTCCATAATGAGTACACCTCCTAAAATTTTCTTATAATTTGGTAGAACAATGCTGATGAACTTATTATTGCTATACAAAATACACTAGCCATAAAGTAGTAGTTGTCTGGTATAAATCTATTAAATAACACAAATAAAATAAGTAATATAATGTTGATAATAATTGCAGTTATTAACTTTTTATTACTATGAACTACATTTGTACTTTCTTCTAAATGTTCAATCATTTTATTATCTCCTTTCAATAATTCATCTAAGCTAATGGAATACAAATCACTTAGTTTGATAACGCTTATAATATCTGGATAAGATTTCTCATTTTCCCAATTTGAAATTGTTTGTCGTGATACATTAATTTTTTCTGCAACTTTTTCCTGTGTCAATCCAGAATTTATACGAGCATTTTTCAGTTTCTTTCCAATTTCCATGTAGCTATCGCTCCTTTCATAATTATTTTGTCATATTGAGAGGGTAAAATCTATCAAATATCTTTTACAATGGTGATTTAAGTGTGTCAAAATGTTTTTACATGCCTATATATGTGTTGAAACAGGTCTTATTTCTTGAGTTAATTTCAATCATTTTTATAGAAATATAAATCTGAAGTATTTCATCAGCATAATCTAGTGTAATACCTGTAATTTCTTTTATTTTATTAATTCTATAAAACAGAGTATTTCTATGGATATTTAAAACTTCAGCTGCTTTGCTTGGCGAATTATTAAAGTAGATATATTGCTTTAAGGTCTCTAGCAAATTAGAACCATTTTTTTTATCTTCTTCAATTAGTTTGGTTACAGCAGGATGATTGAGGTCATATAAATCATAGTTGGCACTAAGTAGCTCGTAGAGGATATATGGTATGCTTTTCCCAAATGGAGAAAAGTTTATGTTATATTTTTGAGCAATTTCACTAGCTTTTTTGGCTTGAATATAATACTTCCAACTGTCAGATAGCTTTGAAAATCTCGGGCTTATTCCAGCATAAAGTGAATTTAGTTTTAAGTAATTAATAAATTCTTTATTTTCATGCTCAATTAAATTATGAATTAAAGAATCATTAATGAAAACAACTAAAGCAGACTTATATACTACACAATTATTAGATGGTATAAATGCACTTAAAGACTGCATAATAAAAGGAACTTTACTGTCAAAGTAATTATTATCTTTGTTCACTATTACCATTATGTTTAATGAATTTGACTTAGTCCAATTTAAATAATGAAATCTTCTGCTTATAGTATCATCATCTAGATATTTTTTTTCTAACAAATCAGAAAGTATATAATTAGGAATAAGTTTTTTATCTATATTAAACAGATTATTTTTTTGTAGTTCTAGAGATAAAGCTTTATTAAGTGATTCTAATAATTTGAAGTGAAATTCATTAAATGGAATTTTCCATTCACAGATAGCTATATGAGCTATTTCAATTTCTTCTACACATACGGATGAGATTAATGTACCAAGCCAGTTGTCTGGTTTATTTTCTTCTTTAATAGATTTATTATAATGTATTTTTTTATGTATATTTTGATATTTTATGTAATTTATAGTTTCTTCGTCTAAATATTTGTCTCCATTAGAATCTTCAGTAAGTTGTAATATATCACTAACATCGTAAGAAGAAGCCAAGACTTTGAAGGTAGAGTCACGAATTATCATAGGATAGCCAAATTCTTCACGTGCTATATCAATTAAATATTGTATGCCTTTATTCTCAGAAACTACATCAAAAAACCTTTGAGAGCATAAACTAAGATGTATTTCTTGATTCATAATATTTAACAATTCACTAAAAAGGTCATACTTTTCTTTTTTTGATTTTATGATACAAATATTTGAGTTTAAATTGTATCTTTCTAAATCAATGTTAACTTCATTTTGTATAAATATACCTAAAAAATTTATATTGTTCAAATCCACAGTAATATCTGATATATTTCCTAAATATAAACATCTAGTAGTAAATTCAGTTTGATTATTCTTATAAATATTCAAGCTAGTAATGTCTATATATTCATCTGTAAATGGCTTTAATACTGAGATATATTGAGATATATCCTTCATTAAATCTGCTAATTTCATGCTAAACCCCCTCTAGTTATACTTTATTGTACTATAGCACAATCAATATAGTATATTTTACATCAAAGTTTAGGTTATAACACATAGTTTAGGTAAATTAATTTATATATAATTAGTTATATAAATTAAGAAAATATCAAAGTAAGAAATTTTTAATTAAATAAGAATTAGATTTTTAATAAATAAAAATAAAGGGAGTGTGGAGTATGGCAGTAACTAAAATTACGAATGTTAAAATATTTGATGGAGAAAAACTTTCAGAACAAAAGAGTGTTGTAATAAAAGATGGTGTTATATCATCAAAAACAATAGCTGATATTACTATAGATGGAGAAGGATGCACTTTACTTCCAGGATTTATTGATTCTCATATACATTTGGATAGTTTAAAAAACTTGGAGGACGCAACTGATTGGGGTATAACTACTATGCTTGATATGGCAACTAATAGTAAAGATGTAGTAGAATCTTTAAGAAATTTAGACGGATTAACTGATATTCGTAGTGTATATGAACCTGTTGCACCAGAATCTCACCCTCATCTCATGGGAATGGGGTTTAAAGATAGTAAAATACATACTATTGAAGATGCTGAAAATTTTGCTAAGAAACAAATTAAACAAGGAGCAGATTTTGTAAAAATCATAATAGAAGACCCTAAAACATCTAAAACGGCTTTTGATTTTGAGACAATAAAAAGAGTAGTTGAGATATCTCATGAACATGGGAAAAAAGTATTTGCTCATGCACCTACAACTATAGCTTATGAATATGCAGAAAAAGCAAATGTTGATGTAATAAATCATATTCCTTTTATAGGTAAATTATCTGAGGATGTAGCCAAAAGGATAAAAGAGAAAAATCTTATATCAATTCCAACTATAGTTATGATGGAAAGTATAGTATCAAATATAAAGAAAGCTACAGGAAGAGAAGATGTTAGGTTAGAAACAGCAATAGAAAATACAGCTACATTGAAAAAAGCTGGAGTGATGATATTAGCTGGAACTGATGCAAACAATGATAAAAATTCTGTTAGTATAGTGAAACATGGAGAATCTCTTCATCGTGAATTTGAATTATTAGTTAAAGCAGGTCTTAATACAATTGAAGTACTTGAGAGTGCAACAAGTTTACCAGCAAAATTATTAGGTCTTAATGACCGTGGAGTAATAAGAGAGGGGAAAAGAGCTGATTTAGTAATGGTTGAAGGTGACCCAATTAAAAATATAGTAGCAACTAGAAATATAAAAGGTGTATGGATAAAGGGTAATAAAGTAAGATAATGAATTGAGTATTGCTAAAAATAAAAGAAGTTTATGTTAAAGGAGATTGAGAATATGTTATTAAGTAGACCAGGAAAGAACTCTATAGAAGATATAGTGGATAAAAATAGTGTAAAAGAGCTTATAGAATTTGAAAGGTTTTGTAGAGATAATGCGTTATGGGATGAAATGAAAAAATGCTTTGCAAAGGAATCTACTGTTTCAATATCTTGGTATCAAGGTAGTGGAGAGGGGTTCGTAGAAGAGTCAAGTAATATGAAATCTTATGCGCCACATAAAATCTGTGATACATTAGTTTGGGTAAATAAAGATAAGGCAGTATCAATTACAATGGGAGCTATCCATATTAGAAATGAAATAGATGGAAATTTAGTGGAACTTCAGTCAGATGTCAAGTTTCTGTATAAGACTCAAAAGATAGACGATATATGGTATATAATATCTATGGATGCTATATATGAAAAAGATATAATTTTACCTGTTTATCAGGATGGGGATGTCAAAATTTCTAAGGAAGATATAAAGGATTATAGACCTTCATATGCAAGTCTTTCTTACATGCTTAGTACAGATGGATATAAAATAAATCAAGAACTACCTGGAATAGATAGACCAGAGATGGTTGACAGTCTTTATAAAGATGCAGATAAATGGCTATTAGATAACTCTAGAAATTAGTTTGAATATAAATAAAGATGTAGGTGATTTTATATAAAATTACTTACATCTTTTTAAATAAATTTTTGAATGCTTTAGATAATAGTATTATAAAGAGTTTATTTAATTTGCTATTCTTATTATTAATCTTTACATTCACTTTTGTATTCTTTAGTATCTCCTTTTACATTTTAACTTCTGCTGATATTTGAGTTAGATATTCATTAGAATCTCTTACACTTATATCATATAGGAGATATTCTTCATAAACAAAGTCTCCCATATATAAATTATTCTGATTGAAAAATTCTAAGAGTTTTTCATAAGTTTTATTAATAGTTTCATAACTTCCTTTATGATAAGCAGTTACATAAAGCCCTTTTGGTTTGATTGATGTAGGATATTTCTTATAGTCTTTATTAACTTTTGTAAATAAATATGAATACGACTCAAAATCTCTATTCATTATATCTTCGCCTTTAATGATTGAACCAATCATACCATCATCACCTAAATCATAGCTATCCATAAAGTTAATACATTCATATAAAAAGTTTTCATCATCATCTCCAAGAAATGGTTCCTTATAAGTAAGAGGCGTTTTGACTAAATACTCTTCCTCATGTTCTTCTAAAGTAATCGTATTTGCATCTATGTTACATGCTTTTTTAGTAAATGAAATGGTAGACTCCATTAAAGCCTTAATATTATTCAATTTTTCAATTTCATTATTAATATCAATAGTTTTCTTTTCTAAAAGTTCAATTAGCAAATTGGGAGTACGTTTATCTATATAAGTTTTAATTTCTTTTAAAGGCATTTTAATTTCCTTAAGTGAAGAAATTATACCAAAAATACTGAGTTGATGGTATGAGTAGTATCTATACCCATTTTCCTTCTTTAACTCTGGAGAGAAAAGACCTATATCATCATAATGAAAAAGCGTCTTTTTGTTGACTCCACAAATCTTTGCAAATTCTCCAGTTGTGAAATAATTTTTCGAAATTTGACTCATAATTAAAATTCCTCCTTGACTATCCTGTTACAGTATAGTTTATCATAATATTCTATAAAGGAGTGTGATTGTATGAAAAAATTAATTCGTTTTTTAAAACCATATAGAGTTTTAATTGTTACAGTGCTGATGTTTACATTTTTACAAACTCTTGGAACTTTATATATACCAACACTTACAGCGAGTATAGTAAATAATGGTGTAGTAAAAGGGGATGTAGATTATATTGTAAAGACAGGTATAATTATGTTGATAGCAGCAGGTATAACAGCTTTATCAGCTGTTTTAGTTTGTAAAGTATCATCAAATCTCTCATCTGGATTTTGTAGAGATATTAGAGAAGCAGTATTTGTAAAATCGCAAGATTTATCAATAAATGATTTTAATAAGATAGGTACAGCTTCAATGATTACTAGGAGTACTAGTGATATTACTTTAATAGGTCAATCCTTGTTTATGTTTATTCAATTGGTATTACCAGCACCAATTATAACTGTTTCTGGTCTATTCTTAGCATATTCTATAGATAAAGTAATGACAATTATTATTGTTACAGTAATGTTTCTATTCATGTTATCTGCATTTTTGGTTGGTAAGAAGGTTATCCGATTGTTTAAAATGATGCAAATAAAGATGGATAATATGAATAGAGTATTACGTGAAGTAGTAACAGGAGTAAGAGTTATAAGAGCTTTTGATAGAAGTCGTTTTGAAAAAAAGAGATTTGATAGAACTGCAATAGATTATTCTGAAACGGCAATTTCAATAAATAAAATATTTGCAGTACTTATGCCTGTTGTAATGTTAATAATGAACTTAGGTATAGTGAGTATAATTTGGTTTGGTGGTATGAGAGTAAGTAATGGAAATATGGAGATAGGTCATATAATGGCACTAGTTGAGTATTGTATCTTAATATTATTTTATTTAATTATGGGAGTAATGGTATTTATGTACATACCCAGAGCAGGAGCTTGTGCAGATAGAGTAAATCAAATCTTAGATATAGAACCTGAAATTGTAGATGGAAATGAATATAAAGATATTACTTCAGAAAGAGGACATTTAGTATTTAAAAACGTAACATTTTCATATTCAGATTCAGAGGAACCAGTTTTGAACAATATAACATTTGAGGCAAAATCTGGAGAAGTAACTGCAATTATAGGAAGCACTGGTTCTGGTAAATCCACTATTGCAAATATAATACCACGTTTTTTTGAAATTCAATCTGGAGAAATATCTATAAATGGTCAAGATATTAAGAATATGCCCCAAAAAGAGCTTAGAGACAAGATTGGATTTGTACCACAAAAAGCCTTTTTATTTAGTGGGACAATAGAAGAAAATATAAGATATGGAAAAGAAGATGCAAGTATTGAAGAAGTAAAGCATGCTGCAAATATAGCCCAAGCTGATGAGTTCATTTCTGATATGGAAGATAAGTATGATTCGTTCGTAGCACAAGGAGGAAATAACTTATCTGGTGGTCAGAAACAGAGAATATCTATTGCAAGAGCATTAGTTAGAAAACCAGAAGTATATGTTTTTGATGATAGTTTTTCTGCGTTAGATTTCAAGACAGATAAAAGGCTTAGAAAAGCATTGAAGAATGAAATTAAAGATTCATCAGCTATAATTATAGCACAGCGTATAAGTACAATTATGGATGCTAATCAGATTATAGTTTTGAATGATGGAGAAATTGTGGGTATAGGAAAACATAAAGAGTTACTTGAAAATTGTGAAGTTTATAAGCAAATCGCAGATTCACAGCTTAGTAAAGAAGAACTTGCATAGAGTGAAGAATCAATCTGTGTATTTGGAGGTGTAATATGAGTGAAAAAATAACAGAAAAACAAGATGTAGATGTACTTAGTTTTGAGGATGGTATGTCAGCAGAAAAAGCTAAAAATGCAAAAAAGACTACTAAAAGATTATTGAAATATATGAAAAAACAAAAATTTAAGTTATTAATGATTTTTATTTCAGTACTAATAAGTTCAGCTCTTACAGTTTTAGCACCAATGGTTATGGGAAAAGCTATTGACCAATTATTTAATGGGATTAAAACTGCAGTCCAAACAGGTACAAAATTCAGTGTGAATTTTAGTACTATGGGAGGCATAATATCAATACTTCTGGGGTTGTATTTAATTAGTGCAGTATTTATATATATACAACAATATATTATGTCAGGTGTTGCACAAAGTTTAGTTCTTAATATGAGAAAAGATTTAAGTGATAAATTAAATAAACTTCCGCTTAAATACTATGATTCTCACAAAAAAGGGGAAACACTTAGTATAGTTACAAATGATTTAGAGAAGGTAGCAGATAGTTTACAAGAAGGGTTAATGCAACTTATTACAGCAGTGGTCACAGTGATTGGTTCTATTGTAATGATGATAAGCATAAGTATACCACTTACAATAGTATCAGCTGTAACATTGCTTGTTTCTTTAGGTATTACTGTTATAATTGCAAGAAAATCACAAAATAGATTTTCAGAAAATCAAAAAGCATTGGGGGAATTAAATAGCAATATAGAAGAGATGTTTACTGGTCAAATAGTGGTCAAGGCATTTAGCAAAGAAAAAGATACTATAAAAAACTTCAAAGAACTAAATCAAAATCTTTATAATGCTAGTAGAAAAGCTCAATTCTCATCATATGCTATATCTCCAATTATTAGATTTATAAATCAAATTGGGTATGTTATTATAGCAGTTGTGGGAGGTGTATTTGCATCAACTGGAGCAATGACTCTTGGTAGTATACAGGCGTTTATACAATATGTAAATCAAGCATCAGAGCCTACTACAGAGATATCTTATATCGTAAATATGCTTCAAGCTGCAATTGCATCTGCAGAGAGAGTTTTTAAAGTTATGGATGAAGTTGAAGAAATAAAGGACAAAGAAGATTCAAAAGTTATCAACATGCCTAAAGGGAAAGTAGAATTTGAACATGTTAAATTTGGATATAGTGATGATTCTATTCTTATGAAAGACATTAATATTAAATTGAACGCAGGAGATAAGATTGCAATTGTCGGACCTACAGGAGCTGGGAAGACAACTCTTGTAAATTTACTTATGAGGTTTTATGAGATACAAGGTGGAAGAATTACTATTGATGGAGTTAATATAAAAGACTTAAAACGTGGAGAACTTAGAACTATGTTTGGAATGGTTCTACAAGATACATGGTTATTTAATGGTAGTATAAAAGAAAATATCGCTTATAGTAAGTCAGACGCTACAATGGATGAGATTGTAAGTGCAGCAAAATCAGCAAGAGTAGACCACTTTATAAGAACTTTACCTCAAGGTTATGATACTGTATTGACTGAGGATGCTTCTAATCTATCTCAAGGTCAAAAACAGCTCTTAACAATTGCCAGGGCAATACTTTCAGACCCATCAGTGTTAATTCTTGATGAGGCAACTTCTAGTGTAGACACTAGAACAGAGGTTGAGATTCAAAAGGCAATGAATAACTTGATGAAGGGAAGAACTAGCTTCGTTATTGCACATAGATTATCTACTATTCGTGATGCTGATTTAATATTGGTAATGAAAGAAGGCACTATTATTGAACAAGGAAATCACAAAGAACTTATTGAAAATAAAGGATTTTATGAAGAACTTTATAATAGCCAATTTTCAAGTGAATACGATGAAGAAGTTGTGTAATTAAAATAATCAATATGATAAGAAATAGATAGACTTACTTTAAATAAGTCTATCTATTTTTCATTTGAAACAACTAAATCAATAAATAATTGCATAAGGGGACTAATCCACTTATTTTTATGATGACCACATACTGCTACAATGTTTCTATCATCTAACTCTGTATCTATTGCACATAGTTCTCCTGTCTTCAAATCATCTTCTACTGCAAATGTAGGAAGGTATGACACTCCCATATCATTTTTTACTAAATTTTTAATAGTAGGTATACTCCAAAGTTCAATCGTATGGTCTAGAGTAATATTTTTTTCATTCAAATATGATTCAAACATTTGTCTAAAAATACATGCTGGCTCATCTATTATGAAAGGTATATCTAATTCTTGGTTTGGAGTAATAAAATCAGGAAATTGTTTTTTTACTTTTGGGGATGCGACTAGTGTCAAAGGTGATTCTCCAACAGTATAGGTAGAAATAGAATTTCCTAGGCCTCCAATATCTTTATAAAATATTCCTAAATCAATGTTTCCTGCAAGCAAAGAATTTCTAATATCATAGCAATTCATTGAGCGAAGAAATAGCCTTGCATTTGGTGCCATTTCATGAAAACGTTTTAAAATAGGAGGTATTTTATAACAAATAAGAGTTTCTCCCATTGCGATATGTAAATCACCACGTAGCTCAGACAAGTCAGTACCAAAATTCTTCATTTTATCAACAGAACATAGAACATCATCCACATAAGGTATTAGATTTTTGCCAGCTTTAGTTAAAACCATTTTTCTTCCTATCTTTTCAAATAAGTGTGTAGATAACTCTTGTTCTAATTGTTGTACTTGGAATGTTATTGTTGATTGTGTGTAATTGAGTTTATTTGCTGCTTTAGAAAAACTACCTTCTTCTATTATAGTTTTAAAAGTTTGTAGGTATTTAAAATACATGTTCATCCTCATTTCATTCAATATAATTGAAGTATAGATTTAAATATTTCGATTTTTTTTATTGTTTAATTTATAGTATTATAATATAAAAGGAGAGTGATTACAAGTGTTGAGTGAAGTTTTATTATCTTTTTTACCATATGCATTTGTTACAGGTTTTACACCAGGACCTAATAATATTCTTGCATTAAACACAATTAGCAATAATGGATGGAAAAAAGGAAAGTCAGTGGTTATAGGAATTAGTATGGGATTTATATGTATTATGTTTATATGTGCTCTTGGATGCCTTGAATTATCAAAGTTTATACCAATGATTACTGGTATTATGAAGTACATAGGAGCACTTTATATTATTTGGTTAGCAATACAAGTAGCTAAGAGCAAACCAAACAATGATAGTGATGTGAAGAAAGAATCCTTTTGGACTGGATTTATTTTGCAGTTTGTTAATGTGAAAATTATAATATTTGCCATTACTGTATATACAGGGTATGTAATACCTGTGTCACAGTCAGTTGAATATTTATTATCAGCAGCAGTTTGTAGTAGTCTTGTTGGCATATCTGGTACTTTGACATGGGCTCTAGCAGGAGGTATTTTACAAAAATATATAAACAAGCATTATAAAGTAATCAATATTATTATGGCACTAGTACTTGTTTGGAGCGCAGTAAAACTAATTTTAACATAATTAAGCATATATATTTTTAATTATATAAATTTAATTATTTAGTATTATAAATTTAGAAGATGGAACTATAGATTATATAATTTTGAATAATAAACTTGATTTTTTATTTAAAATATTTAATTTATCTATAAGTGACATCTTCTTTTTTGCTTTCTAAAACAACTATTTATTGACTATATAGAATCTAATACCATATAAAATTTAATTTCCAGATAAAAATGTAATTTATTATTAAAACTTAGATAAATAAATTCATAGATATCTCATCAGCTTAATCTTGTTTGCCACATATATGCCATAAAGATGCACTTATTTTACGGAGATTTAACAAAGTCAAGTGAAGTATACTCTAAATATAAAATAAATCAAACATAGTTAAATGAATTGAGAGGTGATAATAATGAATAAGAAGTTAAACTATAGGTTTGAGATGAAACACAAAATAACTGAAGCTGATGTCCTAGCTTTAAAATCAAGACTTTATCCAATAATGAAAAAAGATAGAAATGCATCAAAAGATGGAAAGTATCTTATCAGAAGTTTATACTTTGACACTCCTGAAGATAAAGCACTTTTAGATAAGTTAAATGGAGTTGCAATGAGAGAAAAGTTTAGAATAAGATTTTATAACAATGACCCTTCTTATATAAAATTGGAGAAGAAAATAAAACATTATAATATGACGTCAAAACTATCAGCTAATTTAACTAAAAAAGAAGTAGAGAAGATATTAAAAAATGACATTGAGTTTTTAAAAGAATCGACAAACTGCTTATTAAGAGAGTTTTATTTAAAAGTAAAATGTGAAAGATTGGAGGCAAAAAGTATAGTTGATTATGATAGAGAAGCTTTTGTCTATCCACTTGGAAATGTAAGAGTTACAATCGATAGTGATATTAAGACTTCTGTAAATTCAGTCGATTTATTCAATAAAGAATTGCCAACAGTATCAGTTATTGATGAAAATATGACTGTGTTAGAAGTTAAATATGATGAGTTTATACCAGATTTTATAAAAGATTTGGTTCAGATTAATAAAACTACTTCTACAGCAGTTTCAAAGTATGCATCGAGTAGATTGTATATATAGGATTGAAATTTAAATCTTATATAAAGAGTATCTAAATAAAATAAAAAAATTAAAAAACAGGAAGGATGATTTTAGTTATGACGTTTAACGATATTTTTAAATCAAGTTTTATAGAAAATGTATCAGGTTTTTCATTTGTAGATAGTGCTTTAGCTCTAGGTTCAGCATTTTTAGTAGGTTTGTTTATATATATGATTTACAAAAAAACCTATATGGGGATTATGTATTCTCGACCATTTAATGTGTCACTTGTAGCACTTACAATGCTTACAACTTTCGTAATATTAGCAGTTACATCAAATGTAGTTTTATCTCTAGGTATGGTTGGTGCTTTATCTATAGTAAGATTTAGAACAGCAATTAAAGACCCAATGGATTTGGTATTTCTATTTTGGTCATTAGGCTCAGGTATAGTTTTAGGTGCAGGTTTGATTCCACTAGCTGTTATGGGTTCAATAATCATGGGATTGATTCTAATATTCTTTTCAAACAAAACAATATCTGAAACACCATATATATTGATGGTAAATTGTAATAATGAGAATTCAGAGGACATTGCAACTGATAAAATTAAAAAAGTATTTTCTAAATATCAAATAAAATCAAAAAGTGTTACACCAGAAAAAGGTATAGAGTTGGTATTTGAAGTAAGAATGAAAGATGGAGAAACAAGTCTTATAAATGACTTAAGCCAAGTAGATGGAGTTACTAATGCAGTTCTTGTAAGTTATAATGGTGATTATGTAGCATAGAGAGGAGTAATCTTTTATGAAAGATAAAAAATTTACCCTTCTTATCTCAATTATGGTTATATTTTTATGTGCAGTAGTTGGAGTTTACAGTACATATGGTAATAAAAATGTTGACTTATATAGCAATGTATATATTGAAAAATATTTTGACAGAGATGAGGTTATGGAAGTTAATATAGAAATAGATGAAAGTGACTTGGAAGACATGAATGAAAATGCGATAAAAGAAGAATTTAAAGTTGCAAAAGTAACTGTAAATGGAGACACATATGGAAACGTTGGTATAAGAACTAAAGGAAATTCAAGTCTTACATCCGTAGCAAATAGTGATAGTGATAGATATAGCTATAAGATTAATTTCGATAAATATAATACTAGTCAAAGTATGGAAGGTCTTACTCAATTAAACCTTAATAACTGTTATTCTGACCCATCTTATATGAGAGAATTTTTAACTTATAGTGTCTGTGAGGAGATGGGATTAGCTACTCCAGAATTTGCATATGCCAAAGTTTCTATAAATGGTGAATATCATGGATTATATTTGGCAGTAGAAGGGTTAAAAGAATCTTATCTTGAAAATAATTTTGGAGATGTAACTGGAGACTTATACAAATCAGATGAAGGGGCCTCATTACAATATGAGGGTGATGACCCAGATAGTTACTCAAATCTAATCATTGAAAGTGATAAGAAAACGGCTGATTGGTCTAAAGTTACAAAACTATTAAAATCTTTAGACACAGGTGAAGATATTGAAAAATATCTTGATGTAGATTCTGTCCTCAAAAATATAGCAATAAGTACAGCTTTATTAAATCTTGATAGTTATCAAGGTAGTTTCGCTCATAATTACTATTTATATGAACAAGATGGAGTGTTTTCTATGTTGCCATGGGACTTTAATATGTCATTTGGCGGATTTAGTGGTT
This sequence comes from Clostridioides sp. GD02404, assembly GCF_045898275.1. Classification (NCBI taxonomy): domain Bacteria; kingdom Bacillati; phylum Bacillota; class Clostridia; order Peptostreptococcales; family Peptostreptococcaceae; genus Clostridioides; species Clostridioides sp. GD02404. The sequence goes on from NZ_JBJOCA010000010.1 coordinate 105,669, forward strand.
TTGGTGGAGGTAGTCAATCTATAGCTATTGATGAACCTACAACAGGTAATTTGGAAGATAGACCTTTAATATCTGCATTATTAAAAAATGATACATATAAAGCTAAGTACCATGAATATCTAGAAGAAATAGTAACCAAGTACTTGGATTCAGATTATCTAGAAAATATGACAACAAAATTACATGACTTGATAGCATCATATGTAAAGGAAGACCCAACAGCATTTTATACTTATGAAGAATTTGAAAAAAATATAACATCTTCAATTGAAGATTCTAGTGATAATAAGGGATTTGGTGATAAAGAATCTAATAATAATGATTCTAACAATGAAAATAAGAGTTTTGAAAATGAAAGTAATGAAAAAGAAGTTAATGCTGAATTAACATTAAGCGAAGTCAAAACTAATATGGATAATGATGCTCAAAATAATACTACAGACAATAGTGAAAATGAGAATAATATAAATACTAATAAAAGTGGAGACGATACTAATGAAAAGTCAGGAGGGGCAATGGGTAAAGGTGGAAAATCAATACCAGGAGTTTTAGAAGTCGCAGAAAATATGAGTAAAACTATAAAAGCTCAATTGGGTGGAGAATCTTCCTCAACTAAGGAAACTTCTGATGATAATAGTTCAAGTGAAAGTAAAGACACAGAAAATTCTGATGATAAGATGAGTGGTATGCCAGAGCCACCTGAAGGCATGGATGGAAAAACACCACCAGGAATTGGAAATATGGATAAGGGTGATATGAATGGTAAAAATGGAGATATGAATATAGATAGAAGTCAAGGGAATCCAAAGGAAGCTGGGGGTTTTGGTAATAAAGGAGGCGGCTCTATGAATAAAACAACAACATACTCTAAATTAATTTTAGGTGGAGCTTCAATGATAATCATGTCAGTTATGCTAGTAGGTGTATCAAAGATAAACCGAAGAAGATTTATAAAGTCAAAATAGGTTAAGATACAAATAATATTGATACTGTTAAGTAAATATCTACTTAACAGTATTTTTTTTATTTTAATATCTTTGTTTTTAATAAAAAGTATTTTCTTATAAGTGTTAGATTATTAATTATTGTAATTTTGTACACCTATAATTTTACAATGATATAGTAAAATTTAATTCTATTAAAAAAGTACATAGAAAAAAACGATTAGACAAAGTATGAAAAGTATAATACGATTGTTTTGGGGTAAATGGAAAATAAACTTATATTTTGTAGAAATATCCATAAAAATGAATGTTTTAAATTCAATTTATATTAAAGTAAAGAGTGATGTGTAAGTTGAAAAATTATAAAACTAAATCATGGTATATAAATAAAGTTTAAATTCATGTAAATAAAAATATCATCAAGTATGGAGGGATTTTAATGTATTGGAAAAGAGCATTAAGTTTATTAACATTAGGGTTAGTTATTTGTGGATTAACAATAGGCTGTTCAACAAAAGAAGAGCCTAAAAAAGAAGAAAAGAAGACTATTACAGTAGCTACAGGAGCAAAGTATTATCCTTTTAATTTTAGAGAAGATGGGAAAATGCAAGGTTTTGAAATTGATATATGGAATGAAATTGGTAAAAGATTAGATTCTGAAATTAAGTATGAAGTAAATAATGGAGATACAGGTGGATTACTTGGAATGGTGGATAGTGGTAAGGCAGATACAGCAGCTCAACAAATAAGTATAACGCCAGAAAGAGAAGAAGTGTATGATTTTACAGTACCATATGCTTATAATCCTCTAATGATAACTATTAGACCAGAGGATAAAGACAAGATAAAAAGTCTTGAAGATTTGAAAGGAAAAAAAGTCGAAGTTGGAGCAAATTCATCTGAAAGAGCGATAATGGAGGAAAAAAACAAAGATAATTCAATGGAATTAGTATTCAATGATGGAGCTGATTCATATGAAGGTCTTGAACTTGGCAGATCTGACGCAAGGATAATTTCTGTTTCTGCAACAGCTGCTAGAAATAAAAAAGCTGGTTCAAATTTTATCTCTGTTGGAGAACCTATTTATGAAGAAATAAATGCGTATCCATTTAGAAAAGATGAAGAATCAAAGGCTTTAAAAGCTAAGGTTGATGATACAATAACGGCTATGAGAAAAGATGGAACTCTTACTGAAATCTCTAAAAAATGGTTTGGAGAAGATATAACGATTGAGAGATAGGTGAATTTTATGAGTTTAGATGTATCATTCATGCTTAACATTTTACCAGAAATATTTATAGCATCTAAAGAAACAATAATAATGGCTTTAATATCACTAGTACTATCTTTAGTAATAGCAACTATAATGGCATTAATAAGCTATAACAAAGTTAAAATATTAAATGAAATTGTTAAAGTTTATACCTCAATTTTTAGAGGAACACCACTGCTAGTTCAGTTGTATGCATTGTATTTTGGATTACCAAGAGCTATTCCAGCTCTTGTAGATATGTCTCCATTTACTGCAATGATAATTGCTTTATCAATAAATATGTCTGCGTATATGTCAGAGACTATAAGAGGGGCAATTTCTTCTGTAGATAAGGGGCAATATGAAGCAGGAGCTTCCATTGGACTTACAAATGTGCAAATATTCAGAAGAATAGTCATGCCACAGGCTATAAGAGTGGCTATTCCTGCATTATCTAATCACTTTGTAGATTTAATTAAAGGTTCCTCATTAGCTTTTACTATAGGGGTAATAGAAATAATGGCGGCAGCAAATTATAATGGTGGTAGTAAATATAAATATCTAGAAGCGTTCTTAGTTGCAGGGTTTGTATATTGGTTTATCTTATTTATATTTGGACTTGTTCAAAAGAAAATAGAAGCAAAACTAAATTCTGCATATTAATAGTATTACATAATAAAATAGAAACCATTTAAATACAATTTCCTATTATATTTAAGTGGTTTCTATTTTATTATTCTATTTATGAACAATAAAATAATAAAGAATTTTAAAATATAGGACTAAATTTGAGAAGTGCTGAAACTAGAAAATCCATAATAAAAAATAATTAAAAATTGTAACTAAATTGTAATAAAGTGGTAGTTATTTAGCATAAAATGATGTATCATAGAAGTGTATTATAAAATTAATAAAGTAAGATTTTTTAAAAGAGAACTGCTGGCTTTTGATATTTAAAGTGAGTAGTTAAATTATGTTTAGGAGGGGTAGATTTTGTTACAAAAAGTATTATGGAAATTTTTAAAGCTAGTAGCGGGTTTATTTATATGTTCAATTGGTATAGTATTGACGATAAATTGTAACCTTGGTTTATCTCCTTGGGATGTGTTTCATCAAGGTCTTTCAAATCATATAGGAATAACTATAGGGACTGCCTCTATAATTGTAGGCTCTATAGTAGTTATAGCTGATGTTGTTCTTGGTGAGAATGTAGGATGGGGAACTGTTTTTAATATGCTATTAATTGGATTCTTTATGGATTTGCTTTTGTATAGTAAGTTAATTCCAGAGGCTGATAGTTTATTTGTAGGAATAATTATGTTGATATTAGGATTGATTCTTTTGGCTATTGGAATGGTATTTTATATGGGAAGTGGTTTAGGAAGTGGACCTAGAGATGGTCTGATGGTTGCACTTCAAAAGAAAACTGGAAAATCACTTAACTTAATAAGAGGGACTATAGAAGTTGGAGCATTAATAGTAGGATTTTTCTTAGGAGGAAAAGTTGGTATAGGAACTATAATAAGTGCATTTGGATTGGGTTATTTTACACAGATAGTATTTAGTTTATTTAAATTAGATTGTAGTAAGATTAAGCATCGATTTATAGTAGATGATATAAAGTTTATTAAGTTATATATGAGTGGGGATAAAAAAACGGCTGCTCAAAATATAGCTAAGTAATTTAATGATAAATTTAAGCAAAGGTTAAATGTTGTAACTTGAAGAAATTTTTAAATATATAATTTTAAACATTAAAAGAATGCTAAGCTAATAGGATTGCTAGGAAACTATAAAATATAGATTTCTAGCAATTTTTTATTTGTTTAACACTTTTTTATGTTTTAGAAGTATTATTATGTATTTAATGAATTAATTAATTTATAATTAGAGATACTAAACTTTATAAATATTAATATGAACACCTTTGATTGTGTATTTTCCAAAGCCTTTAAAATGCTTGTATTTATTCTAAGTAAAAAAATAAAAAAATGTCAAAAAAACTCTTGTATTATATCCGAATTTTATATATAATTACCTATGTTGTTTAGAAATTTTAAACTCAATGTTTAGTAAACAAAATGTTTAGTAAAATAAAACAGAAACTAGGAGGTGCAACATGGATATAGGTGAAAAGATAAAAAGATTAAGAACAGAAAAACAACTGACCCAGGAAGAGTTAGCTAATAGATGCGAATTGTCAAAGGGATTTATTTCTCAATTAGAAAATAACTTAACATCACCATCCATAGCTACCCTTATAGATATACTTGAAATACTAGGTACAAATTTAAGGGAATTTTTTAATGAAATAGATGACGAAAGAATTAGTTTTACAAAAGAGGATATGTTTGAAACAGAGGATGAAGATTTAAAATATAAACTGAAGTGGCTAATTCCAAACTCACAAAAAAATGAAATGGAGCCAATAATAATAACATTGTATCCAGGAGGACAATATAAAGAAGAAAAGCCACATGAAGGCGAAGAATTTGGATATGTATTAGCAGGTTCGATATATGTTCATATAGGCGAAAAGAAAAATAAAGTAAAAAAAGGAGAAAGCTTTTACTTTAGACCAAGAGCAAATCACTATATATCAAACGAGGGTAAAACGACAGCAAAAGTGATTTGGGTAAGTACGCCACCATCATTTTAGAATAGAGGTGTTTAATAATTGGTAGAAAACATAATAGAATTAAGAGATATATCTAAACATTATGAAGAACTTACGGTTTTAGATAATTTCAATTTAGATATAAAGAAAAATGAATTTTTAACTTTACTTGGACCAAGTGGATGTGGAAAAACTACTACATTAAAAATAATAGCAGGTTTTGAGTATGCTGATGATGGTAAAGTTTTATTTGAAGGTAAAGAGATAAATAATTTGCCACCATATGAAAGACAAGTAAATACAGTGTTTCAAAAATATGCTTTATTTCCACATATGGATGTATATGAAAATGTAGCTTTTGGACTAAAAATTAAAAAGACTCCAAAAGATGTAATAGATGCTAAAGTGAAAGAGGTTTTAAAACTTGTTGCACTAGAAGGTTTTGAAAGACGACAAGTTGACTCATTAAGTGGAGGACAACAACAGAGAATTGCAATAGCAAGAGCTCTAGTTAATGAACCAAAAGTATTGTTACTAGATGAGCCACTTGGAGCACTTGATTTAAAGCTTAGACAAGAAATGCAAATAGAATTAAAAAGAATTCAAAAAAAATTAGGAATAACATTTGTGTTTGTAACTCATGACCAGGAAGAGGCTCTTACTATGTCAGATACTATTGTCGTAATGTATAAGGGTAAGATACAACAAATGGGAACACCACAAGACATATATAATGAACCTAAAAACTCATTTGTAGCTAAGTTTATAGGTGAAAGTAACATATTTGATGGAATTATGATAGAAGATTATAAAGTTAATTTCTGTAATAGGGATTTTGAATGTGTTGATAAAGGATTTGAAAAAAACGAAAATATAGAAGTGGTAATAAGACCAGAAGATATAAAAATGGTAAAGCCAGAAGAAGGAATGTTAAAGGGGAAAGTTACATCTACTGTGTTTAAAGGAGTGCATTATGAGATAGAATTAAATGAGAATGGAAGATTGTGGATACTTCACAATACTAAAAATGCTGAGGTTGGAACAGAACTAGGCATGGACATATATCCAGAAGACATTCATATAATGAGAAAAGAGAGTAACTAAGATGAAGAGAAAATCTTTCTTAGCATATCCATATGTAGTTTGGAGTGCGATATTTGTAATAATTCCTTTAATACTAGTAGTATTTTTCAGTTTTACAAAAGAGTCAGGTGGAGGTTATGCATTTACACTTGAAAATTATAAAGAAGTAATCGACCCTATATATATTAAAGTATTTGCTCGTTCTATTCTTTTAGCAGGAGGAGCTACATTAATATGCCTTGTAGTTGGTTATCCAGTGGCATATATAATTTCAAAAGCTCATGTGAGTAGAAGAGGTTCATTAATATTATTATTTATTCTTCCTATGTGGATGAATTTTCTTTTAAGAACTTATGCATGGGTTGCTATATTAGGAAAAAATGGACTTTTAAATACATTTTTAGGATGGTTTGGAATACAGCCATTAGCAATTTTGTATACTAATTTTGCTATACTTTTAGGTATGGTATATAACTTTTTACCATTTATGGTTCTTCCAATATACACTGCACTATCAAAGATGGATAATGATTTGATAAATGCTGCTCATGACTTAGGTGCAAATAATATGACAGTATTTAGAAAAATTATATTTCCTTTGAGTTTACCAGGTGTAATGTCTGGAATAACTATGGTATTTATGCCAGCAGTTACTACCTTTGCAATTTCAAGACTGTTAGGTGGAGGTAAAATAATGCTAGTTGGAGATTTGATTGAACAACAATTTACAGTTGTTGGAGATTGGAACTTTGGCTCAGCAATATCGATATTTATGATGATAGTAATATTAATATCGATGTCTATAATGTCAAAATTTGGAGATGAGTCTGACAAAGAAGGCGGTGGGTTACTATTTTAAAATTAAAGAAAATAACTTCTAATATATATTTAGCATTAGTATTCTTATTTTTATATGCACCCATATTTGCTTTAGTACTATTTTCTTTCAATGATTCAAAATCGATGGCAAGATGGAATGGATTTACATGGAAGTGGTATGGTCAATTACTTCAAAATGAGAGTATAATGAGTGCTTTATATTATACTATTGTAATAGCTATATTAGCATCTGTAATATCTACAATAGTAGGAACTATAAGTGCCATAGGAATACATAAGATGAGAGGTAAGAGCAAAAAATTAATACTAAATGTAAACTATCTTCCTATTTTAAATACAGAGATAGTTACAGCAGTAGCCCTTATGAGTCTGTTTGTGTTTATAAAAATGGAATTTGGATTTACAACAATGCTATTGGCACATATAATGTTTTGTTTGCCATATGTTATACTTTCAGTTTTACCAAAAATGAAGCAATTACCTGATAATATAGAAGATGCAGCTATGGACTTAGGAGCGACTCCTATATATGCTCTTAGAAAGGTAATTTTACCACAAATAAAGCCAGGTATAGTTTCTGGATTTTTAATTGCATTTACTATGTCAATAGATGACTTTATAATAAGTTTCTTTAATGCTGGAAATGGTGTAAGCAATCTTTCTATAGAAATCTATGGAATGGCTAGAAGAGGTATAAAACCTGAAATAAATGCATTATCGACAATAATGTTTGCAGTCGTTTTAGGATTACTTTTATTAGCTAATAAAAAAGAATCTATAGTAAGGGGGACTAAATAATGATTAAGTTTAAAAAAGTAATATCCCTTGTATCTATAGGTATTATGACAGTTACTTTATTTACAGGATGTAATAAAGCAACTGATTCTACAAAAGTTTTAAACGTATATAATGTTGGAGATTATATAGATGAATCTCTTATAGATAAGTTTGAAGAAGAAACTGGAATAGATGTTCAATATTCAACTTATGATACTAACGAAATGATGTATCAAAAAGTAAAGAGTGGCAGTACACACTACGATTTAGTCTTTCCTTCAGATTATATGGTAGAAAAAATGAAAAATGAAGGTCTTTTGGAAAAACTAGATTTTAAAAACATACCTAATATGAAGTATTTAGATAAGAGTTTTTTAAATCCTATATATGATGAAACTAATGAATATAGTGTTGCATACATGTGGGGAACTCTTGGAATATTGTACAATAAAAAAGAAGTTAAAGACCCTATAGATAGTTGGAATATACTTTGGAATCCAAAGTATAAGGGAAATATAATGATGTTTGACTCTGTTAGAGATACTATAGGTATAACTCTTAAGAAATTAGGATACAGTATGAATAGTGTAAATCCAAAAGAAATAAATGAAGCGAAAAATCTTTTAATGAAACAAAAGGATTTAGTATTGGCCTATGTAAATGATGAAGGTAAGGATAGATTGCTTGGTGGAGAAGTAGCAATGGGTATGTTGTATTCTGGAGATGCAGTTACATTGATGGACCAAAATCCTGACCTTGATTATGCAATACCTAAAGAAGGTACTAATAAATGGGTAGATGCTATGTGTGTACCTACAATAGCACAAAACAAAAAAGAAGCTGAGTTATTTATAAACTTTTTACTAGACCCAGAAAATGCAAAAATAAATGCTGAGTATATCGGATATTCAACACCTAATACAGGAGCTCTAAAATTATTAGACCCAGAAATAACTAATAATCCTGTTGCATATCCATCTAAAGAAGTACTTAGTAAATGTGAGACTTTTGAAGATATTGGTGAGAACATAAAACTATATGATAAGGCTTGGATAGAATTAAAATCAAAGTAGAGTCTTGTTGATTTAATTATATTTACTTAATAAAACTGTTCTTATTTAGAAATTAATTTTCTAATTATTGAACAGTTTTATTTTTTGCCAATACTATATACTTGTTTTGAATTTTTTATAATAATAATCACAAAAACAAGCAAATTCATGACTTTAATGTCAAGTATTTGCTTGTTTTTTTATTAAATTATATTGATATACAACTTAATTAATATTTTAATAGGTAAAAAGTTTATTTGTATAATGACTTTAATAATAATTAGAAAAAATGGGCAACTTAATAGAATAATTGGAGGTGTAAATTTATAAAAATGAATAGGATAAATAAAAAAATAGATTTATTAATATTGAGTTTGCTAGTTTTTATGTTTTTAATTGTTGGAATAGTAATATTATCTATTAGAACAGAAAACAAATTGAATGTATTTATAATGCTTGCAGTAATTTTTTTCATAATAATGTTAACTTATTTATCAAACTCAGTAGTAGGATTGATAACAAGTTCAATAATTATATTTATGTATACATCCTATATCTTATATAACAGTATTACTCACAATATAGATGTTGAGTTTTTATCATATATGTGGATAATAGCAATACCAATCTCTTCAATTATAATGGGAAATTTAAATAAAAATATAAATGAATTACAACATATAAACACAAAGTTATCTGAACAGTATAAAGAGTTAGTGACTATTGATAGTGAAACTGGACTTAGAAATCTAAAGATTTTTTATAATGATGTAAATATGGAGATAAGTAAATCTATTAGACATAATACTAATTTTTCTCTTATGATAGTAAAATTGCCGTATTACGGAAATCTACAGACGATATTTGGTGAAAATAAGACTAATAAAATAGTAAAACATATCAGTTCAAGTATTATAGAATGTACAAGAAATGAGGATATAATTTATAGTTTACAGAAAGACATGATAGGTATATTAATGCCAAGTACATCTTTAGAAGGTTCAAAAGTTGTTAAAGACAGAATAAATAAAAAGATAAGAGAACTAAATTTAGACTTAAACAATAAAGGACAATATGTAAATATAGATGTAAAAATTGCATTTTTAGAGTATAAAGATAGCTTTGGAGATAGTATAAATTTTAAGAATATAGTTGAAGAGGAATTACAATACGATGTTTAAAACGTTCAATAAAAATTTATTAAAAGTAGTAATGATATTATTCATAGTATTAATAATATCAAACTTTAATCTGTCTTCACATGCAACAGAAATTACATCTAATAGAAATAAGGTTTTAGTCATATATGATTCTAAGAAGGAAACAGCTTATAATAGAGATATTTTAAAAATTATGAGGACACTATTGGGTCGATTTAGTTCAGATATTGATTTATTAAAATTAAGTGATTATGATGATGAAATAAATAAAAACTATTATAGTCATGTATTTATTATAGGAATTAATGAAAATTCATATGATAATGACAAAAAAACTAAATATTTACTTAGTGCATTAGATTCATATAAAGGTAATATATGTTGGTTAGGGTACGGTATAGAAAATCTTTTAGAATACAAAAAGTATAATTTAGAGTATTTGGGAAAAACAAATAACATAGTTAGTGTAAATTATAAGGGCAAATCATACAATTTGGATGAGCACTATTTGTTTAATCTTGTGAAATCAAAAGATGTAAGTAATAAAGTAATAGGGAGTATTGATGATACATTAAATAAGTATCCATATATAATAAATGATAAAAATCTTTTTTATGTATCAAAATTGGATTTAGATGGTGTTTTATTTTATATATTTTGTGATTCACTGAACGATATTTTTAATATTAAAAAGTTTGATAAGGGAAGTATATTTGTAAGAATAGAAGATGTACATGCTTTTAGAGACCCAAAAAACCTTGTAGATATAGCTGATTATTTAAGTAGTAAGGATATACCATTTGCAATTGCATTAATACCAGCTTATGTAAACCCTAAAAATCATAAAATAATTACTTTATCAGAAAGTCCTGATGTTGTAAAAGCAGTAAAATATATGCAAGATAAGGGCGGCACAGTGATATTACATGGATATACTCATCAATACAAAAAAGAAGAAGTTACTGGAGAAGGGTATGAATTTTGGGATGGAGAAAAGGATGCACCTTTAAATGAAGACATGGAAGTGTTTGTAAAAAATAGAGTGTTGAGTGGCCTTAGAATATGTATAGAAAATGGAATTTATCCCCTTGCGTTTGAAGCACCACATTATGCGATAGAATCTGAGGGATACAAAGAGTTAAAAAGGTATTTTTCTACTTATGTAGGTCAACATCAAAATAATGATAAAAAATTTAGTACTAATACGTATCCTTATGTTATTAGGGATACAGAAGAATTTAATATATTTATACCTGAAAATTTAGGATATATAGACCCAGAAGATAATTTTACTTTTCAAGATATCAAAGAAAAACTAGATAAAGTATCTATTGTTAGAGGGTTTAGTGGAGGATTCTTTTTTCATTCATATTTGGATATAGAGTATTTAAAATACACAATAGAATATCTAGAAAAACAAAATATAAAATTTATGAACTTAAGAGATTTTGATAATTGGGTAAGAATTGATGAAATACAAATAAGAAATGTTGGAGATGAAATTAAAGTAACTTATGATAGGAATTTAGAAGAAAATACTGAAGATGACACTAGATTTAAGTCTATATCTAGTATTAGTAAAATTTTAATATTAATAGTATCTGTAAGTGTTTTAATATTTGTGATTATATTTATATATTTTAAGAAAATAGATAAAAAGAAATTTTTAAAATAAATGATTTTATATTAGAATAGATGTTCAAAAAAATTTTAGGAGAAATTTATGAGAGATTTAAATATATCAGAATGTTTATTTATATTTAGCTTATTTAGTATATGGTCTTTATTGCTTATAAATATTATCTTGGCTATGGGTGGTTATATATTTTACTTTAAAAATTTTAATAAAGAAGTAAAAAAAATTGATGAATATCCTATGGTATCAATACTTGTGCCTGCTCACAATGAAGCTAAGGTAATAGGCAAAACTGTGGAATCCTTATTACTACTTAATTATCCTAAAGATAAAATGGAACTCATTGTTATAAATGATAACTCATCTGATAATAGTAAAGATATTTTAGAAGATATAAAAAATAAGTATAATAATTATAATTTTACCATAATAAATACAGACAATTTAACTGGAGGAAAAGGAAAATCAAATGCATTGAATATTGGATATACCATTTCTAAAGGAGAGTTTATAGCAGTTTATGATGCAGATAACACACCAGATAGAAATGCACTTAGATATTTAATACAAACAATAGTAATGGATGATGAATTAGGAGCTGTTATTGGAAAATTCAGGACTCGAAATAAAAATAAAAATCTATTAACCAAATTCATAAATATAGAAACGCTAAGTTTTCAATGGATGTCACAAGCTGGTAGATGGGAATTATTTAATCTATGTACAATACCAGGAACTAACTTTATATTGAGAAAAAGTATCATAGAAGAGATTGGAGGGTGGGATAGTAAAGCAATTGCAGAAGATACAGAAATTAGCTTTAGAATATATAAATTGGGATATAAGATAAAACTTGTACCACAGTCTATAACATGGGAACAAGAACCAGAAACTGTTAAGGTATGGATAAAGCAACGTACCAGATGGGCAAAAGGTAATATATATGTCTTAATGAAATATATAAGAAATATATTTAAACAGGGAAAAAATAAAATTGTATTTGATATAGCCTACTTTTTTTCTGTATATTTTTTGTTCTTAACATCTGTCATTATATCGGATATTTTATTTATTTTAAGTATATCTAAACTAATAGAGATTTCAATTCCAATTAACTTTTTTATAATATGGATACTATCATATCTTCTATTTATCATAGAGGTAAGTATAAGCCTAAGCATAGAAAAAGGTGAAGCGACACTAGAAAATATATTCATAGTTGCAATAATGTATTTTACATATTCTCAACTATGGCTGTTTGTAGCTATAAAGGGAATGATAGAGTATTTAAAAGATGTAATTTTTAAAAGAGAAGTTAAATGGTATAAGACAGAAAGATTTTGATTCATGTACAGGAGGAACTAGCATGAAAAAATTTGTTATATCAATTATATCTTTAGTATTGTTTTTTTCAAATATATTGTTTGTAAATGAAGTAAAGGCTGATGAGACTAAAGTTAAAAACTATAAGTTTGAAAGAGACATCACTATAGATGGAGTTATAGGAAGTAATAGTACCTTTTTTGAGGTAAATAAAAATTGGGATATTGAGGAAGTCTTATTACACCTTAATTTTAGTAAGAGTCAAATATTAAATGGAGATGTTTCTAGCTTAACCGTTTTAATAAATAATGTACCAATAAAATCCATTAAATTAAATGCTAAGACTAATTATAAAAATACATTAGAGGTACTAGTACCAAAAGACTATATAATCCAAGGTTATAATGAAATAAAAATAAAAGCATATAAAACAATATCTGATAAAATTTGTCAGGATGATTCCAATACTGGAAACTGGATGGTTATTCATAAAGAATCATATACTTCAATTAGATATACGCAGAAAAATATGGGAAATTCAATAAGTGAATATCCATATCCATATTCAGAAGTTGAAGATAAGCTTAATTTGGACACAACTATGGTAGTCCCAGACAATATGACTAGGGGAGAATCTACAGCTGTGTTCAATCTAGCTTCAGAATTTGGAAAAACAACAAAAAATGATAACTTAAAACTTAATGTTAGACTATATTCAGAAATGAAAAATTGGTCTGAAGATAATATTATATATGTTGGTAAACCTGAAAATACAGCAGAAGAAATTTTGAATATTTTAAGCACAAAGGAACAAACCCTATTATCTTCAAATTGTATAATTAAACAAGTAGATTCCCCTTATAATAAGAATAAGAAGATGATGGTGATAATTGGCAGTAATGAAGAGGACTTAATAAAGGCATCAAATTTATTGGTAGAAAATAAACTCTCTAATCAAGTGCTATCATCATCAGTAATTGTAAACAAAAACACTAATGTAAAAACTAATGAGCAACAAGAGCTAAATTTAAGTCATTTGACACTAAAGGACTTAGGTTATTCAGATTTTTTGTTAGAAGGTGCATTTAATCAACAAGCTTTGTTCGATGTCAAAATACCAAAGGGTAAGATATTAGATTATGGTTCAAAGATTGTTTTAAATTTAAGATATTCTGATAATTTGGATTTTGAAAAATCTTTGGTTACAGTATCCATAAATGATGTTGTTGTGGGAAGTAAAAAATTGGATAGGTCACATTCTAATAACGATAAACTAGAATTAAAAATACCCAAAGATATAGATAATAAAGACTACTATCAAGTTAAGTTGGCATTTAATTTGAGTTTAAAAAATCAGAATTGTATTACAAGGGAAAGTAATAATCCTTGGGCATACGTATTAAATAGTTCTTATTTGGAGTTATCTACAAAAGATAAGGAATCCTTGTCTTTTGAAAGTTATCCATATCCATTTGTTAAAGATGATGAATTTAATGATTTAACTGTAATAATGCCAGATTATTCAGGTTCACAAGCTATGACTTGGATGTCTAGATTAGGGGTTAATTTAGGTGCAAGTATAAATTCCTATAAAGGAAGCATAAATGTAATTAGAGGAAAAGAATTTAATGACAAATATAAAGATACCAATATTATAGTTTTTGGGGTACCACTTAATAATTCTGTTATACAGATGTTAAATGATAATTTAAATATAAAGTTTAACAAAAGCTACTCAACATTTTTATCAAATGATAAGATAAGTCTTATTGATGGTTATGGAAAAGATATTTCTGCAATTCAATTGATAAAATCACCTTATAATAATCAAAAAAATATCCTGGTAATTAGTTCGATAAATGAAAAAAACTTATATTTAGGAATGGATTATTTATTGAATAAAAGTAAAGTTAATGATTTAAAAGGAGATACAATAACAATTGATGAATATGGAGAAGTAGAAGATTTATCTTATAATTTAAAAGTAAATAAAGAAGTAAAAGTTTCAAATAATAACATTAGTATTAGTAAGACAACTAAAGCATTTTTAATAATTTCTTTTATTACTATAATTGTAGTGGCAGTATTGTCAATGTTATATATAAAAAAGTATAAAAGAAGATAATATGATAAATCTATTATTTTAAAAGAGGTATATAATTTGAATAAATATATAAATAAATTTAAATTAAAAAGAAATATTTTAATCTCAGTAATGGTTTTAATTTTTATATTTATAATCTACTTTATAGGTACAGAGTTAAGAGATAAAAGTTCAATAAATAATCAATATGATGGCAAGATTAAATCAGCCAATTTATCTGTAGACTATGAAATAAAACAAGTTATGAAGGATATAGATAAACTAGGATTGAATACAGTAAATGTACCTATAATTATAAATGTAGATGAAATTAATTCTGATATTATGACAATAGATAATAGTAGTAAAGAAAAAGCAATTAAACTAATAAAAAAACTAAACAAAAAAGGTATTTCAACAATATTAGAAGCGTATCCGTGGATAGAAAATGGTGAATTATATGAGACCGACTGGAATCCTAGAAATAAAGAGCGATTTTTTTATACATGGCAAAATACTATATTAAATGAACTTATAATAGATGTAGCAAATCCTTTAGATGTAAATGTTTTAAATATAGGTTCTAATTTGGTACATTTAGAAGAATATCAGAAAAATTGGAGTGAAATAATAGATTTTGTACAATCAAAATTTGATGGGCTTGTAACATACAGGACTAATTGGTGGTATACAAAAAAAGATGACTTAAATAGTAAGCTATCCTATGAACAAAAACTAAATAATAATTTTTTTGATAAGTTAGATTTTATATCTATAGCAGCGTATTTTGAATTAAGTAATAAACCTATTAATACAGTGGATGAACTAGTTTCTGCATTACATTCATCTACTGTAAATAATAGAAGACAGAATATAAAAGAAGAAATATATAATCTTTATAAAGTTCATGGAAAACCAATATTTTTTGGAGAACTAGGTTTTTCAAATAGAGAAAATGCAAGTTCTCAACCTTGGAATCATATTCCTTCAAAGGTTATAAATGATGAAGAGCAAGCAAGATGCTTTGAGGCATATAAAAAAGTTTTTGAAAATGAGGATTGGATAAATGGTTTTTCTGTATTTTGTGTAGGTAAAATAGATGAAGAAAAAAATTTTTACCCATCAAAGGAAAGTATAAAGGTTATTAAGTCTTGGTATGAATAGTTTTGTTATGTAAATATTAGTATTTGTATAAATTAAATGTATGATTAGGAGAGATACAAATGAATGACATCAAGGTTATGACTGTATTTGGAACTAGACCTGAGGCTATTAAAGTGGCTCCTTTAATAAAGGAACTTGAAGAGAGAGAACATATAAAAAGTATTGTATGTGTTACAGCTCAACATAGAGAAATGCTTGACCAAGTTATAGAAACATTCAACATAAATGTAGACTATGATTTGGATATAATGAAGAAAGGGCAAAGCTTAAATGATATAACATGCAAAATTTTAAAGGAACTTCCATTAATTATAAATAAGGAAAATCCAAATATAATATTAGTTCATGGAGATACAACAACAACTCTAGCCACTAGTTTGACTGCATTCTATAATAAAATCTTTGTTGGTCATATAGAAGCTGGACTTAGAACTTATGATAAATATTCTCCATTTCCAGAGGAATTAAATAGACAACTTACAAGTGTTATTGCTGATATACACTTTGCCCCTACTAATTTGGCTAGAAAAAACTTGATTTATGAAGGAAAGCCTAAAAATAGTATATTTGTAACTGGTAATACTGCAATTGATGCTTTGCGTATGACAATAAAAGAAGACTATAATCATCCTATAATTGATAAGATTGGTAATGACAGGATGATTTTATTGACTTCTCATAGAAGAGAAAACTTGGGTAATCCTATGAAAAATATATTCAAAGCTGTAAAACGAATAGTAGATGACTTTGAAGATGTACAAATAGTATATCCTATACATTTAAATCCTGAGATACGTAATATAGCGGATAAAGTATTTGGGAAATCTCATAAAAGAATTCATATTATAGAACCTTTAGAAGTGGTTGATTTTCATAATTTTTTAAATAAATCATACATGATAATGACTGATAGTGGAGGAATACAGGAAGAAGCTCCATCGTTAGGTAAACCAGTCCTTGTGTTACGTGATAAAACAGAAAGAACTGAAGGGATTGAAGCTAAGACACTTAAATTAGTAGGTACTGATGAAGATAGAATATATAATTCAGTGAGCAGTTTATTAATAAATAAAAAGAGTTATAATCAGATGAGTAAAGCATCTAATCCATATGGGGATGGAAGAGCAAGTAAATATATAGTGGACATAATAATGAAGAAATTAAATTGTAAATATCTAAATTAGTTTTTGTTTATTTAATTTTAAATTTATAGTGGGAAGAATTAAAATTATTATCCACTTGATATAAAATCTGTGATAACATAAGTAATACCATTTTTAAGGGGGAGTAATATGGCTAGAAAAACCATAAAAAACTTAGGTAGAAATAAAAGTGTAAGGAGAATAAAGCTTCTATTAAAAAAAATTTTTATTACTGTATGCATAATAGCAAGTATAATTGCTGTTTTTAATATAACGAAGTATTTTGAGGAATTATATAAAATAAGAGATATAGAAAGTACTAAAATTGAATACTATATGGATGTAGCTGATGAAGCAGGTGATAGTAAAGTCCAATTAAGTTGGAAGGAGTTGCTTGCTATAGATATGGTAATACATGATGAAGATTTAAGTAACATAAAAAAGAAAGACACATTAAATATAGGGAAGAAGTTTATAATAGAAGATAAAAATGATAAGGGAGAGGATGTATATAAAGTAAAGAAATTTACTAAAGTATTGAGTGAATTAAAATTTGACTCTTCTCAAAAAAGTAGAGCAAAAAAATATATGAAGGATTTAGAATACACGTATCTTGGAAATAAAGAATTAAATAATAGTGATGAAAAAATTAAATTTATAAAAAAACTAGAAGACTCAGCTATAAGAGAGTATATTGATTATGGAATACTGCCATCAATAACAATAGGACAAGCTATATTAGAATCTGGATGGGGAAACTCTAAACTTACAAAGCAGAGTAATAATTTATTTGGGATAAAAGCAGACAAAGCATGGAAAGGAAAGAAAGTAGAAATTTCAACTTCAGAACATTATAATGAGAAAATAGTAGCAAATTTCAGGTCATATAATTCATTACAGGATTCTGTTAGAGACCATAGTTTGTTTTTGGTTGATAACAAAAGATATAGAAAGCATGGTTTATTTGAGGCAAAAGATTATATTAGTCAAGCACAAGCATTAGAAAATGCAGGGTATAGTACAGCTGAAGATAAAAAAGGAAATCGCATATATGCAGAACTATTAATAGAAGTTATTAGAAGTTACAATTTGCAACTTATAGATAATAAAGTAGAAACAAAATAATTATTAACTTCATATGAAAATATAACATGAGAATATTATTCTTTGCAAAAGAATAGAAAATTTGTAAAAAAAACTAAAAAAATGTATTGACTTGTTATTTGAAAGGTGATATTATTATTACTGTACTCGAAAGAGAATA
>NZ_JBJOCA010000011.1:0-116633 GCF_045898275.1 Clostridioides sp. GD02404
TGTATGTAAGAACCGTAGGAACTATGGGGATAGCCTGTGGAGAATTGGTAAGACATATTTCAGTATGCAAAATTCTATGAAGTAGGAACCCTGTGACTTTAGTCATGGGAGGTTCAGAGAAGAAAATGCTAAAATAAGAGTATACTCTGATTGTGGAACTATATTAGCAAATAGGGCTTGGAGAGTGGGTAGAAGTAATAATAATAAAATATTTTATAAAGATATAGAAAATGAAAAAGGAAAGTATGTTATTGATATATTATTAGATGCAAGTGGTTCTCAAAGTAGAAATCAAGGAAATGTGGCAATTCAGGCGTATATAATTGCAAATGCCTTAACAGAGGTTGGCATACCAAATAGAGTTATGGGATTTTCTAGTTTTTTGGATTATACAATATTAAAAAGATTTAAAGATTATGATGATAGTTTAAAAAATAGTGAAAATATATTTGAATACTTTTGTGCTGGTAATAATAGAGATGGTTTAGCTATAAAATCTATATGTAGTGGTCTAATAAATAGAGATGAAGAAAATAAAATTTTGATAGTTCTTAGTGATGGAAGACCCAATGATGTAAAGATAGGAAAAAATAGTGAGAGAACCTTAAGAGGAGAAAAAGCTTATAGAGGGATAGTTGGTTTAAGAGATACAGCTAATGAAGTAAGAAAAGCTAGGAAACAAAATATATTAGTATTAGGAGTATTCACAGGGAAAGAATCGGAGCTTGAGGCTGAAAGATTAATATATGGAAACGATTTTATATATTCAAGAGATATAACTAGATTTTCTGATGTGGTTTCGATGTATTTAAAGAAGATAATTAGAAATTAATCAAGATTATAAAAAATAATTTATATACATAAAAATATAAAAATGAATAAAATTTGTAAAAAATGTAGAAATTTTCACAGAAAAGGTATACAATGATTTATATAGAAAATGTTTTAAGAATAATTTAAAAATTAAATATATAATATTATAGGTTCTTCAAGCAAGATTAATAGGGAAAAAGGTTAAATTCCTTTACAGCCCCCGCTACTGTGATGCAGACGAAACTTTTGTTAGCCACTATGATGATATACTTTTATATTTCATGGGAAGGAAGAGGAGTAGGAAGAAGCTAAGTCAGGAGACCTGCCTAAAATATTAAAGTAATTTCTTCGGGGATGGAGAAAGTTTCTTATAATAATTATACAGATATGTTCATTTTATGTGTTTGTATTTGGATTGTCGAAAATTAGAAGCCTAGCCATCGAGTTAGGCTTTTTTATTTTTATTTTTAAAATAAATCAGACATATATTATTTATATTTTAATTATTAGAAAGGGAGAGAGGGGATAGTAAAATGAAACAAAATATCAAATTAGGGGTTATAGCTGCACTTATGTTAATCGTTTTAACTCCAGTTACATCGAATGCAATGCACATAATGGAAGGATACTTACCAGTAAAATGGTCTATAGCATGGGGAGTTATATTTATACCATTTTTTTTAGTAGGACTAAAATCAATAGGAAAAATAGTAAAGCAAGACCCTAAAAAGAAAGTATTATTAGCGCTGTGTGGAGCATTTGTATTTGTATTGTCAGCACTAAAGATACCTTCAGTAACAGGAAGTTGTTCACATCCTACTGGAGTAGGTCTTGGAGCAATAATGTTTGGACCAAGTGTAATGTTTGTTCTTGGAACTATAGTTCTAATATTCCAAGCATTACTATTGGCACATGGAGGAATAACTACTTTAGGAGCTAATGCTTTTTCAATGGCTATTATAGGACCAATTATATCATTCTTAATATTTAAAGCATTAAAGAAAAAAGACGGAAATAATGCAATGCCAGTATTTCTTGCAGCAGCAATAGGAGATTTGGCTACATATACAGTAACTTCGATACAGTTAGCACTGGCTTTCCCAGACCCATCAGGTGGAGTGATGGCTTCAGCAATTAAGTTTTTAGGAATTTTCTTTATGACTCAAATACCAATAGCGATAGCAGAAGGTATACTTACTGTAATTGTATATAATTTAATTACAGAAAATGGAGAAAAAAGCATACTAGAAAATAATGATAAAGGAGTTAAAGCTAATGAGTGCTAAAACAAAGACAAAAACTAATATATTACTACTTTTATTAGTAGTAGCTCTTATCATATTCCCATTACTTGTTAATTCGGGAGCTGAATATGGAGGAGCAGATGGTCAAGCTGAGAGTGAAATTACTAAGATAAATCCAGATTATGAACCATGGTTTAGTAGCCCATATGAGCCACCAAGTGGAGAAATAGAAAGTTTATTATTCTCTGCACAAGCAGCGTTAGGTGCTGGTGTAATAGGGTACATATTAGGTGTTCAAAAAGGAAAGAGAAGTTAATTATGCTTATAATTGATAAATATGCATATACAAATAGATTAAGTAAAATAAATCCAAATAAAAAAGTAGCCATAGGAGTAATCTTTCTGATTGCTTCTATGGTAATAAAAAATATATTTGTTTTAAGTGGAATTATGATTTTAATGAGTATTCTAGTTGTTTGTGTAGCTGGAATAGATTTAAAGAATTATTTAAAATTACTCAGAATACCAATGTACTTTTTATTTCTTAGTATAGGAATAACTCTTGTAAATATATCTTTTAATAAGGCAGACTTATTATATAGTTTTGAAATTTTTAGTTTCAATGTAGGAATATCAAAAGCATCTATTGACATGTCTATTCATGTGTTATTTAGAGCTATGTCTTGTTTGACTTGTGTATACTTTTGTATACTTACAACACCTTTTAATCAATTAATATTCTTCTTTAAAAAAATGCATTTGCCTGATACTTTTGTTGAGCTATCAATGTTAATATATAGGTTTATATTCATATTTTTAGAAGAATTTTCAGAAATATATAAGTCACAAGAACTAAGATTTGGGTACATAAATTTAAAAACTTCATATAAATCCTTAGGAATTCTTGGAAGTATGCTGTACAAAAGACTTATGACAAGGTATGATGATATGTGTATATCATTAGACATAAAATTGTATGATGGTAAATTTCACATAGTAGGGGATAATGATGTTTAAAATAAATAATTTAACTTATCAATATGAAAAGAATGCCAATGCATTATTAAACATTAATATGGATTTCTCAAAGGGAAATGTTATAGGTATAATAGGTTCAAATGGTTCAGGAAAATCAACATTATTTATGAATTTAATGGGTATATTAAAACCTACATCTGGAGAAATTCTTTTTAAAGAAGAAAAATTAAAATATGATAAAAAAAGTTTGTATAATCTTAGAAAAAATGTGGGTATTGTCTTTCAAGACCCAGAAAAACAAATTTTCTATTCAAAAGTATACGATGATATAGCATTTGCAATGAGAAATATTGGTATAGATGAAAAAATAATTAAAGAGAGAATAAACAAAGCTCTAGTAGCTGTTAATGGAATAGATTTTATAGATAGACCAGTACATTTTTTAAGTTATGGTCAGAAAAAAAGGGTAGCGATAGCATCAGTTATAGCAATGGAAAATGAAATTATATTGCTTGATGAGCCTACAGCTGGTTTAGACCCAGTAAGTACTAGGTCTATTGTAGATATAATAAAGGGATTGAATAAAGATAATATAAAAATAGTAATATCCAGTCATGATATGAATTTAATGTATGAAATATGCGATTATATATATGTATTGGATAAGGGGATTTTAATTGATGAAGGAAAGGCAGAAAATGTATTTGTAAATGAAAATAACATTATACAAGCTGGCTTAGAATCCCCATGGCTAGTAAAGGTACACAAAAATATGAACCTACCTTTATTTAAGAAAGAAGAAGATTTGTATAAGTACTGGAAAGAAAGAGAACTTAATACAAACAAATAATTAAGCCCTAAACCTATTTTAAAAAAATAGATTTATATATAATAACCCTTAACCTAGACCCCTTAAAGGTGCCTTATGATTCCCCAAATCATAAGGTTATTTTTTTATTAAATAATAAAATAAATTATATGTAAAGTGTTATTTAATTGTAATATATTGGAAATAATCTATTAGTATAATACATAATTATAATTTGAAGTAATTCATATTTTAGATTAAAATATATTTATGGCTGTTAACAGGAGGAGAAATATGAATTTAGATACATTAAATCCTGCTCAAAGAGAAGCAGTAGAAAAGACTGAAGGTCCAGTACTTATACTGGCTGGAGCTGGTTCAGGTAAAACTAAGGTATTAACAACGAGAATGGCATACCTTATAGAAGATAAAGGTGTACAACCACCAAATATATTAGCGATAACATTTACAAACAAAGCTGCAAATGAAATGAGAGAAAGAGTTGAACAAAATATAGGTTCTGAGACTAAGGAAATGTGGATAAGTACATTCCATTCTTGCTGTGTTCGTATACTTAGAAAAGATATAAATAAGATTGGTTACAACAGGAGTTTTGTAATTTATGATGCAGCAGACCAAGTTACATTGGTTAAAGACTGTCTTAAAGAACTAAATTTAAGTGATAAGGTGTTTGAACCAAAAGCAGTTATAAGTGCTATTTCAGGAGCAAAAGATAAGCTTTATACTCCAAAACAGTTTAAAGACATTAACATGGCAGATAATAGAATGAGTAAAATTGCAGATATTTATGCATTATATCAAGACCGTTTAAAAAGAAATAGTGCACTTGATTTTGATGATTTAATACTTAAAACTGTAGAGCTTTTTAAGGCTAATGAAGAAGTTTTAGCATATTATAGAAGTAGATTTAGATACATAATGGTAGATGAGTATCAAGATACAAGTAAAGCTCAATATGAATTGATAAAATTATTAGCCAGAGAACATCAAAATATTTGTGTTGTTGGAGATGATGACCAAAGTATTTATGGATGGAGAGGCGCAGATATAAGAAATATACTTGAATTTGAGAAAGATTATGATAATGTACATGTTGTAAAATTGGAGCAAAATTATAGGTCTACACAAGTGATATTAGATGCAGCTAATAAAGTCATATCTAATAATATAGAAAGAAAAAGGAAAAAGCTTTGGAGTGAAAAAAAAGAAGGAGAGCTTATAAAGATACAATTAACTGGTAGTGAAATAGAAGAAGCTGATTTCATTGCTGATTCAATTGCACAAATAGCTAGAAAAGAGAAGAGACCATATAAAGACTTTGCAGTACTTTATAGAGCAAATGCACAAGCTAGACCTGTAGAGGATGCTTTAAATAGAAGTCAAATACCATATAATATATATGGTGGTACAAAATTTTACGAGAGAAAAGAGATAAAGGATTTATTAGCGTATTTAAGAGTTATTCAAAATCCACAAGATGATATATCTATAAAAAGAATTATAAACGTACCTAGAAGGGGTATAGGGCTTAGAACAATAGAAAAAATTGAAGATAGAGCTAATTTAAAGCAGGAAAGTATATATTCAGTATTAATTGATATAGAGACAAATTCAGATATATCTACTAAAGCAAGAGCAAGTATAAGTGGATTTGTTGATATTATAGGTACACTTAGAACTATAAAAGAAGTTTATCCTGTTAGTAAACTTATAGAAAAGGTCTTAGATACTACAGGATATATGGATGAACTTGTAGAGATAAGGAATAAAAATGAAAAAGATTTGACTGGTAAGGGAGAGGAAGCTCAAGATAGAATTGACAACTTAAGAGAATTCATATCTATAGCTTTGGAGTTTGAAAGTAGTAATGATGAGAATTATGAAAACAAAGACTTAGAAACATTCTTAACTAGTATAGCACTTACATCTGAATCAAATGATGAAGAAGACAATGATAGAGTTTCTCTTATGACAATTCATACATCTAAAGGGCTGGAATTCCCTGTAGTATTCCTAATAGGTATGGAAGAAGGATTATTTCCTATATCAAGAGCTATAAAGTCTCTAAGTGATTCACAGATAGAAGAAGAGAGAAGACTTTGCTATGTTGGTATAACTAGAGCCAAGGAAGAGTTATATATGTCATTGACAGAGAAGAGGACATTATATGGTAAAACAAATGTTGCAATAGCTTCGAGATTTATGGAGGAGTTACCAGAAGAATGTATAGAAAGATTGTACAAAGTAAAGAAAGAACTGAGTTATTCTAAAGCAAGCTATAATATGTTAGATAAATATACTAAAAAGTACATGAATACTATAAGTAAATCTAAAGTTGCTGACAAAGTTAATGCTACAATAAAAGATTCCAATAAAGAGACTAACCCAGATGATATAAAACTTGGTTCTAAAGTGCATCATCCTAAATTTGGGGTTGGGACAGTAGTATCTATAATTGGCACAGATGTTACTATAGCTTTTGACAAGCAAGGAATTAAAAAGATAAACAAAGAATATACAACACTAAATATTTTATAATGGAGGTTAATATAGAGAATGGATAGTATAAATTTTGCTAAGAACTTAATAGACTTCATATATGATAGTCCATCATCTTTTCATGCAGTTGATAGTGATAAAGAAATTCTAGACAAAAATGGATTTGAAGAGTTAGCTTTAAATCATAAGTGGAACCTAAAAGTGGGTGGAAAATACTATGTTACTAAAAATTTATCTGCTATAGTAGCTTTTGTAGTTAATTCAGAAGACATAGAAAAAGATGGTTTTAGAATAATAGGTTCTCATTCAGATTCTCCTACATTTAGCATTAAACCAAATGCAGAAATAGAAGCTGAAAAATCTTATTTGAAGTTGAATACAGAGTGCTATGGAGGAGCAATATTGAGCACATGGTTAGATAGACCTCTTGGCATAGCTGGCAGGGTAGTTTTAAAGAGTGATAATGTATTAAAGCCAAGTGAAAGACTTATAAACTTTCAAAAGCCAATTTGTATAATACCAAACCTAGCTATACACTTAAATAGAAGTATAAATGATGGTCATTCATATAATAAGCAAAAGGATATGTTACCTTTAGTTGGTTTGTTGAATGATACATTAGAAAAAGATAACTTCCTTTTAAAACAAATAGCATCTAATTTGGATGTAAATATGGAAGATGTCATAGATTTTGATTTGTTTTTATATGAATTTGAAAAAGGAAGTTTAATAGGGGCTAATGATGAATTTATATCTATAGGAAGACAAGACAATCTTGCTATGGTACATGCTAGCTTGAATGCTCTTATCGATACTAAAGGTCAAAATGGCGTAAATGTAATGGCCGTATTTGATAATGAAGAAGTTGGTAGCTCTACTAAACAAGGTGCAGATTCAAACATGCTATTAAATATATTGGAAAGAATTTGTCTATCAATAGGTAAAGATAGGGAAGAGTTCTTTGAGTCTATTTATTCATCTTTTATGATATCATCAGATTTGGCTCATGCTATCCATCCAAATACTCCAGAAAAACATGACCCAACTAATAAACCAGTTATGGGAAAAGGACCTGTTATAAAGATAAATGCTAGTCAGGCATATACAAGTGATGGGTATTCTATAGCTGTTTATAAGAATATATGTAGAGAAGCTAATGTTGAGTATCAAGAATTTGTTAATAGGTCAGATGAAAGAGGTGGAAGTACTATAGGTCCAATATCTTCAACTCATATAGATATACCATCTGTGGATGTGGGAAGTCCAATTTTGGCAATGCACTCTATAAGAGAATTAGGAAATGTTGAAGACCATTATAGCATATATAAAACGTTTAGCAAGTTTTTTGAAATATAAATATAAGATAAACAATTTGGAGATGAGACTATGAAATTAGGATTATGCTTAGAAGGTGGAGGCGCAAAAGGGGCTTACCAAGCAGGAGTAGTAAAGGCATTATATGATGGAGGAATAAATAAATTTTATTCAATTTCAGGGACATCAATAGGAGCAATAAATGGATATTATTTGTACACAGGTAATGTTGATAACTTAGAAAAAATGTGGACAAATATAAAAGATATCCAGAATGGAAATGTAAAAATAGTAAATAATACTGTGGATAATTCTCCTGCTATAGACAATTTGAGGGAACTAGATGATAGTAAAATTGAAGAAATGAAGTTTTATGTTAACTATGTAGAAGTCAATAATAAGGTAGTATCAGAAAAGATTGTTGATGTATCAAAAATGACTCGTGATGAAGCAATTATCAGTATTTCATACAGTGGATTGTTACCATCAAACCCAAAGGCTACTCTTGGTTTTAAAGAACAATTTGCAAAAGATGTTCAAGAAGGGTTATATGATGGTTTTAAATTAGATGGAGGTCTAATTAGGAGCGCATTGATTGAACCTTTAATTGTGGATAATGTGGATAAGATTGTTTTAATATCAACGAAATATAATTATGAATTACCAGAAGATATTAAAAAAACATACGATGAAGACAGAATAATAGTAGTTAGACCAAATACTCAGTTCGCACCTAAAGACACTCTTAATTTTGATGATGAGTTTTGTAAAGCTATTTATCAAGAAGGATATGAAATAGGAAAAAATATACTTGATAGACTTTAATTTAGAGTATAATATAATAAATGTAATTGTATAATTTAACTAAGGAAAAGGAAGGTAATGAATTATGGAAAATAAAAATCCTATAGTAACTATAGAAATGGAAAATGGAAAAGAAATTAAAATTGAGTTGTACCCAAATATAGCACCAAATACAGTTAAAAACTTTGTATCATTAGTAAATGAAGGATATTATAATGGAATAATATTTCATAGAGTAATACCAGGATTTATGATACAAGGTGGATGTCCAAATGGTACAGGAATGGGTGGTCCAGGTCACTCTATAAAAGGTGAATTTAGTGGGAATGGATTTACTAATAATTTAAAACATGAAAGAGGAGTCATATCAATGGCTAGAACTATGGCACCTAATTCAGCTGGTTCTCAATTTTTCATAATGCATAAAAATTCACCACATTTAGATGGTCAATATGCAGGATTTGGTAGAGTAATAGAAGGTATAGAGGTTGTTGATGAAATAGCATCAATTAGAACAGATGCAGCTGATAAACCACAAACTCCACAAGTTATGAAATCTGTTACTGTGGAGACTTTTGGAATAGATTACTCTGATGTAGAAAAAAATTAAAACATATATAAAAATTAGTTATAAGTAAAAGTCAAAATATATGTTGTTTATTGAAGATAAAATGGGATGTAGTTACGTCTTTAGACGAATACATCTCATTTTTTATTTATTCTATATAATAAGAAATTGTGTATTAAAATAATAAATTACAGAGTATACCAATTAGAAATAACATTGGATTTTTATGATACTTATTCCATAAAATTAGTATCATAGAATTTTAATTAAAAAATAAAGTATAGTTAAAAAAAATTTTACTAAAAATATTTTTATCCAAGTTTGTATATAATAATATATTAAATAAATATGGAAGACATATGGAAAACAATTATTCCAGTGTCTTTTTAAGCTATTTTATCTATTTTATTTAAGAAAAATAAGTTTTTCTATGTTTTTTATTTATAAAAAAATATCATCATGGAAATATCTTCTATTTACAATTTTATAACTTTGGTTTACAATAATAGAGACAATAAATCCTAAAAAACATAAGAAGAAAAAAGTGCTTAATATTTGAGAGAGACTGGTTTAGTTTACACCAGCTAGGCCAGTCAAGGAATAATTTAAAGTGTAATATATAACAATGAAAAAGAACCTGTAATTAGAATCTTCTAATTTACAGGTTCTTTTTTTGCAGAAATTGGTATTATTATATAAATATTTAAGAAAGTAAATTTTTAACTTTATTGTAACTAAGTATGTTTTTTAACATAGTATAATATAGACCCAAAATGGAGGGATTATAAATGAGAAATATTATACTTTATTTAAATGATGATACCTTTATATCAAGAAAATATCCAGATAAAAACTTTAGTTTTTTAGAATATTGTTTAATAGGAACTAAATATTCAAGCACTTTTGCAGAAGAAAAACTTCTTACTTTTTTCAAAGTAAGAATACCAGAGATATTAAAAGATAAAAATATATTAAAAGCAGAGTTATTTATTCATATTAATTCAGATAATAATTATATTTTTAATGAAAAAATAGATATTGAAGTAAAAAGAATAATCGAATATTATAATTCAAGGACTATATCATGGAATGATAAATTGCCTATAGAAAATATTGAAGGATATTTACCAATTGGTATAAGTGATACGTCTAACTATATATGTTTAAATATTACAAGTATTGTAAAAGCATGGGCGGTGGGCAAGTATCCTAATTATGGATTAGCTTTATCTTTAAATTATCCTTGTAAGATTATAGAGTTTACATCTAGTAGAGGTCGTAACAAACCATATATACTTATAACATTTGAAGAAAGAAAAAAAGAGTGCTGTCCTCCTAAATTCGGATGTCCTCCAATTAGAGTTACAGGTCCAACCGGACCAAGAGGCCCAATGGGAAGCACAGGAGCAACAGGTCCAACCGGAAATACCGGAGTAACAGGTCCAACCGGAAATACCGGAGTAACAGGTCCAACAGGAGCGACTGGTCCAACTGGAAACGCAGGAATAACAGGGCCAACCGGAGCAACAGGTCCAACAGGAAATACTGGAGAAATAGGTCCAACAGGCCCAACCGGAAACACCGGATTAGAAGGAGCAACAGGTCCAACAGGAAATACTGGAGAAATAGGACCAACTGGAGCAACAGGCCCAACAGGAAACACAGGAGAGATAGGGCCAACTGGAGCAACCGGCTCAACAGGAAACACCGGAGAAATAGGACCAACAGGCCCAACCGGAAACACCGGATTAGAAGGAGCAACAGGTCCAACAGGAAATACTGGAGAAATAGGACCAACTGGAGCAACAGGTCCAACAGGGAATATAGGAGAGATAGGGCCAACAGGTCCAACAGGAAATACAGGAGCAACTGGAGCAACAGGTCCAACAGGGTATACAGGAGAGATAGGGCCAACTGGCTCAACAGGAAACACAGGATTAGAAGGCCCAATGGGAGCAACAGGCCCAACAGGAAACACAGGAGCAACTGGAAATACAGGGTTAGAAGGTCCAATGGGAGCAACAGGCCCAACCGGAAATACCGGAGAAATAGGTCCAACCGGAGCAACAGGTCCAACAGGAAATACTGGAGAAATAGGTCCAACCGGAGCAACAGGTCCAATAGGAAACACAGGACCAACTGGAGGAATAGGACCAACCGGAGCAACAGGTCCAACAGGAAATACCGGAGAAATAGGTCCAACAGGCCCAACCGGAAACACCGGATTAGAAGGAGCAACAGGTCCAATCGGAAATACTGGAGAAATAGGACCAACTGGAGCAACAGGTCCAACAGGTCCAACAGGAAATACAGGAGCAACTGGAGCAACTGGAGCAACAGGTCCAACAGGGTATACAGGAGAGATAGGGCCAACTGGCTCAACAGGAAACACAGGATTAGAAGGCCCAATGGGAGCAACAGGCCCAACTGGAAACACAGGAGCAACTGGAAATACAGGGTTAGAAGGTCCAATGGGAGCAACAGGCCCAACTGGAGCGACTGGTCCAACAGGAAACACAGGAGCAACTGGAGAAATAGGACCAACCGGAGCAACAGGTCCAATAGGAAACACAGGACCAACTGGAGAAATAGGGCCAACAGGAAACACAGGAGTGATAGGACCAACAGGAGTAACAGGACCAACCGGAAACACAGGAGTGACAGGACCAACAGGACCAACCGGAAATACAGGAGTAACAGGAGAAATAGGACCAACAGGAAACACAGGAGCAACAGGAGCGACAGGCCCAACCGGAAATACTGGAGCAACAGGTAATTTCTCACAGCCAATTGCTAATTTTCTTGTAAATGCTCCATCTGCACAAATCTTAAATAATGGGGAAGCTATAAAAAATTGGCAAGCAGTACTGGGGAATAGTTCAAGTATAACAGTGGATGCAAATGGTACATTTAAAGTAGAAGAAAATGGTGTGTACTACATTTCAGTTTCATTAGCATTGCAACCAGGTTCATCAAGTATAAATCAATACTCTTTTTCTTTCTTATTTCCTATTTTAGGAGGGAGAGATTTAGCAGGTATCACTACTGAGCCAGGTGGTGGAGGTGTGGTTTCTGGATATTTTGCTGGTTTTCTATTTGGTGGAACTACATTTACTATAAATAATTTTTCATCTGTGTCTGTAGGAATAAGAAATGGCCAATCAGCAGGGACAGCGGCAGCTTTGACTATATTTAGAATAGCTGATACTATTATGACTTAACTTTATATTTAATATTAATATATGTATAATAAAAAACTGTTTCAAATATATATTTGAAACAGTTTTTCTGTTTAAAAATTTTATATTATTTAAAGTTCTTGATTGCAGTAGTTAAATTAGGCACTAGTTGTTTCTTTCTAGATACAACACCTGGTGCAAATGTACCTTGAACACCTTCAACACTAAATGCATCAGCAATTAATCTATCTTCTGCCTTATAGATTAAATAAGAGCCTTCTTTAATTATGTCTGTAACTGCAATAACTAATTTATCATAATCAGTTGAATTTATATAAGATAAAAATTCATCTTTTTTAGCAAATATAGAATCTATATCTAAAGTAAATACTTGTCCAATACCAACTTTATATCCACTCATATTGAATTCTTTAAAGTCCATATTTACTATTTCTTCTATAGTATATTCATCTAAAGAAGTACCACATTTAAACATATCCATAGCATATTTTTCCATATCTACATTTGCTATTTTGCTTAGTTCTTCACATGCTTTTTTATCCATGTCAGTTGTTGTTGGAGATTTGAATAATAATGTATCAGATAATATAGCAGATAAAAGAAGCCCAGCTATTTCATAAGGTATCTCAACATTATTTTCTTTATACATTTGGTAAATTATAGTACTATTACATCCAACAGGCATAACTCTAAAAGACATAGGAACATCAGTAGAAATACCACCAAGTTTATGATGGTCAATTATTTCAACTATATTTGCTTGTTCAATTCCATCAGCACTTTGGGCATATTCATTATGGTCAACTAAAACAACATTCTTTTTAGTTGGGTTCAATAGATGCCCTTTTGAAATCAATCCTAAAAACTTATTATCATCATCTAATATAGGATAAGATCTGAAGTTTGTCTCTAGCATGATTTCTTTAATTTCATCCATGTAATCATCTTCTTTGAATGTAATTAAATTTTCTGTAGCCTCTATAGAGTCTAAGAAACTACATTGATTTATCACATTAGAAGTTTTATAGTTATCACTTTCAACAGAAACAACAGAAACTCCATTTATTTTAGCAAGAGCTAGTAAGTCTTTTGAAATCTCTGTATGATTAGTAAGTATTAAAAGTTTAACTTTTGTATCAATAGCATATTCAATACTATCATATCTATCACCAACAATAGCTATGTCTCCCTCTTTTAGAGTCTCTATTAGAGTTTCCATACCAAATGATAGAGTAACCACTCTACCTTTTACATCTTCACCACAATCCACAAGAATAGTACCATTAAGGTTTTTACAAATATTTGATAGTGATGTGTGTATAGTTGTAAAGTGTTGATGAAGTAGGTTTTTAGCTATTTCTTTCATAGTAATGATACCAGCAAAAGTTCCATCATCATAAGTTACAGGCAGTGTCTTAACATTTTTTTCATCCATAAGATTATAAGCTTCTAATATAGATGAAGTTGGAGTTAAAGGAACTACTTTATCATAATTTAAATCTCTAACTTGTATTCTAACATTATCTAAAATTTCAGGTGCATCTACCTTAAAGTAATCTAAGGCATATTTAGCCTCTTTTCTGATATCTCCTAAAGCATAAGCTGTTGCTTTTATTCCTAGTTTGTTCTTTAAATGTGCTAATGAAATTGCAGAACATATTGAATCTGTATCTGGATTTTTATGTCCGAAAACTAATAAACTCATTTTAATACTCCTTTCAAAACTTGAATATAAATAATAATTGATAAAAATATTATATCAAAAGGTTGTGGGTATATGTTGTAAAAAGAAAAAAATTTAATGAAAAAATATTATATAAAATTTTATTTCTTACATAAATACAATGAATTTGATATAAAAATCATTATGATATTATACTTTTACCCAATTATATTCTAAATTAAATTTACTTTTATTCGAAATAAATCGATTAAATATACCTGCGAAAAAATTAATTAATATGATAATAAACTAAAAATTTATAAATATTTTATACTATAAAAATTTTTGTATATATGTTATAAGTAAAAAATTAACGGATTTAACATAAAAATTATTTATAGATATGAAAAGTATACTAAGTATGTATTGATTTAAAAATAACTTATATAAACTATACTAATTTCAGTTTATATATTTTTTAAAATTATACGGATGTTGTAGAACGAAAAATTGCATATAAGTCAAAAATAAGTGTTATTTTATGAAAATATGACAAAAATTTTATATGTTATTTATGCAAATAATACATAAATAACATATAAAATTTAATAAGTAAAAAAAGTGAAAGATATAAATTATCATTTTAGTATTTTATTTAGTCAAAGTAAATTATTCAAATGAAAAATATCTCATTTAAATAAAAAATTTAAATAAAAGTAAAAAAAATAATGTATTTGTTAAAAAATAAATTGACAAAATATTCAGAAAAAAACTTCTTGACCTAGAGAGACAAAGTAAATAAAATCTAAGGTATAGACATGAAATCTATAAAAATATTTTAAGTATAAGTTAAAATATAGATGATGTATTTAAGATTTATAAAAATAGGCGATACATAATTATTTAGGGAGGTTTTTAGTATGGAGAAGAAAGAAAAAGCTGTAGAAAAATTAAATGTTGAAGTATGTAGTCCTGAAATTGTCAATAGTGTTGAGACATTAAAAATGAGGCTAGAAGAAATCAGACTAGCACAAAAAGAATTTGCAACATTTACACAAGAGCAAGTAGATAAAATTTTCTTAGCTGCTTCAACTGCAGCAAATCAACAAAGAATACCTCTAGCAAAAATGGCAGTAGAAGAAACTGGTATGGGTATTGTTGAAGATAAGGTTATAAAAAATCATTTTGCTTCAGAGTATATTTATAATGCTTATAAAGACACTAAAACTTGTGGTGTTATAGAAAAAGATGAAGCATTTGGTTTCACAAGAATTGCTGAACCAGTAGGTGTTTTATCAGCAGTTATACCAACAACTAATCCTACATCGACTGCAATATTTAAGTCCCTAATAGCACTAAAAACTAGAAATGGTATAATTTTCTCTCCTCATCCAAGAGCTAAAAACTGTACTATAGAAGCAGCTAAAGTTGTACATGATGCAGCAGTTAAAGCAGGTGCCCCAAAAGGACTTATAGGTTGGGTAGATGTACCTTCAATTGAACTTACTAACGTTGTTATGGCAGAGGCAGACCTTATATTGGCTACTGGTGGACCTGGAATGGTTAAATCTGCATATTCTTCAGGAAAGCCAGCTGTTGGAGTTGGACCTGGAAATGTACCTGCAATAATAGATGAGAGTGCAGATGTAAAAATGGCTGTTAGTTCAATATTAGTATCAAAATCATTTGATAATGGTATGATATGTGCTTCTGAGCAAGCAGTAATAGTGCCAGAAAAAATATATGAAGAAGTTAAAAAAGAATTTAAATATCGTGGAGCACATTTCTTAAATAAAGAAGAAACAGAAAAAGTAGGAAAAGTAGTAATAATTGATGGTTCATTAAATGCTAAGATAGTTGGTCAGCCAGCTCATGTGATAGCTAAAATGGCTGATGTAGAAGTTCCAAAAACAGCTAGAATAATAATTGGTGAAGTAGAATCTGTTGAAGTAGAAGAACCTTTTGCACATGAAAAACTTTCTCCAGTACTTGCAATGTACAAATCTAAAAGTTTTGAAGATGCAGTTGCTAAAGCTGAAAAATTAGTTGCAGATGGTGGATATGGCCATACATCTTCGTTATATGCAGACTCTATAAATCATCCAGATAGAGTAGAGAAGTTTGTAAATGCTATGAAGACTTGTAGAGTATTAGTTAATACTCCATCGTCACAAGGTGGTATAGGTGACTTATATAACTTTAAATTAGCGCCATCTCTTACTCTTGGTTGTGGTTCTTGGGGTGGAAACTCAGTATCTGAAAATGTAGGAGTGAAACATTTACTTAATATCAAGACAGTAGCTGAAAGGAGAGAGAATATGCTTTGGTTTAGAGCACCAGAAAAGGTTTATTTCAAAAAAGGTTGTTTAGGTGTAGCAGCAAGAGAATTTAAAGATGTTATGGATAAAAAGAAAGCCTTTATAGTAACAGATTCTTTCCTTTACAATAATGGATACACTAAGAAGCTAACTGATTTGTTAGATGAGATGGGAATTAAGCATACTACATTCTTTGATGTTGCTCCAGACCCAACATTAGCTTGTGCAAGAGAAGGAGCTAAGGCTATGGCTGATTTCCAACCAGATTTAATAATAGCTGTAGGTGGAGGTAGCGCAATGGATGCTGGTAAGATAATGTGGGTAATGTATGAGCATCCAGAGGTAGACTTCCAAGATTTGGCTATGAGATTTATGGATATAAGAAAAAGAGTATATGCATTCCCTAAAATGGGTGAAAAAGCATACTTTGCTGCTATCCCAACTTCAGCAGGTACTGGTTCAGAGGTAACTCCATTTGCAGTTATAACTGACCAAGATTCAGGTGTAAAATATCCATTAGCAGATTATGAATTAATGCCAAACATGGCTATAATCGATGCTGACATGATGATGGAGATGCCACCAAGATTAACAGCAGCATCAGGTGTTGATGCCTTAACACATGCACTAGAAGCATATGTGTCTATGTTAAGAACTGAACCAGCTGATGGATTAGCACTTCAAGCAGGTAAAATAATATTTGAATATCTACCTCGTGCATACAAAAATGGAAAGAATGATAAAGAAGCAAGAGAAAAAATGGCAATGGCATCTACTATGGCTGGGATGTCTTTCGCAAATGCTTTCTTAGGAATTTGTCACTCTCTAGCACATAAATTGGGTGCATTCCACCACGTTCAACATGGTGTTGCAAATGCATTATTAATAAATGAAGTAATTAAGTTCAATTGTGCAGAAGCTCCAAATAAGATGGGTGCATTCTCACAATACAGATATCCTGATTGTATACAAAGATATGCTGAATTTGCTTCTTTTGTAGGAATCAAGGGAAATACAGACCAAGAAAAAGTAGATAACCTTATAAAAGCAATAGATGAATTAAAGGCAAGAGTAGGACTTCCTAAAACTATAAAAGAGGCTGGGGTAGAAGAATCTAAATTCTTAGAAGGATTAGATGCTATGGTTGAACAAGCTTTTGATGACCAATGTACAGGAGCTAATCCTAGATACCCATTGATGAGTGAATTAAAAGAGATATATTTAAAAGTTTATTATGGTAAATAATATTTATTGTACAATATAGGTTCTATTAGACTTGAATATAAATTATTAGATTTGAATATAAATAGATTTTTATTAGAGTCGTATATAAATAGTTTTTAATAATACATTATAACTTAAATCTTAAACGGAAATGATAAAAAGTTAAGAAATTCATATTGATTTTGAATATGTGTATTTAATCAATTAACTTTAAAATTAGTCGGAAAATTTTTTTATTACATATAATTTTAAAGCAGAATATATAAAAAACTTTATGAAAAAATTATAAAAATATTCAGAAAATTCTATTGACTAATTTATTTATCATGATATAATAAGTTTAGAAAACAAAAAGAATTGGGGCCTATTAAGGCCCCCTTACTACTTTTTGATAGATTTATTTAGAATAACTTTTTCACTTTGATTTTTTATATTTATTATAGAATCAGTATAATCTACTTCAAAGTTAGCAAAAGCAGAGAATAAATCTATGTCCCTTAATAAATGAATTGTCATACATTGATTGTTCTTATTTACCCTTAGAATCAATGCTCTTACAAAGGGAAATTGGATTCTAGAATTAAATAAGTTAGAACCGTCAGTATCTATATCTAAGCTACGATAATTAATATCTATAAATACATCTACATCATCGTTTTCTTCTCTTATTATTCTATAGTCAAAATCCAAGTCTAAATTTAAATTACCTAAAACCAATAACATTTAAATCCTCTTTTCTATAAGTAGTTTTAGAGTATTAGTTTAACTAAGCTCTCCATCTATTATAGATATAATTCTATCTGCTTTTCTAGCAATATTTTCATTATGTGTTATTATTATAAGAGTTTGGTTATATTTTTTTATAGAATTTTTTAGTAAATCCATGACTTCTTCTGTAGTTTTACTATCCAAATTTCCTGTTGGTTCATCTGCTAGTATTATACTCGGTTTTGCAGATAAAGCGCGTGCAATAGCAACTCTTTGTTGTTGACCACCAGATAATTGATTTGGAAGATGATTTTTCCTCTCACTAAGACCCAATAAATTTATAATGTCTTCGATGTATTCTTCATCAACTTTTTTATTGTCTAACTTTAGTGGTAATTCTATATTTTCTTTTACATTTAATACTGGAATTAGGTTATACTGTTGAAAGACAAATCCTACTTTTTGTCTTCTATATTTTGCTAATCTTTTATCTGAAAGGCAACATATATCTTTACCATCGACTTTTATAGTCCCGCTACTTGGTCTTTCAAGACCGCCTACTAAATGTAGAAATGTGCTTTTTCCACTTCCACTTGGACCAATTATCGCAACAAATTCACCCTTATTTATTTTTAAATTTGCATCCTTTAGTGCATGTACAGCTGTTTCCTTTTTTCCATAAATCTTACCTAAGTTAAGAATCTCTAATATAGGCATAATTAATCCTCCTATTCTGTAATGTTTATAGCTTCAACTATACTAATTTTATTTATTTTCCTTAATGGAATATATGTAGCTAGAATACCTACAATTATGTTTGCTAAAACAACTAGGATATATATTTTGTAATCTATTGAAAATCCCAAGCCATATGATACAAAGCCTTGCATATAATACATTTTAAACTGTATTATAAGTCCTGAAATGATGGTAATTACACTTGAGAGTGTTCCATATAATATTCCTTCATAGAGTATCATATTTTTAAAGCCTCTCTCAGAAATACCAATAGCTCTCAACATTCCAAATTCACTAGTTCTTGAAGTTAAGTTATAACTTATGTTATTTATTATGTTAAGTACACTAATTATAAACATTACTGTTACTATGCCATAACTATAAATCAAAGACCTAGATGTCATCTTATCAGAATTTTCTTTTTCTACCATCATATCTACTGTTGTAGTTCCAGGAACTTCACTTCCAATTTTACCTAGAAGTCTATTTATTTTTTTCTTGTTTGCATTTTCATTAATGTCTGTATAAACTAAGTTATACTTATCTACACCAGTTAATTTTTTTAGATATTCGCTACTCGTTATTACATCTACACCATCATCTCCAGAGTACATACCATTATCTGCAAAAGGATAACTTATAATAGCTCCAACTTTAAATTCATATTCTAAGTATTCATAATTATCTTTTAAACTTTCATAAAGTCCTGTATCCATTCCAGCCTTCGGGTATTTAACTTTTATAGTATCACCTACCTTTATATCTATAGCTGGTGTCCCTTCACCAGGAGTAAAGGTCTTTGTATATTTTTGTGTTTTAGAAATTTCTGGTACATATACTATAGCTAAGTTTTCTTTTTTCATTTTTTTTAAGTTTATACTTCCACTTACTAAGTAATCTTCTAATGAATTTATCATCTCATCATTATAACCTTTTAACTTTTGTTTTAATGTATATTTTCCAGTAGTCTTATTTTTTATAAATAAAGGATTTTTCTTATAATAAGGAGCTGAATTTATAGCTTCGTAGTAATCTAATCTATTTATTTTATTTACCTCTATTCTCGTGTTTAAGATGCTAGCAGTTTTGACTTTGTCAATTCCATCTATATTTTTAATTTTATCTATCTGATTATCATTAAATCCCCTTATATCTTTAAAAGAGGTATTGCTGCCAATTTCATTGAGATAAGTATTTGATAGAATAAAATCTGCATTCATATATACTTGCTCTTGAATGTTTTTGTTTTTGACATCTAAAAAAGAATATTTATAATTGTCTTTTATGACAATTATACCTCCTATACTCATAGATAATACAATTATAAGGAATCCCTTTTTATTTCTAAAGATGTTTTTTGCAGATATAGATTTTGTTACTGACATATTTAAAGTCAATTTTGATATTAAAGAATTAACTTTGATTATATTTTTATCAGTTCCAAAAGTTTTTCTTATAGCATCAATAGGAGAAATTCTTCTTATCTTTAAATATGTAAAGAAACTTATAATGAGTATTGTCAGTATTATACATGCAATTGATAAGAGGATTATTTTATCTGGAATAACAAAAGGAGTAACATTTATATTTCCTTCAAATTGAATATTTCCTGCAAACCTATTAAATATTTGTGCACCTCCCATACCTGTACATATACCTAGAGGCATTGCTATCAGAGCAAGTATGAAAAGTTCATAAAACATAAGTTTGAAAATCCTAAAGTTAGTGGAGCCAATAGCTCTTAAGATACCATATTCTTGTACTCTTTGGTATATTGATATAACATAGATACTATAGATTACAATACCAGAAAATATACTCATAGCAATTGCAACATATTTACTTGAATTATCTAAAGTACCATTTTCCATAGTAGCGTCTATAAGCATTGAGTTTATTCCTACGCTTTTCTCATCCAACATAGCATTTTTTACTATATTGTCTATGTTTGTATTTATATCACTGCCTTCATTAAATTCAATAGAAGCTGTAAACTTATTCAATTTTGATTCATGTAGGTTTAAAAAAATTTCACATTTCCCCTTTTGTTTCTCTATAAATCTATCTTCAAGTATTCCTACAACTTTAAAGGTCTCTGGTTTTTCTTTTTGATATAATTTAAAAGTAAGGTTTTGATTTATTTCTGGCTTTAAACCCATACTATTTAAAACCCATTTTTCTACCACCACCTCATTGTTAGCTTTTGGGAGGTGACCTTTTATAAGTTTAGATTGATTAGTTAAGTAATTTTTATTTGCATATTGTATGTTTATAGGTAATTTTTCATTAACATCTGTAGATGCATAATAAGATGTTATACCTAGGTTTTTAATATCTTTACCAGATTTTATGGATTCTAATTGATTTCTCTTTATATCTTTAAAGTATGCATGGTCAGTTCCAAGCTCTCTCTTTGATCTATCTACATCTGCTTGTTGAGCACTTCTTGAGAGGGTGCCAATACCGACAATGAGTGATGTAGCAAGAATTATACTCAGAGTAATTGCTAAAGATCTTGCTTTATAACTTTTTATGTATCTTAGTACTATTTTTAAATTATCTTTCATATTTACCACTTCCTTTCTTAGCTAACTCAATTATATGTTTATTTAAAATATATAGCAAAGTAAGTATTTACAAGTTTTGAGTACTTAATTGTACAAATTTATATGCATATTTACAAGTTTAATTAATGTACATGTAAAATTTGACTTTTTACATAATTTTTCTAAAATGATATAATCCTCATATAAAGTGTAGATGGGAGGGGAATTATGGAGAATAATTTTATATTTCCTATAGTAATACTAACTTTGTTTATATTTAGTAATCTTATAATGAATAAATACAGGTTTTATAAAGAATTAGACATATTAAAAAGAGGAATATT
Source organism: Clostridioides sp. GD02404 (assembly GCF_045898275.1). Taxonomy (NCBI): domain Bacteria; kingdom Bacillati; phylum Bacillota; class Clostridia; order Peptostreptococcales; family Peptostreptococcaceae; genus Clostridioides; species Clostridioides sp. GD02404. Next base: position 21,791 of record NZ_JBJOCA010000011.1, read on the forward strand.
AACATTTTTTGTATCGTGTTTTGTATGGATTTTATTCATGGAGGGTATTGAGTATATACAATTAAGTTTAGGATATAATTTTTTACTTGAAGGAGTATTAAATATTATACTTTTTTTAATTTTAATTATTTTAAGTTTTTATATAGGATTTAAATTTATAAGATTACTAGACAATAACAATAAACAAGAGTATAAGCTACAAAAATTAGACAGTAAAATAAATCATAAGGACAATATAATCGTAAAATTAAGAAGTCAAAAACATGACTATTTAAAACATTTACAAGTAGTATATTCTCTATTAAATACTGGCTTAGCTGAAGATGCCAAAGAATATATAACGAATATATCAAATAGCTTTAAATCAAAGAATTCAAGATATGGGAAAGTATCTTATTTAGATGCTATAGCTTCCTTAAAATATGAGGAATGTCTTGAAAAGAACATATCTTTTGATGTATATATCCAAGATTTTATGGATAATTTAGAGATTGAACCTAATGATATGAGTTCAGTGCTATTAAACATAATAGACAATGCAATAGAATCTTTGTCTGCTATACAAAAGGAAAAGAAGTATATAAGATTACATGCATATGAAGATGAATTTCAGTATATTATAGCCATAAAAAATAATGGTCCTAAAATACATAATGTCGAAAGTATATTTTTGGATGGATTTAGCACTAAAGAAGGGCAAGACAGAGGTTTTGGGTTATATCTAGTTAAAAATATACTAGATAAGTATGATTATAGTATACTTGTAAATAGTGACGATTTTTTAACTGAATTTGTAATTTTAATACCAAAATATTATTAGTTAGGAGGAGAGAAGTCTGTGATAAAAGTTTTGATTTGTGATGATGATAAAATTGTAAGAGATGATATAGCAAATATAGTTAAAGAGTCCGGATATGTAGATTATGTTAAGAAAGTCAAGGATGGGATAGAAGCAATTGAATTTATAAAAAGTGAGAAAATAGACTTGTTGATTATTGACATTGATATGCCATATAAAAATGGGATTGATTCTGCCAAAGAAATTCTTTCTATAGATAAAGATATACATATAGTTTTTGTAACAGGTTTTGCTGACTATAGTCTTGAGAGCTTTAAAGTACATCCTATAGATTTTATAGTTAAGCCGTTTAAAAAAGAAAAAATACTTGATTCAATTAATATAGCAATAGACCACATTAACTCTCATAAAATTGCAAAAAATAATTTTATAGAAGATACTCTTTTTGTATATAAAATAAGGAAACAGATACATATGATTAATTTTGATGATATAGTCATGTTTGAGAAAAATTCAAGAGCTATTAATTTATATACTAGAGATGAAGATACGATAAAATTTTATGAAAACTTTGATGATTTAAAAAAACGCCTACCTCCTAATTTCTTTATGACTCATAGACAATACATAGTAAATTTAAGACTTATACATAAGGTTATACCTATAAATAAGTCTTCTTTAGAGATAAAATTTATAAATTTTCAAGAAAGTGCTACTTTAAATAAATCTTTAGAAAAAGATTTTCTATACAGATTTTATAGGGTTAAAAGGTTTTAATGAAGAAAAAAATTTTCAGTGATATACAATATGTATGATGAAGATATCATATAAATTTGCTATAGTTATAAATTAATTCATATAAAATATAATATAAAAACATATTGGACTTTCATGGAAAATTAGAAAGCCCAATATGTTTTAGAGATAAATCTTATATTTATAAGTTGCTTAAAATACTAGGGTCTTTAATCTTATTATCTTCAGCAAGTAATAAGATTTTAGACATAATCTCAGCAGTCTTAGGGTCTTCATCAGCAAAAGGAAGGAATATCTTTCCTCTACTTTGAGAATGTACAGGAAGTATATTTAAAGCACCCATTCCTTTTTTATGTACGATACCAGAACCCATATGTACAGAATACTCACCTAAATTGCCTACTATAAGAGCATGAGAACCTTCAAAATTGACATTTTTAATCTTTAACAATAATAGCAATTCTTTAGCAATTGCTATACGCATATCTACAGTAGAATGGCTTGTTTCAGGGTCAACACCACCAGCATGAGCGACACTTACAACGAGGTCTATATCACGCATAACTTCTGAAAATAAAATTGGAGGTATTGAAGCCAATTCTAAGCTTTTATAAGTTTTTCTATCAAAGAATTCTACTGTTTCAATAGTAGGTGGCTCAATGTCTGCTGGCGAAAACCAATCAGCAAGTGCAAACATTTTTGCTACTATATTTTCTTTATAAAACACTTTTTGTAAACCTTCTTCATAATCAACAGTCCAAAGCTGATTTCTAAGAAGTGCTACAGTTTTCTTTGGCTGGATTTGGTGCCCAGCATATCTACGAGATATAGTTTTTTCAGATAATTCATCACTATTTATTCTATAATACTCGCGGAATACTTGCTTAAATGGCTGAACAATTTGCTTATTAAATAAGTCATGTTGGAATTCACTCCATTTACCAGATTCAAAAAGATGAACCGGATGTGCAAGTTTTAATTTATTTTTTGCTGTTAATTTAGAAGTCTCGCCCTCTATATTGCAAATAAAGAACTTAGACTTATCATTATAAACATATCCAATATTATCATCGCACACCCACACTAGATTCTTAATCAAAGGGCAGATAACTGGGTTTTTATAAATATTGGAGATTTCTTTAACTGTAAATATTATTTCATTTTTCATAGCTTGTTCTAAACTCTGTTTTGCACGAGAATACTGACTCTTTAAATCTTTTTGAACAGATTTAAGTTCAAGTACATATGGATGTTTGGCAATGGCTTTTGGTATACTTTTTAAAGCTTTATTACCTTTCTGGACTTTAGTAGATGCTTTACCATTTTCATCAACATCTATCCAAATTGAAGTTCCATCAATATCTTTTGGTTTAAATAAATGAGAGACTTCATTTAGTTTTTCAGTTTCAAGAGCCCACATCATACGATTGACATCTCCAAAACCAGCACTTCGAGCTAGATTTTCTAGCGCTATTGTACAAGCTTTTGATTCACTTTCACGACGTTGTGCTCCAAATTGTTTACTTTCTTTAGCAAATTTTTGGATAAATTCATAACGGAAAGTTGCTTCTTTAAGGTCTCCTTTTTTCATAGGAAGTAAAGAAAAACTTCTCAGTTTGTCTTGATTTCTATTTGTTTCAATTTCCTTCATTAACATGTCCTTATCAAGTTTACCGAGTGTAGCATCAGCATAAAGTTGTGCACGTCTATGAGAGTTTCCACCACTAGTTATATACTTAGCTGATTTGTAAAGTAGATTGAATCTTTCTTCACCAATGGTCTTATATGAATCCCAAAACCAGTCTATATCAAAAGCCCCATCGATAAAACTACGTGGTGAAATAGGGGAGAATAGAGCAACTTCTGATTCTTTTTGTGCAGAAAATCCTTCATTTATGTGTGCATGGAAGTACCAAATTGTACTCTTTAGACCCTTCCAGTTCAAATACTTTTCAATTATATTGACCCATTGAGGAGCATACATAGCAGCTTCTATCAATCTTAATTCAGTAATATCAGTGTCTTTAAGCAATTTTTTTAATTCTTTTGAGTCATCTTCTTTAGTAGGATAACAATTTTTAAGTAGAGAACTTAAAACATCTTTCTTTGAATAATTGTTACCATATGAATATCCCCTTTGAAAAGTTTCTTTACCAAGAGCAACTAATAGATTTACAAAATAATTTATACCTTCAAAATATTGTATGTTATTAGCTAGATGAGAAACTTCTGTTGGCATATCACCTCTACGTGATTCAATTTCTATAACTCTATTTGTAACAGTTTTTAAATTGTTTTTAAGCCAAGGATACTTTTCTAATGTGTCGCCAGCCCATCTAGGATTTGTTAGTGTTCTTATTATATTTGATGAATTGTATCCACTTATAATTTCTCTATTAACTTGTTCTTCAGTCATTAATCCTAATTCATGAGCACGAGCAAATACACCTATGCTAGTATAAAAAGGAAACTTATATTCTAATAACTGATAATTTGAAAATGTAGTATAGAAAAACTTAGTAAAAGAAATATCATCATAAATAAATGAATTTGCTTTATCAAGCCAATAATTTAAAATAGGGGCATCCAAAGCAGGGCAGTATTCATTTTGTCTATAATAGTTTTTAGTAAATTCAACTCTTTGTTTTTTACATTGTTCTGTAGTTAATAAATTTCTTAGTTTATAATATATATCTAAACAATAGTCAAATATCTCTTTATGGTCAAACTCATTTAGTAAAACTCTTAGAAGTCTTCTTGTAAGTGCATCGAATTTTAATTTATCAAGTCTTGCATATATTTTCTTTTGTTTTTTATAGTCAAGAACATTTGAATAGATAGACGAAAACCAACTTTTTTCTATTTCATTATATCCACATGTATTTATATTATAAAATAAAATATCAAGTATTAATTTGTAGTCTAAATCGAGTTTTTTACTAATTCCCCTCCAAAGTCCTGCCAATGGATAATTATCAATAGTATCATTAGAAGTCTTATATTTAATAGGAGTCAGATTATAAGTAGAGTAACCTAAAAGTACTTTTTCTACATTACCTGACCATCTTTCAACTTCATATTCATAGTCTGCATTTTCAGTAATAAGTTCATCAAATTTTTCATAAACTTGTATTATTTTATTTATGTCTGTATCAAGAATTTTTTTAGCTTCTTTTTTTGTTGATATAGAAATAGATTCTTCACCTGAAGATAAACTTATATTTGAAATAATTTTATTAAGTTTTGATGGAGTAGAAGAATCATCTTTAAAAGTAAATTGTTCAGGAATTTGAACCTTGTCTTTAGGATTATATATTCCAAACCCATTTTCTTTACAATAATCATTTTTTGCTTTACCTAATAAATTATCAATTAATATTTGAACTTGAGATGTATTCTTTTTAGATTTATCAATATCTTCTATCAGTAAAATAAGCTTATTATATAGTTTTTGTCTATTAGTATTGTCTTTTAATAAGTTTACAATTTCAAGACCTCCAAGACATTTTTGTGAATTTGAAGATTTTATAAGAGAGGAAGCGATGTTCTCTAATTTTGAATCATCTTGTTCAAGTAAAATTTTTATTACAGTTTGTCTAATAGAGCTTGTCTTTAAAGAAAGTAGATTGGTTATTTTGTCTAGCTCTATATCTGTTAGTTCAAGCTTTCTAAGTAGACTTAATACAGTTTCTCTATTGGAAACACTCTTATCACTTAAACATTCTAGTAAGAACTCACGTTGTCTATCCGTTTTTGGTTCATTTATAAAGTTGACTATAAGTGAAGCTCTTAAGTCTGAGCTCATAAGATGACAATTTTCCATAAGAGTGTCTATAAATTGGGCATTCATATCGTATGCTGTTAATGTCATCATACATTTAAGTATATCGTGAGAAGAAATTTCAATCCAAGTCCATGGAAATACGCTTCCTGAAAAAGATTTAGTCTTTGAATTTAAAATTTCTAAAGTATGTTTTAAATTTTCAAATTGTTCTTTTCTAGCACTAAAGTCTTTATCAATTGGAGTGTTTGACAGGTCAAAGTCAGTTTCTCTTTTTTGCCAATTATAGTAGTAGCCAACAGAACTTTCTACATAGAAATTTCTAATTACCCATGCTAGAATTTCTAAATCATCTCCCTTGATATTTTTAGATGCTATTGAGTGTTTGAAATATGTACTTTCTGTATGTGACAAGAAGTAAAGACCTACAAGTTTTTTATATTTTTCCTGACAAGAAAGTAAATCTTCAATAAGAGAGTAAGAGTCATATATATTGTAAGTTGCAGTAGACCATAAAGCAAAATAAATTTCAAGATTATCATCACTATTAACTGATTCTGTACGGAAATTTTCATCAGTTAATGATTTATATGAAAGTTCTAAGCACTTACGTATTATTCCGGGTTTTTGGTCTGAAAAACCAAGTCCTGTCCATGTATCTAAGGCTCTTATAACAGAACTAAATCTCTCTAAATTATTGTCCAAGATAGTTTTTAACATGTATATTGATGCAGGAATTGTACCTTCATCTAAGCTCTCCACAATTTGTTGTCTAAGCCCTTCTTGTTGCTTAGCTGCCAAAAGAAGTTTAGAAAGCATTTCATAGCATTTCTCACTATGACTTTTCATAATACCAATTATCATTTGTCTTGTAAGTAGAGCAGTTTGATTCTCTCCAAATATTACTTCTTCCAAGGCATTGATTATTTCTTGATTACCTTTATCTATTTCCAGTGCTATTTTATCACTCATTACAGAGTCATAGTATAAGACCTTATTTGGAAGCGTAAGATAATCTATAACTGAGAAATCATAATAAATTAAATCTACATAGTTTGAAATAAATCTAATTATACTTCTAAAATAATCTACAAGTCTATTTGAGCGATAACCTTTACGATAATAGCCTCCTGAATATGTATAATCCATCTTTATTTTAATTAACTGACAAAGTTCTTCTACTTGTTCAGAAGTAAGTATTAACTCCAAAGCATTTTTTAAGGGTCCAGAAAGTAGTTCATCTATATTTTTAATCTCATAATAATAGCAATTATAGTATTTTTTTATCATATTTAAGAATTTATCTTCAGGGTCTCTATAATAGTATGAGCTATTTTCTATACAGTCCCAGAGAGCTTTTGCTAAGTCATAATACTTTTTTGAAGAGGATTTAGTAAAATTATTTTTTAAATTTTCAATTATTTTAGGATTTTTTTCTACTCTAGTACGTTCCAACATTTATGTACCTCCAAATTATTTATTTTAAAACATTCTTCCAGCAAGTAGGGTAAGTCTTATAAAGGTAAATCTATCTCCATTTTTTAGACTTATAGGGGAATTAAGTTCTTCAATAACATCTTCATTTATAAGCACCTTGTAAATTCCATCTTCAAATGCTTGTAATGCAACTTCTATTGCTTTTTCTACAGATTGTTTATTTTCGTTATAAATAGAACCAAATCCAACTTTTCCAATATCAGCCTGAGATTCAATTTCTTCGTTAGTTAAGAAGCTTATTATTGATTTTTCTGGGATTTTTTCATTATATTCAAGAACATTTTTAGATACAATTTCAGAGATAGCCTCTTTTAGGCAATTGATGTTGTCAGATAAATCAAAAGGAGTAAGTTCTAGCATAGGTTTACGTTTGCCAACGGCTTTAACTCTAAAATAAATTTGCATAAAATCACCTCGCAAAACATTAATTATATATTTAAAAATTTATCTATTTGTTATATTATATCATTTTGTGAATTATTAATGTGAATTATGAGATTATTTTACAAAAAATAGAAAAAAAGCTATCTTAAAGTCTAAAAAAGAAATAAAAGATAACTTTTAACTATGAGTATATAAAATTATAACCATACATTTATTAAATTTTAATTTTAGAATTACTTTTGGTATCTATCTTTTTTTATTTACAAATTTTGGTCCTAAATATTTTTTTATTTCTTCTTCAGGAGAAAAGTCATCAATAAGTATTTCTTTTCCAGTATCCTCAAATACTACAAGAACCTCACAGTCACCTTGTAAGAAAAATTTTCTAACAGTATCTTCTTTAACTTCTCTAACCTTTATTACATTCTTTTTTTCTTTCTCAAAGTCTTTTGTGTAATAACTTCCCATCATATTAATTATTTTTGTATATCTATTCATAAAATGCCTCCTTATGCGATTAAATTTTAAAAATATGTTATAATAATTGTTTGTATTAACTTAATAATTATAACAAGGAGTAATAATAATGACTAGTATAAAAAATAAAGATATTTTAAATTGTATAGATTATTCCATTAAAAATGAGCTCTTTGATGAATTAAATGATGTATATAAATCTTTGCCAACAGGAAATTGTTCTGGATGTGGAAGTTGTTGTATGGAATCAGTAGGTATAAATTTAATTGAGTTTTTGAATATATTTTGTTATCTTGAAGATAGAGTTGATTTAAAAAGAAGTTGTATAAGTAAGGTATTAGATTACTACTTTGAAGAGTATACAAGAAAGAATGCATGTCCATTTAAAGATAATAATAATAGATGTTTGATATATGAAGTTAGACCATTAAATTGTAGACTGTTTGGACATTGGAAAAAAGAGGACTATAATAAAAATTTAGATAATGTCACTAAGAAAAATAACGATTATAAAGTATTGATGAAGAAACAATATGGATTTGAAATAAATGATGAAGTAGTAAACTATAGAATAGATTACTGTGATAGCTTTGTTCCAGACAAGGATTATTTAAGTAAATCTGAGAGATTAAGTTTTTCTGATAAACTTATGATATTAGATTCAAAGATTTATTCTAATGGACTCATAGATATAGATTTTAGAGATAGAGGGATAGTTGAATATTTTATAGAGTCATTACTTTATAGAGGCTTATCATATAATGTAAAAATAAGGATATCTAAAGAGTACAAAATAAGAAGAAGAACTATTGATAGAATAAAAAGGATTGTTCTTGTAGATTCTCATATTAGTAAGTAATAAATTGTAGCATAAATATTGTCAAAATGAGGTGAAGAAGGTGAATCTTACAAAAGTAAAAGGAAATACCTTTTTTATAAAAGGTGGCACAAATACAGGAATATATGTATTTGAAGATAATACAGCACTTATGATAGACCCAGGGTTATGTGGTTCAAGACCTAGGAGAGTAAATAAAGTTTTAGATGAAAATGAAATACAAGTTAAATATATTATAAACACTCATGGTCATGATGACCACTATGGAGCATGTAATCAATTTAAAGAGTATTATAAAGATGTGTGTATAATGTCATCAAAATACGATAAATTATATATAGAAAATCCAGAACTATTTTCAAAGTATATTGTCGGGGGAAAGAGCAATGTATTTATGGATAATATTTTAAAAAATAAACTTTTGGATGATATAAAAATAGATAAATCTATAGAAGCTGGTAAGCTTAAATTAAATAATGAAATGTTTGATATAATTGAATTTCAAGGTCATACACCTGGAAGTGTCGCTGTTTTGACAAAGGATAAGGTAATTTTTGTTGGAGATTTATTGATAGGAGATGAAATTCTATCAAAATATGATTTCTTGTTTTTATATGATATACAAGAACAAATAAATTCATTAGAGAAATTAAAAGATATAGATTTTGAATACTTAGTCTTAGGGCATGGCAAGCAAGTAATATCAAAGGAAGATTCTCATGAATTAATCGAAAAACATTTAAATGCTCTAAAAAAATATCTATATCAAATAAGAAAGTTACTTGAAGAGCCTAAATCTTTAGAAATTTTATTAAAAAACATTATAAATAACAATAATTTAAGCAATAATTATAAAGAGTATCATTTTTTTAAATCTTCATTAGTATCTGTTATAAGTTACTTAGTTGATTTAGGAGAAATAGGATATATATTGGAGAATGGGGAATTGCTTTACTATACAAAAACAAAATAAATTATGATAAAATAAAGAAGGTCATAAAAAACAAATAAAGGGTGAGCAATATGGAATACGAAAAATGGAATGAAATACTAGCGCCTTATGAACATGCAGTAGAAGAGCTAAAAATAAAATTTAAAAATATAAGAAAAGAATATTTAGCAAAAGGTGAATATTCTCCCATAGAGTTTGTTACAGGCAGAACAAAAAAAATATCTTCCATAATATCTAAATTAAAAAGGATAAATGCAAAAGATATAGAAACTGAAATTGATGATATTGCTGGTATAAGAATAATGTGCCAGTTTGTTGAAGATATATATGCTATAGTTGATTTGATAAAAGTAAGAAATGATATGACTATAATAGGAGAAAAAGATTATATTACAAATTACAAAGATAGTGGTTATAGAAGCTATCATGTTATAATAAAATACCCTATAAACTCAATTGCGGGTTCAAAGGAAATTATATGTGAGATACAAATAAGAACTCTTGCAATGAATTTCTGGGCTACAATAGAACATTCATTAAAATATAAATATGACCATTACATACCTGAGACTCTTGCCGAAAGACTTAGAAGAGCATCTGATGCTGCCTTTCTTTTAGACCAAGAAATGAGTGAAATAAGAGAGGACATAATGAAAGCTCAGGCTATGTATCAAATGAAATCTATAGCTATTAGAGATACTCTAAATAGAATACAAGAATTATATGACTTAGGGGACACACACAAAGCTATGCAGTATCAAAGAAAATTGGATAGAACTGAAACAGATAAAAATATAACCGAGATATTGGAATTAAAACAAGAAATAGATATATTACTGGAGCAATATAAAAATACTAAGGTAGATGATAAAGTAGTTCAATAAAAAGCTACTTATAGAAAATTTGCTAAATATTAATGGGGCTGCCTCTTAATGGAAAATAATTTCTAAAAAGAGACAGCCTATTTGGTGTAATCAAGAAAGGAATGATATTATGAGTTTATATGCTATAGGTGATTTACATTTTTCAACATCAGTCAATAAGCCAATGAATATCTTTGGAAGTAATTGGGATGGTCATGAAAAGAAGATTATAGATAACTGGAAAGAAGTTGTTAAGGAAGACGATTTAGTCTTAGTATTAGGAGATACATCTTGGGGAATTAATTTATCAGAAGCTAAAAAAGACTTAGATATAATAAGCGAACTTCCAGGACAGAAAATACTTATAAAAGGAAACCATGATTATTGGTGGACAACTGTTACAAGTTTAAATAAATTATACGAAAACATGAGTTTCATTCAGACAAATTTCTATGAATATAAAGATTATGCAATTTGTGGTGGTAGGGGTTGGATATGCCCTAATGATGTCAAATTTGATGAGACTGATGAGAAAGTTTATAAAAGGGAAGAAAATAGACTTAGATTATCATTAGAGTCTGCTCGCAAAAGAGGTCACTCAAAAATAATTGTGATTACTCATTATCCTCCTACAAATGATAAATTAGAAGAATCTTTATTTACAAAGCTATTTGAAGAATATAACGTAGAGAAAGTGATTTATGGTCATTTACATGGAAAAGAATCTTTTAAAATGGGATTAAAGGGAATTAGAAATGGAGTAGAATATATATTAGCATCCTGTGACTATACAGAATTTAAATTAATAAAAGTTAACGATTAAAAAACATAAATTGGTAAATACTATAAGATACATGATTAAAAATAAATATTTGAGGGATTTCGGTTTTGAGAAAGGAGACACGACTTATGAGGTGGATATTAGTTTTTATATTTTTATATCTTATTCCTTTAGTAGTGATATTCAGAAATTACAAGAATTTTAAGAGGTCTTGTATCTACAGTAGTATTTATGTGGTATTAGCTACAACAATAATGATAAGTAATATTTATATGAGTGGACTTAATAAGATAAAAGAATCTATGTATTATCACAATTATATTTCCGATGAGACGTATGATGAAAAGTATGTATCAAATTTTAATGAAAAAGAAAGTACTGATTTAAAACAGAATAAGGTAAATAATGAAGAAGAATCAAATAATAAAGAATTAAATAGTAAACAAGATGAAAATGAACAAAATAACAAAAGTAATGAAGAGAATACGAATTTAAAAGAAAATAGCGATTCAGAGAATAATGTTTCAGCAAATGATAAATCAGAAGAACAAGAAAATACAACAAAAGAAAGTAGTAATCAAACGAACAAAGAAAAAAATAGTGAAGATATAAAAAAAATAGATATAGAAAGTATAGGAATTTTTAAGAAAGAAATCTATAATATAGAAAGAGTAGCTTTGGTTCCAATGAGAGAATGTATACCTTACACTAAGGACATAGCAAAAAATATAACTAAATTGTCTAGTATAAAAAAAGATGTTACAAATGCTAGAGATAAGTGTAAAGAAGTTGTAAAAGAGTATAAAAATATGCAGATTCCAGAACTTTCTAAGGAAGAGTATACAGAAACATTGAGCAATGCTAGAGATGATGTAAAGAAAGCATATGAACTTAGAGAAAAATCTATGGAAAGTGCTTTAAAGTTAATAAATACTAAAAGCCCTAAATATATAGGGAAGATAACTGAGTATCTTGACTTGTCAGATAAGCAGATAGAAAGTTTTAAAAATAGATTGAATGATTTAAAAGAAGAAATAAATGAAGCAGAAACAAATAGTATTGATTAATAAGAATTAAGCATATAAGTTAAAAGGGAGATTAAGATGAATAAGCAGAGTATTGGAAAACTAAATATGTTTTTTATGGGGATTACTCAAAGAAACCTTGATAATAGGGATTTTTTTATTGAGTTAGAAGTGATTTTTAAATCTGGAAGAAAAGAATTTAAAGGAGTGGCAACAGAGGAAGATAATAAGTATAAATTTAATTTTAAAGGAAAATCAGATTTATATACATTTAATGAATTGCTTAAGAATATTTCTAAAGAAGCAGAGAACTATGATAGTTTAGTATTTAAATATATTGAGAGAGGAACTATTGTTGTAATCGAAGGCGATAATAAGAAGGTAAATGTAAAGTATCTAGACAACATAGAAGAAGTACCTAAAATAGATGAATTCACAGCATCTCAAATAAAAAACAGAGATTATTATGTAAAAGTAGGACAGGCAAATGCACTTTTAAAAGAAATTGGGGTACTTACAAAAGATGGTAAGATAAAAAATGATAAAATAAGAAAGTACAATCAGATAGACCATTTTGTGGAATTAATAGATAGTATTCTAAAGGAAATAAAGGATAAAGACTGTATAACAATTTTGGATTGTGCTTGTGGTAAATCTTATCTAAGTTTTGTTTTAAACTTTTATATAAAAGAAGTGCTAAAGAAAAACTGTTATTTTATAGGAATAGACTATTCAGATGTAGTTATAGAAGCATCAAGAAATATGGCTAAAAACTTAGGATATAAAAATATGTCGTTTATAAAAGAGGACTTGACTAATTATACACCAAATAGAGATGTTGACCTTGTGATAAGTCTACATGCTTGTGATACAGCAACAGATATGGCAATAGGTCTAGGAATTAGGGCAAAATCCGAAGCTATAGTAGTAGTACCATGTTGCCATAAGGAATTATTAGGGCAATATAAATATGAATCTATGGAACCAATATTAAAACATGGAGTATTTAAAGCTAGATTTGCAGATTTAATAACTGATGGTCTAAGAACTTTGTTATTAGAAGGCAATGGATATGATACTTCTGTAGTAGAATACATATCTCCACTCGATACACCAAAAAATTTAATGATAAGAGCAATAAAAACTAAAACAAATAATGAAAAAGCATTAAAAGAATATAGAGAGCTTAAAGCTCAATTTGGAGTTGAACCAACTTTAGAAAAACTTATATATTAGTTAAAAATGTAAAATTCACAAAAAGCTTGCTTAAATATGCAAGCTTTTTGGTATTATATAGGTATAGTCATATCCAGAGTTTTGATTTATAATTAAAGCTGTGCTATAATATGTGATTAATCAAATCAATAAACGTTACATGGAGGTAAAAATGAACAAATTAAATATATGTATTGATATAGATGGAACAATAACAAGCCCTTATCATTTTCTTCCATACCTAAATGATATTTTTAATAAAAACATAACTGAAGCAGAGTGTATAACACATAATTGGGAAGAATTATATGGTTCAGGGATAAGAGATGTATATGCAGAATTTAATAATAAGTATATACATTCATATGATGAAGCAAAGATTGTGGAGGGTGCTACTGAGGTAATTGGCACATTATCTAAAGGACATAAGTTATCTTTTGTAACAGCTAGACATGAGTGTTTAACTGATGTAACTAAAAACTGGCTATCGAGACAAGGATTTTCAGATATAGATGTTTACTTATTAGGAAGTGATTATAAAGTTGAAAAGGCAAGAGAGCTGAGTTGTGATATATTTATAGAAGATAATCCTTTAAACTCGGTACAATTAGCTGATGCTGGAGTTAAAGTAATACTTCTAGATACTAACTATAATAAAGATATTATACATCAAAATATAGTTAGAGTTAATAATTGGATAGATATTGAAAAAATTATAAAACAAAGTGTTTAAAAGATTTGTAAATCGAAAGGGGGAGCATATGATAGATTTAAAACTTGAAAATAGAAAAGGAAAGATTCATGTAAAGAGCAGTGAAGTAAAAGATATTTTAGAATTACGTCCAGACTTTGAATATGTACAAGATATATCAAATACTATAAATCAAGAAAACATATTAGTGTTTGATTGTCAACTGACAGGAAATTCTTTTGATATGGATGATTTAGATATAGAAGAAATATTAGAAGAATTGGGTGAAGAAATAGATGAGTCTTATTTCAATGTTTTATTTGAAGATGTAAGAGCTTATTTAAAAGATGCTACTGATGAGATAGAAGCAGATTTACAAGAAAATTACTTATTTGATAATTTGAGATGTTATTTTGATATATACAATATAAATCAAGAATTTACCGATTTTAAGTTTGTATTTTTAGTTTCTTTTAAAGATATAAAAATTTCTTCATTAGCAAACCTAGCTAAGATTGTTTCTAAAAGACAGCTTATAGGTGCATCTAAGTTTTATAGTTAAAATGGAATCGTATGGTGTTAAAAACTAGTAGCCTTGTAAAAACATTGGTTACTAGTTTTTTTATTTGTACATTTTCACAAAGTTTCAGAAAACTATTTACATTATTAAAAAAGTAATGTATATTAAACATAATGTACAGTATAATGGAAAAAATAGAGTTGAGTTACTAAATGTATTAAACAACTAAATGATTTATTTTTAGCTTAGTATAGCAGGAGGAGAATTTATGCAAAATTTAAATGAAATAATTTCAGAAAATTTGAAAAAAATAAGGAAAGAAAAACACCTTAGTTTAGATAAGATTGCTCAACTTAGTGGAGTAAGTAAGAGTATGTTGTCCCAAATTGAGAAATGTGAGGTAAATCCTACTATATCTACTTTAAAGAAAATAACTAATGGACTAAAAATTTCATTTACATCATTGATGGAGAGACAGGAAAGTGATATAGAATTGGTTCAAAAAAGTGATGTGGACCATTTTATTGAGGATGATGGAAAATATATAAGTTATCCGATATTTCCATTTGATTCTAAAAGAAGATTCGAAATATTTATGATTGAAATAGAAGAGGGTGGAAATTTAGATTCAAATGCTGAACTTCCAGGGACACAAGAGTTTATAACTGTTTTTAGTGGTGAGGTAACCATCAAAATAAATGGAGATGATTATGTTGTGTGTAGTGGAAATTCTATAAGATTTAAAGCAGATGTATCACATATATATAGAAACTCAGGTAAGGGTATAGCTAAAATGAGCATGGTAGTATATTATGTATAAATAATTTGGTGAAGTATATAGTTATATTTAGATGCTTTTAGGTATGAGATTAAATAATAGGAGTGTGATTTATGATGATTAACAAAAAAGCTGTCTTTTTCTTTTGTAATGATTTAAAGAAAGACCCAGTAGCAAATAGTGTGATTAAATGTTGTGAGGAAATGATGGATTTAAAGCAAAGTGATATTGTCATTGATGAAAGTTTTGTATTAGAATTTACAGATAAAGACAATAATTTATTTCAGTTTGTAAAGACAAAAGATGTAATAAGTCATAATTACAAATATTACTTGCCAATTTTAAATAAATATTTCAAAGATTATAATTTTGCAGGTGTTGTAAATTGGCATGAGGGGGAAAATGCTCCAGAGCAGATTTTAACAGCTCATACAATTGGAGATGTACCAACAGGAGAGTTTGGAAATTCTAACCCAAGATACTTTAAAAACATAATTAATGCAATTGAAGATATAAAAAATGAAACTTCACTTGATGAATTTACTACATTAACAGAAGCAACCCATTGGTCTGGCACAACATATGGCGAAGAATCTAAACTAATTACAGAATATTCTGTACCTATGTTAGACATAGAGATAGGAAGTAGTAGTGATAGTTTTAATAATAAGATGGCAATACAAGTATTAGCAAAAGCACTGGTTAGAGTATTTGATAATGATGAACCTTTAAAAACTTTATTATGTGTTGGAGGGGTTCATTTTGAAAAATCTTTTGCAGATATTATAAAAAATAAAGAATATAACATATCAATTGGACATGTACTGCCAAATCAGTGGATTGTAAGTGGGATGTATGATGATGAATTTGGATTTGAAAAATTAGAGAAGTGTGTAAATAGTATTGAAGGTGGAATTGATGGTATAGTTTTTCATGATAAATTAAAAGGTACTTATAAAGAGCAATGTCGTAAATTAGGTGAAAAACTTAATGTACCTGTATTTAAACATAAAATATTAAAAAATCCAAAAGATTTACCTATATGGTAGCTATATAATCAATATAAATAATAAGTCAGATTAATTTTTAAGTGAGGTCAAAAATGATATTATCTTATTTTGCATTATTAATTAGAGTAGTGCTATTAGCTTTTGAGAGAGTAGTTGTAAGGTTATTAGGCGATGAAGAAGGTGATATTTATAAAAATATAGCTTCATCATTTTTATTTTTCTTTATTGGAGGAGTATGTTTACTTCCATTTAGTTTAACGTATAAAGTTAGTGATTGGTCATTTTTAATACCATGTTATATAAGTAGCTTAGTTTACTCAATTGGATCAGTAGCATATGTGACATCTTTAGCAACTGGTGAAGTTTCACTTGTGACTCCAATAAACAGTCTAAATTCTTTGTTTCTATTACTTTTATCAGTTATATTTTTAGGTGAAGGTTTAAGTTTAGCAAAAGTTGCAGGAATCATAGTTATGATTGGTGGAGTATTCATATTAAAAAAAGTAAGTTCTTTTCTAAAAAATGTATCCGTGATTTTTAACAACTTGCCATGTAGACTAATGTTTTTGTACATATTTTTACAATCAGTAGGGAGAGTGTTGGATAAGGCTTTTTTTGTACAAGTATCTCCTATACTATATTCGACTATACTTTATTTCTTTGTAGGATTAAATCTATTTGTATTCTTAGCATTTAAAAAGAAGCAAAAAGTAATTTATGAGATTTTTAGTAATAAAAAAGTTCTTTCAATTGTAAGTGGTGCTATTAATGGATATTCTTATTTAGCGTTATTAATCGCTTTAAATAATCTAGAGCTTAGTATAGCTGAACCGTTTTCTCAGGTATCTATGATAATAACTTTGATACTTGCTCATTTTATATTCAAAGAAAATATAAAAGAAAAAATACCAGGTTCAATTTTAATACTAATTGGTGGATGGCTATTGTTACTTTAATCGTTCCATTAATTAAAAAGAAGTATAGATAATTAAAGTCAGTTTAATAAATAGCTAATACATAATTAATAAATAATAAATAGGGAATATAAACATATTTATTTAGATAAATTTGTTTATATTCCCTATTTTGGTTATATTGATTTTTATATTTGATATAATATGAATCTCACAAATTATTAGTTCTTATGTCTAACTCTTAGTGGTATATCAAGTTCTTTTGCTAATTGCTTAGATTCTTCTATTTCTTCTGGAGATATTTCATCTACTACTGAGAAAGCCACCTCTTTTATGTGTTTTTTGCAATCTCTTGCAAAATCTAACATATAATCAAATGATTTTTCCCCAAACTTTGGTTGTGTAACTCTATTATATGCTTCTTTATTTGGAGCATTAAGGCTTATTGATACTGCATCTATAACATCTTTTAATAGGATAGCTGTTTTTTTATTGTGTATTAAATCACTTAAACCATTTGTATTTATTCTTGTCTTTATGTTACTTTTTTCTTTTATAAACTTAGCAACTTCTATTAATTCATTTATTCTCATTAAGGGTTCACCATATCCACAAAAAACAATTTCATCGTAGTCGTCTAAATTGTATTTGTTGAAGGCTTCTTTTACTTCGTCTATACTTGGTTCATGTTCCAACCATAGACTACCACTATTTGCTACTTCATCTTTTTCATTTCTTATGCAAAAAACACAACTACATGGACATGTATTAGTTATATTTACATAGATACTATTTTCAATTGTATATAAGATATTCATAATTTTCCCTCCATAAATTTAAATTCTTAATTAAAATAACGTCTTTTAAAGTCAAGTTTATCAAGTGCTATACCTAAAATTATAAAGACAATAAAACTTCCTATTGGCTGTAATAAACCGAGTAAGCTCATTATAAATGCACTTGTAAAGCTTCCAATGATTATTCCTTCAGCAAACATGTATAAGACTAACCCTACTATACCTGCTATAATCGAAGCAATTATATTTCTTTTATTTATTATCTTGTCACTTTTAGAAGTGAAAAATAATACAAGTATTGGCTTTATGATTATAGTTGGTATTACCCAAATAGCAGCACCTGTAGATAAATCAGCTAGACCAGCACCTATTGCAGAGGCTGCTATAGCGTAGTTTGTTGGTAAGATGGTTGCAGCAAGATAAATAAAAGCATCTCCTATATGAACATATCCATTATTTCCACCCACTGGGATATGTAGTATATACGCTATTGTCAAACATATTATGGATGCAAATAACGCAGAAGTAACAATATAGGTCGTTTTTTTAGAAGTAACTTTATTCATTTTTTCCAATATACTCCCTCCCTAGAAATCCAAAACTAAGATAATTGTAATGTTTTCTTATACATATATTAATATTAATCATACAATTTTCATAGTTTGTTTAGTGTTTTTTTTGTAAAATATAGATTGTACCCATTCAAATGTATATAAATAGAAACGAGGAATAGAGTAGTAGGCAAAGTAGAATATAATATGTGATGTATTAGAAGTGGATAAATTAGAGATAAAAAAATAATATAAGAGAGTCTACCCAATAGACTCTCTTATATTTGGGAAATTAAAGGCTATTTTGTTAGATAATAGCTAATTAATAAAAAAATATATTTATAAAATACTAATTTACTCTGTTAGTAGCAGTTCCTGTTTCTATAACTTCTACAGCACTACTTAAACTAGAATAAACTATATTTTCTATCGCTGTACTAGTGAAGAAACCAAGGTGATGAGTGAATATAACTTGTTCCATAGAAAGAAGTTTGTTTATTTCTGGGTCAGTTAATTCGCCTGGATTCATCTTTTTATTTAAGAATAATCCTTCAGTTTCAAATGTATCAAGGGCAGCAGCTCTTATTTTTCCTGATTCTAGTGCTTCTATTAAGTCCCCTGTCTTAATTAAACCACCACGACCAGTATTTACTATATAAGCTCCATCCTTCATTATAGCTAGAGTATCTTTGTTTATCATATGTTTTGTTCCTTCAAGTAAAGGAGTATGTAATGTTATAAGGTCAGCTTCTTTTAAAAGGTCTTCTAAAGTATCTTTATAAGTTAATATATCATTTAAATCATTATTTGGATATTGGTCAAATGCAATTACGTTAGCCCCTAAGCCTTTGAATAGTTTTGCAGAAGTAGCACCTATTTTTCCAGTACCTATAACACCTACTGTAATAGATCTAACTTCTGTTCCAAGAAGTTCAGCTATCCAACGATAGTCACCTTCACAGACTTTTTTCTTTACTAAAGGAGTTTTTCTTAAAAGGTTCATAGCTTGAGTAACAGCTAATTCAGCTATTGCATTAGGTGAATAAGAAGGAACATTAGTAACAATAAGTCCATTTTCATTAACTAGACCAAAATGTATCATATCCATTCCTGCAGTTCTTGAAGCTATAACTTTAACCCCAGCATCTTTTAAAGTCTCATAAATATAAGGGTTATCTATATAGTTAGTTTGTTGTATAGATATACCATCATACCCTTTAGCTTTAACCACATTTTCTTCAGTCATGTTTTCAGGATAAATATCCACTTGAACATCCTTATGCTCTTCAGACCATTGTTTTATTACTGGTTCTTCATAATCGCGTGCTCCAAATACTAGTATTTTCATATCAATACCCTCCTGTAATTATTAAATTATATGGTAATCTTTCATTTAGAAATAATATGTAACATATAAGGCTATGTTTTTTATACAAAATTTTTAAGGTTAAAAATTTAGTTTTGAAATTGTTTTCCCTGTCATATTTCGATATTTAGTTATTTTTTATTTAATGTAATAATTGCTTTAAAAATTTATCAAAGAAATTGTTATTTTTTAGATTAAATATTATTAAAAATTTATCTAAGTTTGAAATTAGTTAACTAACTTGCTGATTAATTACAATGATAACATGTGTTTTTGAGTTTAGCAATGAAAACTTTTTTTGAAATGTCAAGCTTTTTCACAAAAAAATATATAAAAAAAACTTTTATATGCATAGAAAGGATAGCAAAATGCAATGGAGAGTTGCATAATGCCACGATATAAAAATAATAATTCAATTGTATATTGTTAAAAAACATTCAAATCAAGCGATATTTTGCTTAAATATAAAGTTGGCACGATAAATGCTTAACAATATAGGTGTAAGACAATAAAACAATAAAAAATAATTTTAATAATTTTTAAGTTATTTTAGATAAGATTAGGAACTTTGACATCAAATAGTTAATATCAGAAAAAGGTATTTCATGAGTGATTTAATCGAAATTTTATAATTGATACTATTAAGGAGGAAAACGTTATGCTTTTAGAAGGAGTTAAAGTAGTAGAACTTTCAAGTTTCATCGCAGCACCATGTTGTGCAAAAATGTTAGGTGACTGGGGTGCAGAGGTTATTAAGATTGAACCTATAGAAGGTGATGGAATAAGAGTTATGGGTGGAACATTTAAATCTCCAGCATCAGATGATGAAAACCCTATGTTTGAATTAGAAAATGGAAATAAAAAGGGTGTAAGTATTAATATAAAATCAAAAGAAGGAGTAGAAATATTACATAAATTATTATCAGAAGCAGACATATTTGTAACTAATGTTAGAGTTCAAGCATTAGAAAAAATGGGTATAGCTTATGACCAAATAAAAGATAAATATCCAGGATTAATATTCTCTCAAATATTAGGATATGGTGAAAAAGGACCTTTAAAAGATAAACCAGGATTTGACTACACTGCATACTTCGCAAGAGGAGGAGTTAGCCAATCTGTTATGGAAAAAGGAACATCTCCAGCAAATACAGCAGCAGGATTTGGTGACCACTATGCAGGTCTAGCATTAGCAGCAGGAAGTTTAGCAGCATTACATAAAAAAAGTCAAACTGGTAAAGGTGAAAGAGTAACAGTAAGTCTTTTCCATACAGCTATATATGGAATGGGAACAATGATAACAACAGCACAATACGGAAATGAAATGCCTTTATCAAGAGAAAATCCAAACAGCCCATTAATGACTACATATAAATGTAAAGATGGAAGATGGATTCAATTAGCTTTAATACAATACAACAAGTGGTTAGGTAAATTCTGTAAGGTTATAAATAGAGAATATATATTAGAAGACGATAGATACAATAACATAGATTCAATGGTTAATCATGTTGAAGATTTAGTTAAGATAGTTGGAGAAGCTATGTTAGAAAAAACATTAGATGAGTGGTCAGCTCTATTAGAAGAAGCAGACTTACCATTTGAAAAAATCCAAAGCTGTGAAGACTTATTAGATGACGAACAAGCTTGGGCAAACGACTTCTTATTTAAGAAAACATATGATAGCGGAAATACAGGTGTCTTAGTTAATACTCCAGTTATGTTTAGAAATGAAGGAATAAAAGATTATACACCAGCACCAAAAGTAGGTCAACATACTGTAGAAGTATTAAAATCTTTAGGTTATGATGAAGAAAAAATAAATAACTTCAAAGATAGTAAAGTTGTAAGATACTAATTAGTAATTCTAGATTTTATAAAAGGAGAATGCTAAAGATGTACACAATGGGATTAGATATAGGTTCAACTGCATCAAAGGGAGTAATTTTAAAAGATGGAGAAGATATTGTAGCTTATGAGACAATATCTTCTGGTACTGGGACTACTGGACCATCAAGAGTTTTAGAAAAATTATATGGCAAGACTGGTCTTGCAAGAGAAGACATTGAAAAAGTTGTAGTTACAGGATATGGAAGAATGAATTATTCAGATGCTGATAAGCAGATAAGTGAATTAAGCTGTCATGCCAGGGGAGTAAACTTCATAATTCCAGAGACAAGAACCATTATTGACATAGGTGGTCAAGATGCAAAGGTATTAAAGTTAGATAATAATGGAAGACTACTAAACTTTCTTATGAATGACAAGTGTGCTGCTGGTACAGGAAGATTTTTAGATGTAATGGCAAAGATAATAGAGGTTGATGTATCTGAACTCGGAAGTATATCTATGAATTCTCAAAATGAAGTGTCAATAAGCAGTACATGTACAGTATTTGCAGAGTCTGAGGTTATATCACATTTATCTGAAAATGCAAAAATTGAAGATATAGTGGCAGGTATTCATACTTCAGTAGCAAAGAGAGTTTCTAGCCTAGTAAAAAGAATAGGAGTACAAAGAAATGTAGTTATGGTTGGTGGAGTTGCTAGAAATAGTGGTATCGTAAGAGCTATGGCAAGAGAAATCAACACAGAAATTATTGTACCTGATATACCTCAATTAACGGGCGCTTTAGGAGCAGCATTATACGCTTTTGATGAGGCGAAAACATCACAAAAAGAAGTGAAAAATATATAAAAAGAGGGATGAAAATGTCTGAAAAAAAAGAAGCTAGAGTAGTAATAAATGATTTATTAGCTGAACAATATGCAAATGCATTTAAAGCTAAAGAAGAAGGAAGACCTGTAGGTTGGTCAACATCAGTATTTCCTCAAGAATTAGCAGAAGTATTTGACTTAAATGTGTTATATCCAGAAAACCAAGCAGCTGGGGTAGCGGCTAAAAAAGGTTCTTTAGAATTATGTGAAATGGCTGAATCTAAAGGATATTCTATCGACCTATGTGCATATGCAAGAACAAATTTTGGTCTTTTAGAAAATGGTGGCTGTGAAGCTTTAGATATGCCAGCTCCAGATTTCCTACTTTGCTGTAACAATATATGTAACCAAGTTATAAAATGGTATGAAAATATTTCAAGAGAATTAGATATACCTCTAATAATGATTGATACAACTTTCAATAATGAAGATGAAGTTACTCAATCAAGAATTGATTATATTAAAGCTCAATTTGAAGAAGCTATAAAGCAATTAGAAATTATATCAGGAAAGAAATTTGACCCTAAGAAGTTTGAAGAAGTAATGAAAATATCAGCTGAGAATGGAAGACTATGGAAATACTCTATGAGTTTACCAGCAGATTCTTCTCCTTCACCAATGAATGGATTTGACTTATTTACTTACATGGCTGTAATAGTTTGTGCTAGAGGTAAAAAAGAAACTACAGAAGCATTTAAGTTACTTATAGAAGAATTAGAGGACAACATGAAAACTGGTAAATCTTCTTTCAGAGGAGAAGAAAAATACAGAATAATGATGGAAGGTATACCTTGTTGGCCATATATAGGATACAAAATGAAAACATTAGCTAAATTTGGAGTTAACATGACAGGTAGTGTTTACCCACATGCTTGGGCATTACAATATGAAGTTAATGATTTAGATGGAATGGCAGTAGCATACAGTACTATGTTTAACAATGTAAACTTAGACCGTATGACAAAATATAGAGTTGATTCTTTAATAGATGGTAAATGTGATGGAGCATTCTATCATATGAACAGAAGCTGTAAACTTATGAGTTTAATACAATATGAAATGCAAAGAAGAGCAGCTGAAGAAACTGGATTACCATATGCTGGATTTGATGGTGACCAAGCAGATCCTAGAGCTTTTACTAATGCTCAATTTGAAACAAGAATTCAAGGTTTAGTTGAAGTAATGGAAGAAAGAAAAAAACTTAATAGAGGTGAGATATAATGGAAGCTATTTTATCTAAAATGAAAGAAGTAGTTGAAAATCCAAATGCGGCTGTAAAAAAATATAAAGATGAAACTGGTAAAAAAGCTATAGGTTGTTTCCCAGTTTACTGCCCAGAAGAGATTATACATGCAGCTGGAATGCTTCCAGTTGGTATATGGGGAGGACAAACAGAATTAGATTTAGCTAAACAATATTTCCCTGCATTTGCATGTTCAATAATGCAATCATGTTTAGAATATGGATTAAAAGGTGCTTATGATGAATTATCTGGAGTTATTATACCAGGTATGTGTGATACATTAATTTGTCTAGGACAAAACTGGAAATCAGCAGTACCTCATATAAAATATATATCATTAGTACATCCACAAAATAGAAAACTTGAAGCTGGTGTAAAATACCTAATCAGTGAGTACAAAGGTGTAAAAAGAGAGCTTGAAGAAATATGTGGTTATGAAATAGAAGAAGCAAAAATTCATGAAAGTATAGAAGTTTACAATGAACATAGAAAAACTATGAGAGACTTTGTTGAAGTAGCTTATAAACATTCTAATACTATAAAACCATCAGTAAGAAGCTTAGTAATCAAAAGTGGATTCTTTATGAGAAAAGAAGAACACACTGAATTAGTTAAAGAATTAATAGCAAAATTAAATGCTATGCCAGAAGAAGTCTGTTCTGGAAAGAAAGTTTTATTAACAGGTATAGTAGCTGATTCTAAAGATATATTAGATATTTTAGAAGACAACAATATATCAGTTGTAGCAGATGATTTAGCTCAAGAAACAAGACAATTCAGAACAGATGTACCAGCAGGTGATGATGCGTTAGAGAGATTAGCAAGACAATGGTCAAACATAGAAGGATGTTCATTAGCTTATGACCCTAAGAAAAAACGTGGGTCACTTATAGTAGATGAAGTTAAAAAGAAAGATATAGATGGTGTTATCTTCTGTATGATGAAGTTCTGTGACCCAGAAGAATACGATTATCCTTTAGTTAAAAAAGATATAGAAGATAGTGGAATACCTACTTTATATGTTGAAATTGACCAACAAACTCAGAATAATGAACAAGCCAGAACTCGTATTCAAACTTTTGCTGAGATGATGAGTTTAGCGTAAGTTCATTAAAATAAATTTACTATAAAATGTGAAAATTGGAGGAAGCTATGTTATATAACAAAGAACAAGAACTTTTAAGAAAAGCAGTAAGAGATTTTGTTAGTAAAGAATTAGATACTTTACCAGCAGAAATGGATAAAACAGGTGTAATGCCTAAGGAATTAATCAAAAAGTTAGCTGAAACAAAATTTATAAGCAGTAATATTCCAGAAGAGTATGGTGGTGGGGGAGCAGGATATGTTTCTTATGCTATCATAATGGAAGAAATAGCTAGAAGATGTGCATCAACAGCTACTTTTGTTACAGCTGGTTCTTCTCTTGCTACATTACCAATACTTTACAATGGTACTGAAGAGCAAAAACAAAAATACTTAAAAGGTTTAGCAACAGGTGAATTAATAGGAGCATTTGGTTTAACTGAGCCAGGAGCTGGTTCTGATGCAGGTGGACAACAAACAACAGCAGAATTAGTTGGAGACCACTACATCTTAAATGGTAGAAAAACTTTCATAACTAATGGACCATTCTGCGACATAGCTATAGTAATAGCAGTTACAGATAGAAGTAAAGGTCTTAGAGGTACATCAGCATTTATAGTAGAAAGTAAATGGGATGGTTTCTCAACAGGAGCTCATGAAGATAAAATGGGTATAAGAGGAACTGAAACTTCTGACTTAATATTTGAAAATGTTAAAGTTCCAAAAGAAAACCTTATAGGAAAAGAAGGTAATGGATTTAAAATAGCAATGGGTACTTTAGAAGTAGGTAGAATAGGTGTTGCTGCTCTAGCTCTAGGAATTGCTCAAGGTGCTTTAGATGAAGCTGTTAAATATACAAAACAAAGAGTTCAATTTGGTAAGCCTATAGCTAAATTCCAAAATACTCAATTTACTATAGCTGATATGGAAACAAAAGTTTGTGCAGCTAGAGGATTAGTTTACGATGCAGCACAAAAGAGAGATGCAGGAATGAGAGTTGCTCAAGAATCTGCAATGGCTAAATACTATGCAGCAGAAGTTGCAAATGAAGTTGCTTACAAAGCATTACAACTTCATGGTGGATATGGATTCATAAAAGATTATGAAATCGAAAGAATGTACAGAGACGCTAGAATCGTATCAATATACGAAGGAACATCAGAAGTTCAAAAAATGGTAATTTCATCAAACGTATTAAAATAATAAATAATCTAATGAAATTGGAGGTATAGACTTTGAAAATATTAGTTTGCGTAAAACAAGTTCCAGATACTAACGAAGTAAGAATAAATAAAGAAACAGGTACTCTTATAAGAGATGGAGTTCCAAGTATATTAAACCCAGATGATGCTAATGCATTAGAGGAAGCTTTAAAAATTAAAGATGAGCATGATGATGTAACTATAACAGTTATAACAATGGGACCTCCTCAAGCAGACTTTATGCTAAGAGAGTGTTTAGCTATGGGTGCTGATGATGCAATATTATTAAGTGATAGAGCATTTGGAGGAGCTGATACTTGGGCTACATCAAATACTATTGCAGCAGGTATAGCTAAAGTTGGAGATTATGACATAATATTTGCAGGAAGACAAGCAATAGATGGAGATACTGCACAAGTTGGACCACAAATTGCAGAGAAATTAGACATTCCTCAAGTTACATATGTACAAGACTTCAAAATAGAAGGAAAAGATATAATAGTTCAAAGACAATTAGAAGATGGATATGAATTAATAAAAGTAAGTACACCTGTACTTTTAACAGCAGTAAAAGAGTTAAATGCACCTAGATACATGTCTGTTGATAAAATAGTAAAAGCATATAAACATGATGTAAAAGTTTGGACAATTGATGATTTAGATGTAAATAAAGAAGAGGTTGGTTTAAAAGCATCACCAACTAAAGTATTTAGATCATTTACTCCTGAGCCAAGAGGAAAAGGAGAAATCTTAGAAGGTAAAGCTGATGAAATAGCTAACAAAATAATAATCGGTCTAAAACAAAAGCACATTATATAAGTTGGAGGAGTACAAACTATGAATGATATAAAAGATTTAAGTTCTTATAAAAACGTATGGATATTTGCAGAACAAAGAGAAGGAAAAATAGCTCCAGTAGTTATCGAATTATTAGGAGAAGGAAGAAAATTAGCTACAGAAGTAGATGCTGAGCTTTGTGCAGTATTATTAGGAAAAGATGTTGATGGATTAGCTAAAGAGTTAATCACTTTTGGAGCAGATAAAGTTTATGTTGCAGATGATGCTCTTTTAGAAAAATATACAACTGATGCATATACAAAAGTAATAAAAGATGCAATAGATGAAATAAAACCAGAAATAATGCTTTTCGGAGCAACTCATATAGGTAGAGATTTAGCACCTAGAATAGCTTCAAGAGTTGGAACTGGATTAACAGCTGACTGTACTAAGTTAGAAATAGACCCAGAAGATAAGAAAATAAAACAAACTCGTCCAGCATTTGGTGGAAACATAATGGCTACAATCATATGTCCAAACCATAGACCTCAAATGTCTACAGTTAGACCTGGTGTTATGGATAAAGCTGAGCAAGACGAAACAAGAACTGGTGAAGTTATAGCATTAGACTATAAAATAACTCAAGATGATATAAGAACTACTGTTTTAGAAACAGTTAAAACTAAAAAAGATTTAGTATCTCTTACAGATGCAAATGTTATAGTATCAGGTGGTTTAGGATTAGGTGGACCAGAAGGATTTGAAATGCTTAAGAAATTAGCTGACAAATTAGGTGGAGTAGTTGGTTCTTCTCGTGCAGCTGTAGATGCTGGATGGATAGACCATTCTCACCAAGTAGGTCAAACAGGAACTACTGTTAAGCCAAACCTATACATAGCTTGTGGTATATCAGGAGCAATACAACATTTAGCAGGTATGCAATCATCAGATTTCATAATTGCTATAAACAAAAACCCAGCAGCTCCAATTTTAGAAATCGCTGATTATGGAGTAGTTGGAGATTTACATGAAATAGTACCAATGCTTATAGATAAATTAGATAGCGTTGATGATTTATTAGAAGCTATAAAAGCTTAATTGATACAAATTATATAAATATTACTGATTGAATAAGTCTTATTAGTTAGTAACATGATTATTAACCCTTTGATAAGTTGTTGCTAGTTTGTATTTGTCAGTTATTAAAAAGTCTGTTTGAATAAAATTTTACAATACAAGATAATCTAGATAATCCTTATATGTGTATTGCTTACAAAATGTGAGTCATACCCTATAAGGATTATCTTTATTTTTTTTGAATAAATCTTAAATTTAATTAAATTGTACTAAATAGACAAATAATTACTAAATGTGTGATAAAATACAATTAAAAGCAAAATGAAATTTTTAACAAACTATAATCATTAAAATTATATCTTAGTTACATTTTAATGAAGGAAGCTATTTAAAAAGACAAATATTACGAGGAGTTGGTTGTATGTGCTAATGGTATTTATTGTAAGCAAACAATAAATTTTGTATGTAGTTCAATAAATTACTTAATGAAAGGTGCGAATATTAATGGATAATAATTTAATAGGGCTTATAGAACATGTAGAAAATCCAGCTATTTTATGTAAGGAATCAGGCGAAATAATATATTGTAATCATCTAATAGATAGTATTTTTAGTTTTCTAGATATAAAAAAGCCTAAAAATATAAATGAATTAGATTCTAACTTTGACAAAAAAGAAATTCTGACAGATAGTAAAAAGAAAATAGCTTTCAGAGAATTAAGAATGAATGCACATATATACAATATGAAAGATAATAATAATGAAAATACTATAGTTTATTTATTTGAGAAATCTGTAATATCGGATAAAGTAGTTGAGGATATAATAGAACATATAGATGAAGTTGTCGTTGTATTTAACAAAGATGGGGTAATTGAAAAGATGAATAATGTTAGTGATGAGATATTACCTTTTAAAAGAACTGAAGTACTTGGTAGAAATATAACGGACCTTGTAAGACAAGGATTAGTAGAAGAACCAATAATATTAAATATGCTCAAAGTGAAGAAAAAGATTTATAGAAATATCGTTTACCCTGATGGAAAACTTATTGCCTATACAGCAGTTCCAAGATGGGACTCTAAGGGAAAACTTACAGGAGGAGTACTTACAGGAAGAGATATTTCAAGGGTCATTAAGCTTGAATCTCAGATAAGATATAGTGATATGTCAGAGGATACAGAGTATATAAGTCAAAGTAAGATTATGGATAACATAAAAAAAGTTGTCAAGAGAGCTGCAGCTTCGGATTCTTCTATATTTATAAATGGAGAATCGGGTGTAGGAAAAGAAATAATAGCGAGAACTATCTATAAGTACAGTTCAAGAAGGGAAAAACCTTTTATCGCAATAAACTGTGGAGCTATACCAAATGAACTATTAGAATCAGAGTTTTTTGGATATGAAGAAGGTTCTTTTACTGGAGCTAAGAAAAAAGGTAAAAAGGGACTTTTTGAAGAGGCAAATGGTGGAACTATCTTTTTGGATGAGATAGGTGAGTTACCAATGCAGATGCAAAAAAAATTACTTAGAGTTATACAAGAAAATACGATTACTAGAATAGGTGGTAGCAAACCTATAAAGATAGATGTTAGATATATAAGTGCTACTAATATTTCTCATGAAGACCTTAGAAATAACCTTAAATTTAGACAAGATTTATACTATAGATTGAGTGTTATTCCAGTAAAAATACCACCACTTAGAGAGAGAAAAGAAGATATAGTACCATTAGTAAATTATTTCTTAAAGCTTTACAATGAAAAGTATAATAGAGAAGTAGAAGTTTCACCTAAGGTTATTGAATTATTGGAAGAATATTCTTGGCCAGGTAACATAAGAGAATTGAAAAATATCATTGAAAGATTCGTAGTTTTATCAGCTAAAAATGTAATTGGAGAAGATGAATTTAATATGCTTATAAATCTAGATATGATTGATAATGAAACAGATGATTTATCACCAATAGTGGTAAATGGAATTATGAATCTTAATGATGCATATAAAATAGTAGACCAAATAATGATAAGTAAGGCTATAAATAAGTATGGTTCAATAACAAAGGCTGCTGAAGTTATAGGTATATATCCTTCTACTATTCATAGAAAGATAAAAAGTGGACACATTCATGTATAGTCAATTAGCTTAGAAAAGTAATTAGAATTGATGGAGTCTTACTTTTTAAGAGCTAATGATAGACGATTACATAGAAAACATAAACTGTTTGGCATAACTTAAAAAAAGAATAGATTAAGTTATGTTGATTTTGGACAACCTTTTTGGGAAATGTATGTACAACTTAAAAGAGATGGCTTAGAAATAAAATTAATTATTCCAAGTCATCTCTTTTCTTTTATAAATATTTAAAAGTTATATTAGTTTATAGAGTTAGCAGAACCTAAAACATCATCTATTTTGCTTTCAACTACAGCTTGTATAGCATCTCTACCAGCGCCAATGTATTTTCTTGGGTCAAATTCTTTTGGATTTTCAGCTAAGAATTTTCTGATAGCAGCAGTCATAGCTAGTCTTAAGTCAGTATCCATGTTTATTTTACAAACAGCCATAGAAGATGCTTTTCTTAACATTTCTACAGGTACACCTTTAGCTCCAGCTATATTTCCACCAAATTCATTACATGTAGCAACTGCATTTTGGTCAACAGCAGATGCACCATGAAGAACTATTGGGAAACCTGGTAATTTGCTTTGGATTTCTTCTAGTATGTCGAATCTTAATTTAGCTTCTCCTTTGAATTTGAAAGCTCCATGAGAAGTTCCTATAGCTATTGCTAATGAATCAACTCCTGTTCTTTCAACAAACTCAACAGCTTCAGCTGGTTGAGTATATTTGTGAACATCAGAAGTAACATCATCTTCTGTTCCAGCTAAAACACCAAGTTCTGCTTCAACAACAACACCTTTAGAGTGTGCGTATTCAACAGCTTCTTTAGTTATTCTAACATTTTCTTCAAAGTCAAAATGAGAACCATCTATCATAACTGAAGAGAAACCAGCATCAATACAAGTTTTAATAGCATCCATATTTGGGCCATGGTCTAAGTGAAGAGCTACGTCTACACCTATTTCATCAGAAGCAACTTTAACCATTTCAACTAATGTATGAGGTCCAGCATATTTAACAGCTGACATAGAAGCTTGTATCATAACATAAGAATTTTTAGCTTTAGCAGCTTTTAAAACACCTTGTAATTGTTCTAAGTCACTTATGTTAAATGCACCTATAGCAAATCCACCTTCATAAGCTTTTTTAAACATTTCTTTTGTAGTAATTAATGCCATTTTAAAACTCCTCCTATTAACTTTTAAAATTTACCCATCACTTATATTATAACGTTAAATCAAAAAAAGTATATAGTAAATTGTAATAACTATAAATTACAAGTATAATGTTAAATATAAGATAATAGGATTAGATAAAATAATAAAAAATATGAACGTTTTAAGAAGAATTAAGATAAAGGAGACCTAACAATGCCACAGATAAAAATTAGAGGAATTAATGAGAATGATATATGCAAAATAAGTGAAAAGATGATAGATGATTTAGTTGAAGCTGTAAAATGCCCAAGAGATTATTTTGAAATAGAATGTATAAAGTCAGTTGCAATAAGATATGGTAAAATAGCAGATGTATATCCTTTTGTTGAAGTAGCTTGGTTTGATAGAGGGCAAGAAGTACAAGATATAGTAGCAAGAATAATAACTGATAGTATAAGAAATAATTTAGATGTAGAAAGTATGGATTTAGCATTTACAGTATTTGAAAAAGAAAAATATTATGAGAATGGAGAACATTTTTAATGGCTAAAAAGCAACGTATAGATAAAATTCTTTCAAATTTAGGTTATGGAAGTAGAAGTGAAATAAAGAAGTATTGTAAGCAGGGGTCTGTAGTAGTAAATGGGAGTGAAGTTTCAAATCCAGGAACTCAAGTAGACACTGAAAATGATGAAATATTGTTTAATGGAGAAGAAGTTATATATAGAGAATATATATATTTAATGATGAATAAACCAGATGGATATATATCAGCAACTACTGATAAATATGACCCAACGGTTTTAGATTTAATTGATTTATCATACTTAGCTTTTGAACCATTTCCTGTTGGAAGGTTAGATAAAGACACAGAGGGATTATTAGTTTTAACTAATGATGGGAAGCTTTCTCATAGAGTTTTATCTCCTAAGAAGCATGTGCCTAAGACTTATTATGCAAAAATTGATGGAGTAGTTACTGAAGAAGATGTAGAAGCTTTTTTAGAAGGTGTAGTGCTTGATGATGGATATAAAACTATGCCATCTCAGTTAAATATATTAAAGAGTGATGATGAATCAGAGATAGAACTTACAATACATGAAGGTAAGTTTCACCAAGTAAAAAGAATGTTTGAAAGTGTAGGCAAAAAAGTAGTATACTTAAAAAGATTGTCTATGGGTAATTTGAAATTGGATGAGAGCCTAGAATTAGGTGAGTATAGAGAGTTAACAGATGAAGAAGTAAAGATGATTGAAGAAAGATAATATAATAAATTGGAGGAAGGTTTGTGAAGAAAAAGGATATTGTAGAATTTGAAATAGATAAAATGGAATTTGGTGGTACATCATTAGGCCAAATTGGAGACAGAGTTATTCACATGAAGGGTGGAATAAGTGGTCAAAAGGTAAGAGCTGGTGTTAAAAAAGTTAGAAGTAAGAAAGCCGAAGTTAAGATGATAGAATTATTAGAGTACTCACCACTTGAAACTGAAGAAGCTTGCAAGCACTTTAGAGAGTGTGGAGGATGTACATTACTATCAGTACCATATGAAAAGCAATTGGAAATAAAAGAAAAACAAGTTATGGATTTATTCTTAAAGCAAGACTTATTTGGATTTCAATTTTTAGGGATAGAAGGAAGTCCAGAAAACAAATATTATAGAAATAAGATGGAGTATACTTTTGGAGATGAAGTAAAAAATGGACCTTTGACATTAGGGCTTCATAAAAAAGGAAAGCATATAGATATACAAACTGTTGAGGAGTGTATGTTAGTTGATGAGGACTTCTCAAAAATATTAGTTTCTAGTGTAGAGTTTTTTAATGAAAAAGAGCTTCCTTATTATAGAACAATGAATCATAAAGGATATCTGAGACATCTTGTAGTTAGAAAAGGGATTCATACTAATGAGATTATGGTTAATATAGTAACTTCTTCTCAAGAAGATTTTGACATGAACGAATTTAAGGACATGCTTTTAGGGATTGATTTCAAAGCTGAGTTAGTAGGGATACTTCATACTATTAATGATGGTTTAGCAGATGCAGTCCAATGTGATGAGTTAAGAGTATTGTATGGAAGAGATTATATACAAGAAGAAATTTTGGGTCTTAAGTTTAAGATTTCGCCATTTTCATTTTTCCAAACTAATACTAAGGGAGCAGAGGTTCTTTATAGTATTGCTAGGGATTTTATTGGAGATTACAATGATAAGGTTGTGTTTGACTTGTATAGTGGGACTGGGTCTATTGGACAGGTTATGGCTGGTGCTGCTAAGAAGGTGTATGGCATTGAGATAGTTGAGGAAGCTGTTGCTGCTGCTAATGAGAATGCGAAGTTGAATGGGCTTACTAATTGTGAGTTTATTGCTGGAGATGTGGCTAAGGTTGTTAAGGATTTGAAGGACAAGCCTGATTTGATTATTGTTGACCCTCCTAGACCAGGTATTCATAAGGATGCTATTAGGGATATTTGTGGATTTGGTGCTAAGGAGATAGTTTATATTTCTTGCAATCCGAAGTCTTTGGTTGTGGATTTGGTTGATTTTAAGGGGTATGGTTATGAGATTAAGATGGTTAAGTGTATGGATATGTTTCCAAATACGCCTCATTGCGAGACTGTAGTTAAACTTATTAGAGAATAACAGGGTTCTAGCTATTGAATGATGTTATAGAGGTGGTTCTGCCACCGATTTGCCACCATAATTATTTTTCAGTGGGAAATTTATTCTATAATGCTTTTAAAAATATTTCCAGACTCCAAATTAATTTAGAGTAAAGTCTATACAATAGATTTGTAATAGTAAATAATTACTTGTTATATAGATGAAAAAATTTAATTTACACTATAAATATTCACTTAAGGTACTATACTAAAACATTGATAGTATAGTACCTTTTTGTAAGCACATAAAAAGTAGACAAATACATAAATTATAGTCTATTTGTAGTTAATATGAGATTGGCATTTTCAATAGGATAATATTCCAAGGTATTTTTTCTTAAGTGGAGAAGTACCTATTTTGCTATTTACATTTTATATCTTCTAAATTACTTATATATCTATCATTTTATTTATACTATTTTATTCTTATTTTTATAGAAACTAAAATTTTATTTGGTAAATAATTATATTTCTATTGGATGTTGTAATAACAATATCACTCTTCTTTAGAATTTATTATATCTAATTAACTTAAGATGTATAAAATCATAAATGTGTAAGATGTAAGAAGGATAATTCAAATTTTTTAATTGTAATTTTAGTGAGTTAGCAAGTGTACTTTTATCTGCTTCTCCTAAACTATCAATACTAATAATATATATTTTATTAGAAATGTCCTAATTTATTAGTTTATCAAATATCATCTTCATTATAATTTCATCATTTCATTAATATAAATAGTATTAAGCTTTTTATAAGAGTTAAAGCAAGCATGTATTATTACTTAAATATTTGTATAATCAACATCTAGCAATTTACCTTTTTGGTGAAAATGATTAACAAGTTTTTTAGGATAATTCATTATTAATTCATCTGGAAAATTAATTTCTTTTAAGATATTCTCAGAATACTCATAGTTACCTATATCAAAACAAATGTGAGCATCTGAAGTTAGTATGATTTTAGCACCATATTTTTTGCAAAGTGTAGCAATATACTTACAATTATCCAAGCTACCACTTCTTGACACGCCTTTGATAGAACAATTATTTATTTCTATTAATATATTCTTTTCCATGGCTAATTTAATGATTAATTCATAGTCAATTGGGTAGTTTGGGTTTCCAAGATGACCTAATATTTCAATATTATCATGCTTATCTATTACATTTATTAAGGCTTTAGTATTATTCTCCAATGTATTTGGTGAAAAAACGGCTTCATGAAATGACAAGATAATATAATCTAATCGAGGAATGACAAAGGGTTCTAGGTCTATGTTTCCTTCAGTGTCTAGTATATTTGCTTCACATCCTCTTAGGATTATAATGTCATTTATGATTCTTGGGATATTTTGAATGTTGTGAAAGTACCATTTGTGGGGAGAACCAGGCATCTTAGGACCATGTTCAGATGTACCTAGTATCTTAATTCCATTTTCTTTACAATAATTAATATTTTCTAACAAAGTGCTATAGCCATGACCACTGACTATAGAGTGGGTGTGTAAATCTGATAAAAAATTCATATAAATTCCTCCTCTATTAAAGATGAGGGTAACGTAATTTATATTATAAAACGAACCAGAAATAAAATCAATAGTTACACAATTAGACAAAAATATTAAAATATTGTAGAATTAAGCTTAATAATAAATATTTAACAGTATTACTGCTTATGGGGGAGGTCAACTATGATACAAAAGAGGCTATCAAGGAAAGAAAAAGTTTTAATTTGCTTGAAAAGGCTAACAGAGGAACACTTGAACCTTAATAATGGCATTAGATTTGGATTTGATGCAGAATATATTGCTACTGAAGTAGGTATAAATAGAAGTAATGCTAGTAAGGAATTAAATCAATTAATAAAGGAAAGTATTATTATAAAGATAAAAGGAAAACCTGTTCAGTACTTATATAAAGAAAGTATTGAGAGTATTTTAGGAAAGACACTAAATAAAGGGATATTTGATAATATTAACTCTATAAACGAATATAGTGAGAATGATTCTATCAAAGATGAGTATATTGTAGATAGCATAAAAAAAGAGGACAATATTTTTAATTTAATAGGGTATGATGGAAGTTTAAAGTCCCAGATAGAGCAAGCTAAAGCAGCAGTAATATATCCACCTAAGGGTTTGAGTACATTAATAATAGGACCTACAGGAGTTGGTAAATCTATATTTGCAGAATATATGTATAAGTATAGCTTAACTATAAAAGAAGATAGTGATAATGCACCATTTATCATATTTAACTGTGCTGATTATTCTGATAATCAGCAATTATTATTAGCGCAACTTTTTGGATATGTAAAAGGGGCATTTACTGGAGCTGATAAAGATAAGTATGGTATTGTACATGAAGCTAATAATGGGATATTGTTTTTAGATGAAGTTCATAGGTTATCTGCAGAGGGACAAGAAATGCTATTTCTGCTTATGGATAAAGGTATATATAGAAGGTTAGGAGAGACTAATAAGGTACATGAGTGTAGGGTTATGATAATTGCAGCTACTACAGAAGATCCACAAACAGCAATGTTGGAAACGTTTTTAAGAAGAATACCTGTAACTATAAAGATTCCGTCTTTAGAGGAAAGAGGCTTTCAGGAGAGAATGAGGCTTATATGTTATTTTTTTAAAGAAGAAAGTATTAGGATTGGTGTTAAGTTAAAGGTTTCAAAAGAAGTTATTAAGGCATTTATTTTATATAAGTGTAAGGGAAATATAGGACAATTAAAAAGCGACATACAATTAATTTGTGCAAGAGCTTTTTTAGACTATATGACCTATAAAATGGAATGTGTATATGTAAGACTTTCTCTTCTACCAAACAATATTAGAGAGTCATTGTATGGAAATAACAGAAAAGAGGAGTTTGTACAGAATTTCAGTTTTATTGGGAAAGATGATATTATTTTTTTACCAGAAGAAAAGAATTTTGAAAGTGAAAATTTATTAATAGAAAATAAAAAATATGATTTAGATTTCTATGGAATGATAAAAGAAACTTGGGATAAACTTCAACAAGAAGGCATTAAAGAGTCACAAATTAGAAGCTTTATAGATGAAGATATACAGAAGTATTCCTATAATTTAATGAATACTTTTATATATAATAGTAGTAATCAAACAGCTTATAACAATATTGTTAATGATTCAATTGCAACTACTGTGAAGTATATTTTACAAAAGCATGATAAATGGAGTAGAAAAGAAGGATTAGATAAATTAATAAAAGCTATAGCCTTACACATTCAGAATTTAATTGAAAGAATAAAGATTGGGAACATAGTAAAACATCCTAATAAAGATGAAATTATGAAGGAAAGAGCATATGAATATGACATAGCAAAAGAAATATTATCTAACATGTCATTAATGTATGGGGTTGAGTTTCCAGAAGATGAAGCAATTTTTTTAGCAACGTTTCTTTATTTATCTTATGTGGGATTAAATGAGGAAAGTATAGCAATATTAGTTATAATGCATGGTGAATCTACAGCATCTAGCATGGTGAATGTAGCTAATACTTTACTGGATTGTAACCATGCAGTGGCAATCAATATGGGGCTAGAAGATAGAGTTCAGGATATTTTAGTCCAAGCTGTAGAAATAGCTAATGAAATTGATAAAGGAAAGGGAGTTTTAATTTTAACTGATATGGGATCTATTTTAACATTTGCTAAAGTTATTCATGATGCTACTGGAAAAGAAGTAAAAGCAATAGATATGGTAAGTACACCTATTGTAATAGAAGCAACTAGAAAGGCTCTAACTCCTGAAATGACATTAGAGAAATTATATTTTAATATTATAGAATCTATAAAGAAACATTATGGAGATATGGAAATTACATATGCTGAAAAAGATAATGGTGGTAGATATTTTGATAGATTACTAATTGACAATATTAGCAAGACTTTGACCTTTTTAAATGGGGAAAAAGCTTATTTTATATTAAAAGAAGTAATTAATAGGATTAGTGAACATTATTCTTTAGTAATTCAAGATGAGCTTTTAGTAAAGTTTATATTTCATTGTTCATGTATGATTGAAAGAATAATAATAAAAGAGTCTTTAGTTTATAAATCATACGAAGAAAGAATTAGTAGAAGTAAAGAATTATATTTAGTTATAAAAGAAAATTTTAAGCTTGTAGAAGAGACATTCGATATAATTATTTCAGATATGGAATATGCAAATATATTAGATATATTTGAATCACAATATGATACAGATAAATTTAAAAGTTGATACAAAATTTAAAAATAGCCAAAAGGCTATCTTTTTTTTACTTTTTTTGATACAGATTTGATACAGGTCTGAAAAACATTTTGATACATATTGAAAGAATAAGTTTTTTTAATAAATTAAGCAAAAAGGGTTGGTTAAATCTTGCAGAATAGCCACTTGTTATTGATACACATACGTTGGCATGGCAATTGCTTATATAAAAAGTGACAAAAAAAGTGAGGTGAGATTGGTGATAGGTATAATAGTTATGACTCATGGGAGTTTTAGTGAAGAAATTATAAAAAGCTGTGAACTTATTGCAGGACCAGCAGAAAGAACAGCAGCAATTAAACTAAATAGGAATGATAATATTGAAGACTTAAATAGAAATTTTGTAGAAAAGTTAAATGAATTAGATGAAGGTGACGGAGTTTTAGTATTAGCTGACCTATTAGGAGGTTCGCCAAGTAATGTCGCAAGTTTAAACCTTAAAAAAGGTGGAGACTTTCATGCACTTACTGGAGTAAACCTTCCAATGCTACTTGAAGCTTTAATTAATAGAGAAGGAAAAAATCTAGAGGAGTTAGCAGATGCATGTATTGAAGCTGGAAAAACTGGTATAAACAATATTAATAAAGTTCTTAGCTCAATGTAATATAAAAAGGAGTTCGATTAAAAATGTCTTTAGTGGAATATTGCAGATGTGATGATAGATTAATACATGGTCAAGTGATATATAAATGGGTTAGGCATCTAGGTGTTAAAAAAATAGTAGTGGTAGATGATGAAACAACCAATGATGTTATTTCTAAAGGTTTAATAAAAATGGCAGCACCAAAGAATATTGATTTATCAATATTAACTGTAAGTGAATCAAGGAGGTATTTTTATAATAACCAAGCTGATGATAACGTTTTTGTATTAATTAAAAACTTAGATACTGCAAATAGAATGATAGAGGAAGGAATCGATATTAAAAAACTTATTATTGGAAGAATACCTACAGGGATAGGAAAAAAGAAAATATCTCAAAATGTATACATTAATAAAAAAGAGTTTCTTTTAATATATGAATTTATTAAAAAAAATATTAATGTATCAATTCAAATGGTACCTGATGATGATGAAGTAGAATTAAATCACAGTATTAATCGCTATAAAGGAGAGTTTGTTTAGTAATGAATAGATATAAGGCAATCATACTCTGCCATGGAACTTGGGGAGAGGTATTAGTAGAAGAAGCGAATGAAAATTTTGGATTGTCAAATCAATACGAAGTTTTATCACTAAGCTCTGAAAAAGATGTTTCTGTATTCATGAAAGAGGTTGAAGAAGTAGTAGATAAAGAAGATGTGAAAATTATAATATCAGATCTGTATGGGGGTTCTACATCAAGTGTTGCAATAGCTGTTGCTATAAGAAGAGGAATAGATGCCATAAATGGACTTAGCTTACAGACAATTTTAATCGTAGATGAAGAATTAAGCAAAGAAGACAAAGTACATACATTACCAGAAAGAATTGTGAAAAAAAATAATAACCTTTGTGTAGATTTGATTAAAGAATTTAAAAAAATATAAATTATGAGGTGGATATAATGTCAAAAATAACATTAGTAAGAGTAGATCACAGATTAATTCATGGACAAGTTATAACAAAATGGGTGAAAATCGCTCAAGCTCAAAAAATAATAATAGTTGATGACTTCTTAGGTCAAGATGAATTTATGGCTGATATATATAGAATGGCAGCACCATCAGGAGTAGAAGTATCTATTTTAACAGCAGAAGATGCAGGACAAGCATTCCAAAACAATACTTTAGGAGATAAAAATATATTTATTCTATTTAAGAACGTTGATATGGCAAGTAAAGCGTATAAGGCCGGACTTAAATATGAAAAGATTCAATTAGGAGGCATTCCAAATGAAGCAGGAAAGAAGATGGTATTTACAGCTGTTTCATTAGGAAATGAAGATGTAGAACAACTAAATGAACTTAATGAAGAGGGGGTTGAAATAGTTCTACAAGTTATACCAGAGGAATCATCTATGACATATGAAAATGCATTAAAGAAATTTAAATAGAAATTATAAATAAGGAGGAATTATAAATGGAATCTGTTTTGATGTTGGCAATTGTAACAGGATTATGGTATTGGTTTGCAGCAGGTCTTGCAGGATATACTCTTTTCTCAACACTAAAGTCACCTTTATTTATAGGTTTTAGCCTTGGATTACTTTGGGGTGATGTAACAACTGGTATGATTGTTGGTGCAAGTATAGAAATGGTTTATCTAGGAATGGTTGCAGCAGGAGGAAATATTCCATCTGATAAATGTTTAGCTGCTCTTATTGCAATACCAGTAGCACTTCAAACTGGTGTTAATGCAGAAGTTGCAGTATCTATTGCAGTACCTTTAGGTGTTATAGGAGTATTAGTTAATAACTTAAGAAGAACTGGTAATGCTGTATTAGTTCATAAGGCAGATAAGTATGCTGAAGTAGGTAATACAAAAGGTATCTGGAGATGTGCAACACTTTACTCTTTAATATTTGGATTTTTTTTGAGATTTCCAATAGTTTTTGTATGTAACTTTTTTGGAGCAGATTTAGTTCAATCATTATTAGATGTTATACCACAATGGTTAATGAATGGATTAACAGTAATGGGTGGTATATTACCTGCATTAGGTTTTGCAACAACAATATTTACTATAGGTAAAAATAAATTCTTACCAATGTTTATTATAGGATTTTTTATGGTTCAATATTTTAAAATATCAATTACTGCAGCTGCAATATTTGGTGTTTGTATAGCTCTTTTAGTTACATTTATGAAAGAAGATAAAAGGGTAGGTGAAGTATAATGCAAGATATTAAAAATGAACAAGGTACAACTGAAGTTAATAAGATAAGAGTACTTACGAAAAAAGATGTAACAAAAACATATCTAAGATGGTGGTGGACAGCAGAATTATCTAACTCTTTTGAAAGAATGCAAGCATTAGCAGTTTGTGCAAGTTTCACTCCAGCTTTAGAAAAGTTGTATAAGAAAAAAGAAGATTTAGTAGATGCATTAAAGAGACACTTACAATTTTTTAATACTCAAGCTATATGGGGAGGGTTAATTCATGGTACAGTTTTAGCTATGGAAGAAGAAAAAGCTACTGAAGGAAAAATCCCAGGAGAAGTTATTTCAGGTGTTAAGAATGGTCTTATGGGACCTTTGGCTGGAATTGGAGATACTTTAGATTTTGGTACATTTCAAACAATATTCCTAGCTTTAGGTGCTTCATTTGGTGCAGAAGGAAGTGTTATAGGTGCATTTTTCCCAATAATGTTTAG
Source organism: Clostridioides sp. GD02404 (assembly GCF_045898275.1). Taxonomy (NCBI): domain Bacteria; kingdom Bacillati; phylum Bacillota; class Clostridia; order Peptostreptococcales; family Peptostreptococcaceae; genus Clostridioides; species Clostridioides sp. GD02404. Next base: position 63,416 of record NZ_JBJOCA010000011.1, read on the forward strand.
TATATTACTATTTTGTGAAGGCTATTATTTATTCCATTTAGGATATTCTTTAGGTAGAGATTCAATTAAGAAAATTCTATCAGGTGGTATTGTCAATAAGATAATTGATGGTGCTTCAATTCTAGGAATGTTTATGATGGGAGCATTATCTGCAACTACAGTTAAGCTTTCAACACCATTATCATTTAATATTGGTGGTAAAGCAATTGTTGTTCAAGATACATTAAATATGATTGCTCCAGGCTTATTACCACTTGGTGTTGTATTCTTTGTATATTGGGGAATGAAATACAAGAAGTGGACAATAACTAAGCTGTTAGTAATTTTAGTTGTAGTAGCATTAGTAGGATCATTCATTGGAATATTCTAATTTACAATGATTAAAATATAGAATTTAATTTTAGGAGGAGAAAGAAATGTCAGAAAAAATGTATACAGAAAAGGAATATTTAGAAGGAATTAGGGGAGCAACAGGAGAAAGAGCAGTATGGTTCTATCTTCTTATGAAAGAAGCTGAAAAATTAGGAGTTAATCCAGATGATATATGTAAAGAAGCAATATACGGATTTGGTAAAATGAGAGGTCAAAAATATAACGTAGCAGATACTCCAGGAAAAATGGCGGAAATGTTATATAATAGTAAAGGACAAAAAGTGTTTGAAATGGAATTAGTAGAAAATACAGATGAAAATGGAGTTTTAAAATTCCATCACTGTCCATTAGATGCTGCTTGGAAAGAATATGGATTAAATAAAGAAGAAAGAAAAGAAATTTGTAGATTAGCTTGCTATGGTGATTATGGAAGAGTTGATTGTGCACGAGGTGTTAGATTAGAGTTTGCTCAAAAATGTGCTCATGATGATGAAGTTTGCGAGTTAGTATTTACAAGAAAATAGTTTTTAATGTAAAAGCCTGTCCTTATGGACAGGCTTTAAAAAAACAGAAAGTAGGTTGATTTATGGATATAAGCAGAAGTGTAGATAATAGCTTAAATAGAACAGTAGAATTCCTAAAAGAATTAATAAAAATTGATACACAACAAGGTGAACCTATTTCACAATGTCCTTTTGGTATAGGACCTAAAAAATCTTTAGAAAAAACTTTAGATTACTGCGCTAGTTTGGGTTTTAGCGTTAAAAATATTGATAATTATATTGGATATGCAGAAATTGGAGAAGGAGAAGAATTAATAGGAATTCCAATGCATTTAGATGTAGTTCCACCAGGAGATGGGTGGAGTGTAGATCCATTTTCGGGAACAGTAATTGACAATATTATTTATGGAAGAGGTGCCATAGATAATAAGGGCGCTGTATCTATGCTTATACATGTATTGAAAAACATAGAGGATGTGTACCCTACAATTAATAAAAGAATAAGATTAATTTTTGGTACAAATGAGGAAACAGGTATGGAGTGTATCAAATATTATCTAGATAAAGGTGAAGAAATTCCAAGTATGGGCTTTACTCCAGATGCTATGTATCCAGTGGTTAATGGAGAAAAAGGAAGAGTTCATATAAGGATAGAAAAAGAGATTAAAATTGATATAAGTAAACCTTACATAATAGTGAGGGGAGGAACTAAAGAAAATGTTGTTCCATCTTATTGTACTGCAAAAATTATTAATGGAATTATTTCAGAGTTGACTACTAAAGGAGTAGCTACGCATGCAAGTAATCCTGAAAAGGGAGAAAATGCTATATCTAAAATGGTAATAAAGATAGTTGAAGATAATATGGATTTTCAGTATAGAGAAGATATAGAATTAATTTCAAAATACCTTTGTAGTGACTATTATGGAGATGCATTGGGAATTAATCAATATGATGAGGTATTCAAAAGCACTACTTTAAATTTAGGAATATTAAAAGCAAATGAGGAAAAAATCATATGTGAACTAGATATAAGGTATGGCAAAAATATAGATTTAAACAATATAATACATAGATTCAAAAAGTTTTTTTGTAATGGTTGGAAAATAAAGATTATTACTCATAAGGACTTACATTATGTGGATGAGAATAATTTAGTACTTAAAAAGTTATTAGAAGCATATGAAGAAATAACAGATGAAAATGGATATACAATTGCTATGGGTGGTGGTACATATGCAAGTTGGTTTAAAGATATGGTGGCGTTTGGACCTAAGTTCTTAGCGTATAAAACTGGCGGTCATGGAGCAGATGAAAGAGTATCGATAGAGCATATACGAAAGAATATGGAGATATATACCTTGGCTTTAATAAAACTATTAGAATTGTAAAAGGATAAGAGATATTATGTGCAAATATATAGATATCTTAAAAATAGAGGTTGTTTCTGCAGAAGGGTGTACTGAACCAATAGCTATAGTATATGCAATTTTCCGTGCTTTAGGACAGATAAAAGGAGAGATAAAACAAATTCAACTTTATTTAAGTACGAACATAATTAAGGATGCATTAGAGGTAAGTATACCTGGAACTGGGAAAATAGGAATAGAAATAGCAGCAACACTTAGTAAAATTATTAAAAAATCAGAAAAAAAGTTAGAGATATTATCTAATTTTACTAAAGATAAATTAGATAAGGCTAATGAAATAGTTGATAATAAAATTATGTAAAATTGTATCTTATTATTAATTTTGTAATATAATAAAAGCAAGAAGAACTACAATCTGTTTAGCAAATGTAATTTGTTTCCAAAATATTTGTAACTAGGAACAAGTTTATTAAAAGCTGTGACACTTTGAAATCACAGCTTTTGACTACAATGCTAAATTGAAATTTACCAACTATTCATTATGCTTATTACTTGATACTTTAAACTATAATCTCCATACCATCATAAGCAAAGAAAATATTATCAAGCTCCTTCTCTAATTCACTATAATAACCATAGGATTTCCCCCACATTTCATCAATATGTGTAACTATAACCTTTTTAATTCTGTAATAGTTTTTAATTTCTATAACTTCATCCAAAGTAAATATTTCATCTTTGAATGGTGCATCTTTAAGTTCTGTTCCATCATTTAATATGCCATCATCAGAAACTAAACTGATTATTAAAACATCTGCATCGAAGTACATATCATTATGAGTAAATGGTTTTGGATTACAACAAGCATATATGACTTTTTTATCATTCTCTCTGATAACATAGAACGTTATATTCCTATCTCGGTTGTTGTTAAACAAATCAATATCAAAATTATCTATCTTTATATGAGAAGTTTCATTAACAGAAATGCAGTGTAGAACATCCCCATAATATTTAAGACAATCAAGGTTCATTCGATTTATATCTTCAATCACTTCAGGCAATGCATAAAATTCAATAGGAGTATTTTTATCTGCAATAAAATCATAGCCAATTTTTTCAACGATTCTAATGCCTTTAACGTGGTCTGGGTCATGGTGAGAAATCGAAAGGTGCTTTACTTGTGATATTTTTTGCCTGTTGCAAGCCACTGCAATATCTTCAGGTGTGTCTATCAACATTTTTATATCATCAATATATAGGCTTGGGCCTAAGCGTTCATATCTTCCACCTTTTTTCCTAGCTTCTTCACATATTTTGCATTTACAAAATGAACTTGGAATAATTGACATACCACCACTACCAATAATTTTTAATTTCAAAGTTATCATACCTCCTTATTAAAATATTAGATTATATAAATAATCTACAATTAAAACTACTTAACAAAATTTTTATTTAGTAGATTATATCATGTATAAATATGAAATAACAGAAATATATGAATGGACTTAAAAATATATTAATACAATGTGCATAAAAAATATCATAAATATATGATAATATAAATACAGTAATACCATTTTATTAATTTTTTGGGTTTTTATATATTTAAGTATTGGGGTGATATAGTTGAACCAAGAGATATTTTTTAAAATAATGAATGAAATATTAGAAAATATTGACGAAGGGGTCCATTTTGTTAACAAAGAAGGGAAAACTATAATCTACAATGATTCTGTACAAAAAATGGAAAAAATGAACAGACAAGATATTTTAACGAATTCATTTTTTGATATAGTCAGCAAAATGAAAATAAATAGAAGTACACTAGTAGAAGTTTTGGAAAAAAGGAAAATTATCAAAGACAATGTTCAAAAATATCTAGATAAAAACGGGAAAGAAATAACAGCAATCAATACTACAATACCAATTGATATTAAAGGGGAATTTGTAGGGGCACTTGAAATATCAAAAAATATGACAACTATAGAAACTTTATTAAACAGAAACTATAAAAAAAATTTAATCAACAAAGTCAATAATCAACAAAAGAAAGGTTATGACTTTGATGATATTTTAGGGGAAAGTAATCTAATTAAAGAGGCAATAACAAAATCTAAGAAAGCCTGTAAGTCTGACGCTTCAGTATTTATATATGGAGAAACTGGAACGGGTAAAGAGTTATTTAGTCAGTCCATTCATTATGGAAGTAATAGAAAAAATTATCCGTTTATAGCACAAAATTGTGCAGCTCTACCAGAGTCACTATTTGAAGGAATACTATTTGGGACTAGCAAGGGAGGATTTACAGGAGCAGTAGATAGACCAGGTTTGTTTGAACAAGCTAACAAAGGAACTTTATTATTAGATGAAATAAATTCTATGCCTATTATGTTACAAGCTAAATTACTAAGGGTTTTGCAAGAAGGTTATGTAAGAAGAATTGGTGGAACTAAGGATATACCTGTTGATGTAAGAATTATTGCAACAACAAATGAAAGTCCAAAAGTTATTTTGAAAGAGAATAAAATAAGAAAAGATTTATATTATAGACTTAACATAATTCATATAAAAATTCCTCCTCTTAGAGATAGAAAAGAAGATATATCTTTGTTATGCAAAAAATTTATTTCAAAGTATAACAAAAAATTAAATAAAAAAGTGGTAGGAATTTCAGAGGAAGCTATCCAAACCTTAAAAAATTATGACTGGCAAGGTAACATAAGAGAACTAGAAAACATAATTTATTGTACTATGAGTATGATGGAGGACGAGGTACAAATAGAAACAAGTATGATTAATATAAATGACTATTACAATCTTAAAGAGAATAAAGAGAGTAACGATTATTCTTTAAATGATTTGGAGGACAAGACACTTAATAATATTATTAGCGAGATAGAAGAAAAGTATATATGTGAATCATTAGAAAAAACATCGTACAATATAACTAAAGCAGCATCAATCTTAGGTATGAATAGGCAAAACTTACAATATAAAATAAAAAAATATAATATTAAAATCTTATAAATAAAAAAGAAAAAAGAAAAATAAAGGAGCAAAATTATTATAAAAGAGCAAAATTTTTTGCTCTTTTTTTTATGTTTCAAAATAGATATAATTTTTTATTTATGAAAACACATAACAAAATAATTATAGTTTCAACGTTTCAAGAAATATTTGCTTTAATTTTGAAGTTGGCATGATTTATGCTTTAACTATTTATTGAGAATATATAAATTTTTAGGAGGGTGTATATATGAGAAAAGTAAGAGTTGGAATATGGGGATTTGGAGCTATGGGAATAGGTATGGCTAATATGATTCTAAAAAAAGAAGGTATGGAAATAGTATCTGTTTGTAGTAGAAGTACTTCAGGGAAAAGTATGTATGACATCTTAGAAATTGAAAGAGGAGAAAGACCAGAAGTTATTATCAACGGAAATTATGAAGAAGTTTTTAAAGAAAAAAGTGTAGATGTTGTTTTATTAGCAACTGATTCATTTACTAAAAAGGCTTTTGATAAAATAATGTTCTTGTTAAATAGAAAAATAAATGTTATATCAACAGCAGAGCAAATGGCATATCCACAAGCTGATGATGCAGATTTAGCTAAAAAAATGGATGAAGTTGCAAAGGATAATGGAGTAAGTATACTTGGAACAGGAATAAATCCAGGATTTGTGTTGGATTTACTAGTATTAGCACTTTCAGGAACTTGTGAGGAAGTTGCTAGTATAAAAGCTAAGAGAGTAAATGATTTATCTCCTTTTGGAAAATCTGTTATGGTAGAACAAGGTGTAGGAGTAACAAGAGAGGAATTTATAAAAGGTGTAGAAAATAATGCTATAGCAGGTCATGTAGGATTTGTAGAATCAATAAATATGATAGCTGATGGATTAGGATGGAAACTAGATAAGATAGAACAAACAAAAGAACCAATAATGACTACAGTAGATAGAAAATCTAAGTATGGAGAGGCATTGGCTGGAAATGTTGCTGGTTGTAGACAATGTGGATATGGATATGTAAATGGAGATATTTTGATTGAAATGGAGCATCCACAACAGATAATACCTGAAGCAGAAGGTATTAAAACAGGAGATTATGTATCAATAAAAGGTATACCAAACATTGATTTACAAATAAATCCTGAGATACCTGGAGGAGTGGGCACTTATGCAATGATAGTAAACTCTATTCCATTAATAATAAATGCTAGACCAGGTCTTAAAACTATGTTAGATATACCAGTACCTAGAGCAATAATGGGAGATGTAAGAAATCAGATTGAAGTTGAATTAGAGGAAGAATCAAAGGCCAATTAATAAAATAATAGCTGGTTAATAAGGAGATGAAAAAATGGATGCTAAAGTTAATGATTGGGTTATTATACACAACATAGTACTGACTCCAGAAGAAAGAGCTCCACAAGTTCCAGAGGATACTAAGAAAGTATCCTTAGAAATGTGGGTTAAAGGATTTATACAAAAGGATGCTTCTATAGGTGATTTAGTAGAAATTAAAACAATTACAGGTAGACTTGTAAAAGGTAATTTGCTTAAAGTAAATCCATATTATACTCATGATTATGGTAAATGTATACCAGAATTACTCCAAATAGGAATACAGGCTAAAGAAATATTATTTGGAGGTGTATATAATGAATAATACAGCATCAATGAAAGATATGAGTTATAAAGCTGTTATGGGAAGAAATAATGAAATAATGAAAAATGCGATTGGATTGGATTACTCTTCTTTTGAACAAGAAGGAATAGGATTTGATTATGAAAAAATGATGGGTGAAACAGGATATACATTACAGGATATTGAAGTAATTCAGTCACAATATGCTGTTGGGAATACTCCCATAATAGAACTTAAAAATTTAACTAAATTAGCTAGAAAATGTGCTCCAGAGGGTAAAGGAGCTAGAATATTTGTAAAAGATGAAGCAATGAATGCATCTGGTAGCTTTAAAGCAAGAAGAGCAGCTACTGCTGTATATCATGCTAAAAAAATGGGATATAAAGGCGTAATAGCAGCTACTAGTGGGAACTATGGTGCAGCTGTAGCATCTCAAGCAGCTATGCAGGGTCTAAAATGTATAATAGTTCAAGAGTGTTATGATTCTAATGGTATAGGTCAACCTGAAATTATAGAAAAAGCTAGAAAATGTGAGGCATATGGAGCAGAAGTTATTCAATTAACTGTTGGACCAGAATTATTTTATACATTCTTAGTTTTATTAGAAGAAACAGGCTATTTTAATGCATCATTATATTCACCATTTGGAATTGCAGGTGTAGAGACTTTAGGGTATGAGTTGGCTATTCAATTTAGAGAAAAATATAAAAAAGACCCTGATGTAGTTGTTTGTACAAATGCAGGTGGAGGTAATCTCACTGGAACTGCAAGAGGATTGATAAAAGCGGGTTCTCTTAATACTAAAGTAGTAGGAGCAAGTGTTGACTTAAAAGGATTACACATGGCTAGTGATAATCAATTTAATAAAAAATCATTTACAACGGGGCATACAGGTTTTGGTATACCATTTTGTACGTGGCCTGATAGGTCAGATGTACCTAGGTCTGCAGCTAGGCCACTTAGATATATGGATAGATATGTATTAGTAAAACAAGGAGAAGTTTTTTATACAACTGAATTATTGGCACAACTAGAAGGAATAGAAAGAGGCCCTGCAGGAAATACATCTTTAGCAGCAGCATTCTCTTTAGCTCAAGAATTGGATGAAGATAAAGTTATAGTAGTACAAGAAACAGAGTATACAGGAGCAGGTAAACATATATGTCCACAACTTACCTTTGCAAGAGAAAATGGAATAGATATAAAATTTGGAAATCCAAGAGAAGAGATTGCAGGAGTAAACTTAATATTACCAGAAAGGCCAGAATTATTAAAATGTGTTGACATTGATATGAATAAAATAAGAAAATCGTTTATAAAAAATTGTATATCCAACAATAACATTGAGAATGTTGATAATTTAAGTAATCAAGATATAGAGTATTTAATGGAAGAAGTAAAAAGTTCGAGAGATTTTGTTGTTGATATATTAAATAATTTATAATAATTACTAATTTTTAATTTAATACGAAATAAATAGTCGGAAAATTCAATTAAAATTATACGGATGGGGGAATGTTCATGAAAAAAAGAGAGGATGATTTTGAAGTTAGAAGAAAACATCTTCAAGAACTAAGTGATGATGAGTTAAAAGAAAGGTTTTGGAGTTTAGCTACCCAAATAGTAGAGCCAATGATAGACCTTGGCAAAAAGAACACAACACCGTCAATAGAAAGGTCTGTTTTGTTAAGAATGGGATTTTCTTCTCTTGAAGTAAAACCTATTTTAGAAGGTGTTATGGAAAGAGGTCTTATAGGTAAAGGGGCAGGGCATGTAGTTTATAAGTTGGCTAAATCTAAAAATATAACAGTTAGAGAAGCTGGTTTATTATTAGTTAATGGTGAATACTGGGATGAAGTTACATGTTTATTTAGAGAAGGGGTAGAATCATGTTAAAGGAAAATAAAAAACTAGATATAGACTATATATTAAAAGATTTGGATAAATATAAACCAAAGAGAAGAGGTTGGGTTTGGAGAGAACATCTGGAAAATCTTGAAATGGGACCTTTTGAATATAAAGACTGTACAAAACCTTTAAAGAAGAGTGTAGGGTTACCATCATCTAAATATTTCAATAATATCGACCCTCAACCAAGCCCCATTATTACTACTGAAATAGCTTCTGGTAGATTTGAAGATGATATAAGAAGAATGAGGATGGCAGCTCATCATGGTGCTGACCATTTAATGGTTATTAGAACCGCTGGGCAATCCCATTTTGACGGACTTATAGAAGGTACTCCTCAAGGTATAGGTGGAGTTCCAATAACAAGAAAACAAGTAAGAGCTCAAAGAAAAGCTCTTGATTTTATAGAAGAAGAAGTTGGCAGACCTATTAATTACCATTCATATGTAAGTGGTGTTGCTGGTCCTGAAGTAGCAGTAATGTTTGCTGAAGAAGGAGTCAATGGAGCACACCAAGACCCACAATACAATGTTCTATATAGAAATATAAATATGATAAGGTCTTTTGTAGATGCTTGTGAAGCTAAAAAAATAATGGCTTTTGCGAATATAGCTCAAATAGATGGAGCACATAATGCTAATGCTACTGCTAGAGAAGCGTGGAAGGTAATGCCTGAACTTATGGTTCAACATGCTTTAAACTCTATATTCTCTGAGAAAATAGGGATAGATAAAAGTAATATATGTTTATCAACGGTGCCACCAACAGCTCCTCCAGCACCATGCTTAAGAATAGACTTACCTTATGCTGTTGCACTTAGAGAATTATTTAGTGATTATAAGATGAGAGCCCAAATGAACACTAAATATATGGAATCATCAACTAGAGAAGCAACAGTTACTCATGTATTAAATTTATTAACATCAGTGTTAACTAGAGCTGACATACAATCAACTATAACACCTGACGAAGGTAGAAATGTACCTTGGCATATATACAACATAGAAGCATGTGATACAGCAAAACAAGCTTTAGTTGGTATGGATGGCCTTATGGATATGATAGAACTTAAAGATGTTGGTGAATTAAGAGATAAAGCAAGAGAGCTTAAAGAAAGAGCTGTACTATATATGGAAGAAATATTTGAAGTTGGTGGATATTTTGAGTCTGTAGAGCAAGGATTTTTCGTTGATTCTGGAAATTATCCAGAAAGAAATGGTGATGGTATATCTAGAAAAATAAAAGGCGGAGTTGGAGAAGGTACTGTTTATGAAAGAGAAGAAGATTATCTAGCACCTGTAACTGCTCACTTTGGATACAACAATGTAGCTCAGTATGATGAAAATGCTATAGATAATCCATCAATATTAATAGACGGATGCACATTTGAAAATCCAGATAAAATCATATATATTGATGAGCTTGATGATTTTGACAATGTGGAAAACAGACTAAAAGAATCAGAAGAATACAGAAATGGAGATAAAATCAAGCCTGAAATGGAATGGTGTGCAGATGGAATTGTAATGATAACTATGATGCTACCTACTGATAAAAGAACAGCCGAGTTTGCAGCTTTGGAATTTGTAAAGAAAATGAACTTGCAAGAAGTTGAAGTTATAAGTAGAGAAGTGATGCATGAATCTGAAGGTACTAGAATAGAAGTGAAAGGAAGAGTTCCATTCGATATAGATTTAAACAATTTAGTAATACCAGAAGAGCCTAAAGTACTGACTGATGAAGAAATAAGAGCTGATATAGAAGAAAGACCTATGAAAATAGTTTCAGCTACAGTTGGAGAAGATGAACACTCAGTTGGTTTAAGGGAAATAATAGATATAAAACATGGTGGTATTGAAAAGTATGGTATAGAATGTCATTATCTAGGAACTTCTGTGCCTGTAGAAAAATTGGTAGATGCAGCAATTGAACTAAATGCAGATGCAATACTTGCATCTACAATAATAAGTCATGATGATATTCACTATAAAAACATGAAGAAATTACATGATTATTGTGTAGAAAAAGGTATAAGAGATAAAGTAATGATAGCATGTGGAGGAACACAAGTAACACCTGAAATAGCCGTTGAACAAGGAATAGATGCTGGATTTGGAAGAAACAGTAAAGGTATTCATGTAGCCACTTTCTTAGTTGAAAAAAGAAGAGAAATGAATAATGGAAAATAAAAAAATTTCTTTGAAAATAGATGTGTTGGTAGCTGAAATTGGAAGTACTACCACTGTAGTAAATGCTTTCCATAATATTGATACTGAGAATCCTGTATTTTTAGGTCAAGGTCAAGCTCCAACAACAGTGTTTGAAGGTGGAGATGTAAGAAATGGCTTGTCAGGTGCTATTAAGGATTTAGCTAATAAATTATCTGTAGAGGATATAAAGTATAATGATATGTTTGCAACTTCTAGTGCAGCTGGTGGGTTAAAAATGACTGTACATGGTTTAGTATATGATATGACAGTAAAAGCAGCTAAAGAAGCTGCTCTAGGAGCTGGAGCTGTTATTCGTCAAGTAACATCAGGTAGAATTAAAAGAACTGATTTAAATAAAATAAAAGAAATAAATCCAAACATAATTTTAATAGCTGGTGGAGTTGATTATGGAGAAAGAGATACAGCTATTTATAATGCAGAAATGATAGCTTCTATGAATTTAGATATACCAGTTATATATGCTGGAAATATTGAAAATCAAGATGAAGTAAAATTAATATTCGAAGATACAAACTATAAGCTATATATAACAGAAAATGTATATCCTAAAATAGATTTATTGAATATAGAACCTACAAGAAAAATTATTCAAGGTGTATTTGAAGACCACATAACTACAGCACCAGGAATGAAGTATATTAAAGAAATGGTTAATGAAAATATTACTCCAACACCAGGCGCTGTAATGGAAGCATCTAAATTATTATATAAAAATATTGGGGATTTATTAACTTTAGATGTAGGTGGAGCAACTACTGATGTACACTCTGTTACAGATGGAAGTGACTATATCAATAAAATCTTAGTTAATCCTGAACCTATAGCAAAGAGAAGTGTTGAGGGGGATTTAGGTGTATATGTAAATATGAAAAATATAGTAGAAGTTATAGGTAAAGAAAACTTACAAAATGAATTATCTATAGACATTGATTCAATAATAGATAATTATCCACCAATACCAAAATCAAAAGAAGAAATCCTATTTGTTGAGAGACTGACAACAGAAGCTGTTATCAAAGCTATGTTAAGACACTCTGGAAAAATAAGAAATATTTATGGAACAACTGGAAAAGTCAAAATTGCAGAAGGAAAAGATTTAACAGAAGTAAGATATATAGTTGGTACAGGGGGAGCACTTACTAGGCTCCCTAGTAGAATTAAAATATTAAACAGTATGCTTAAATACAATAAAAATAAAGAATTACTATTTCCAAAAGAGAAAACAAAGATATTGATAGATAATGACTATATTATGGCATCTATGGGTGTTTTATCTAAAAAATATGAAGAAGCATCTCTTAAGCTCCTACTAAAAAGTTTAAACTTCAAGGAGGAAAGATTATGTACCCTAGATTAGAAATAGATATAGAAAAGTTAAAACATAATGTCAAAATAATTTCACAGAAGTGTCATGAAAAAAATATTAAGGTATCTTTTGTAACTAAATCATTTTGTGCACAAAAAGAGGTAGTAGAATCAGTATGTTGTGAAGGAATAGACCATATAGCAGATTCAAGGATACAGAACTTAAAAAAATTACAAAATATAAATTTGCCTAAAATGCTGATTAGAATACCCATGATAAGTGAACTAGAAGAAGTTATCAATTATTGTGATATTAGCCTTAACTCAGAACTGGAAACCATAAAGAAATTAAATGAATTGTGTAAAAGTAAAAATATTATTCATAAGATAGTTCTTATGTTTGACCTAGGGGATTTACGAGAAGGATACTTTTATGAAGAAGATTTTTTTAATAGTGTAAGAGAGATAGTAAGATTAAAAAATATTAAAATAATTGGTATAGCTACAAACTTAACTTGTTATGGAGCTGTTATACCATCTAGAGAAAATACAAGCAGATTAGTAAGTATAGCACGAAAGATGGAAGAAGAATTTGGTATAAATGTAGAAATAGTATCTGGAGGAAATTCAAGTTCTATGCATCTAATTATAAGTAATACTATGCCAGAGGGTATTACTAATTTAAGAATAGGAGAATCTATTATACTTGGTAGAGAAACAGCATACGGTAAAAATATACATGGAGCATATCAAGATGTATTTAAATTGGTATGCCAAATAATTGAATGTAAGGAAAAACCATCAGTTCCTATTGGAGAAATAGGGGTTGATGCTTTTAGAAATAAACCTGTTTATGAAGATAAAGGAATCTTAAAAAGGGCAATTATAGCTATAGGTAAACAGGATATAAATATTGACTCTTTAATTCCAATAGACACTTATATAAAAATATTAGGAGCAAGTTCAGACCACATGATATTAGATGTAAGTAACACAAAACATGATTATAAAGTAGGTGATAATGTGGAATTCTTATTAACTTATGGAGGTATCATGTCATCTAGTACAAGTGAATACGTTTCAAAAAAAATTATAGTGTAGTGTTCAAATAATTAGGAGGAAATTACTTTATGAAAGAGCGAGAATGTAGAAAAGCAAGTCTGTTTGATGCAATGATACCAATTACTTGTTTGATATTATTTTTAAGCCTAGGAGTATTAGTATATGGTTCATCACCTCATGTGCCACTAATAGGAGCTGCAGCAGTAGCAGGACTTGTAGCTGTATATAGACTTGGATTTAAATGGAAAGACTTAGAGTTAAGTATGTTTAATAGTATAAAGATGGCAATGCAAGCAATCTTGATTATAATTATAATAGGCGTACTTATAGGAACTTGGATAGTAAGTGGAGTAGTTCCATGTATGATTTATTGGGGACTAAAAATTTTATCACCAAATATTTTTTTAGTGGCATCAACATTAGTCTGTGCAATCGTATCTCTTGCAACTGGTTCATCTTGGAGTACAATGGGGACAGTGGGTGTAGCACTTTTAGGAATTGGTCAAAGTTTAGGGATGCCAGTTGGATTAATAGTAGGTTCTATAATATCTGGAGCTTACTTTGGAGATAAACTATCACCTTTATCTGAAACGACTAACTTAGCTCCAGCAATGGCAGGAACAGACTTGTTTACACATATAAAATATATGCTATATTCAACTATACCATCATTATTAATTTGTTTAGTAATTTATGGTGTAATTGGAATGAAGTATTCAGGTCAAGCATTAGATATAAAACAGATAGAACTAATTAGGTCTACATTAGATTCTACATTTAATACTTTATCACCAGTATTATTATTAGCTCCAGTAATAGTAATTGGATTGGTTGTATTTAAAGTCCCTGCTATACCAGGACTTATAGTAGGTGCTGTATTAGGAGTACTGTTTGCAGTAGTTTTCCAAGGAGAATCTATGAAGACAATATTAGATGCGGCACAAAATGGATATATTTCATCGACACAAATAGAAGAAGTAGATGCTTTATTGTCTAAAGGTGGGATTATGAATATGATGTCTACAGTATCTTTAACAATATGCGCTCTATCTCTTGGAGGTATTTTAGAAAAAACAGGTATGCTTGAAGTGGTAGCATCTTCTTTACTAAGATTAGCGAAGGGTGTATTTGGAACAGTATTATGTACAATGGTAACTTGTACAGTTACTAACATAATAGCAGGAGAACAATACTTATCTATAGTTATACCAGGAAGAATGTATAATAAGGAATATAAAAAAAGAGGTATACACCCTAAAATGTTATCAAGGGCTTTAGAAGATAGTGGGACTTTAACTTCTCCATTAGTGCCATGGAATACATGTGGGGCATATATAACAGCTACATTAGGTGTATCAGCATTAACATATGGTCCATATGCATTATTAAATATTATAAATCCATTGGTATCTCTAGTTTTAATTGCATGTAAATTTAAAATAGCAAAAATAGAAGATGAACCTGAAACTTGTTTAAATTTTGATGTATGACGTTAATAAGTTTAACTTTGCAGTTTTTATATTAACTTATTCTTTTAATATTAAAATTATTTGTATAAATTTTTCATAAAAAGGAGATTTATTTTCAGACTTGCCTTAAAATTAGGCAAGTCTTTTAAACATATATTAGTTAGAAGAGTATTGTGTACTTGATATGGTAAAGATATAATATTTAACTTATTGTTATACAATTTATAGAGTGATATAATTTAGGACAAATAAGATAAGTAGATACAGGGGGAAACACATGGAAATATATGATATATTAACACGTTTTTATATTCAAGATATAGAGAAAGCAATATCTTTTTATGAGAATGTTTTAAAAGAAAAATGTTCTCTACGTTTTTCTTATAAAGAAGTTGGATTGGAACTAGCACAGGTAGGAAATGTCTTACTATTATCTGGTTCTGATGATGCTCTCAAACCATTTATAGAAACAAAATCTACTTTTATGGTTGACTCTGTTGATGAATGGAGAAGTTATCTATTAAAGAATGGAGCAGTTGTGGTAAGAGATAAGAAAAAAGTTCCTACAGGATATAATATGACAGTAAAACATCCAGATGGCACAATTGTAGAGTATGTTCAACATACAAAATAAGATTAGTTAAAAATAGAATAGAAGATTATTACGTAAAGGTGAACTTTGTATAGTGTTCACCTTTTTATTCTTTTGACATATAGAAAACAATGTATTGAAATAATACAACAGAAACCCAACCTATTCCAGTAGCAAATGCTACAGACTTTAGACCAAATCTTTGAATAAGCAAATAAGAAAGAATTACACGAATTGATATATGTAAGATAGTTCCAATTACAGGGATGTTTACTTTACCACTTCCTCGGTACCAGCCAACAAAGGCGCTTCCTATAAAACATAAGACATAAAAAATAGAAATAGTTTTCATATATTCTACACCATTTATCATAATGTCATTATTTGTATTGCTCATCATAAGTCCAACAGTAGTTTCTGAAAAAAAGTACATTATTAAAGATAATCCAATTCCTAGACACACCAGAATAATCAATCCTGTATAAAATCCTTGCTTTGCTCTTTTTCTGTCCTTATTTCCAGTATTTTGTGCAACAAATATAGATATGGCCTCAGCTCCACTATCTCCAAAAGAATTAGCAAACCCTTCAATTCTTGTTGTAGCAGTATATGATGTAATCATATCTGTTCCCATTATATTTACAGCACCTTGTACTAGTAGTTTTCCAATATACAGACTAGATTGGTGGAGAGCAGAGATTAGACTATAAGAGATAGTTAATTTTAATAATTTCCATTCAAACTTCATATCCTCTCTTTTAAATAAAAGAAATGAGATATTTTTTCTTATATAAACGAAACAAAGAAGTGATGCGAGTGTCTGTGATAATACCGTTGCAAAGGCTGCTCCTTGAATTCCAAAATTACATACTGCAACAAAAACTAAATCTAAAACAGTATTCATTATCATTGAAAACATTAAGATAATAAGGGCCGATTTGGTATTACCAACAGCTCTCAAAGTTGCTGATAACAGATTATAAAAATATGTTGCAATGAGTCCACAAAAAATAATATTTAAGTAAGATTTTGCTATACTTGCAACCTCATGTGGAGTATTAATTATGTTTAATAGTGGAGATAGTATAAATATTGAGCATATACTTAATACAAAAGTCAATGTAGCTCCAAAAATAGTTGCTAAAAAAGATTCTCTTCTAAATGAAGACAAGTCATTGGCACCATAAAAATGTGCAAAGATAATTGAAATACCTGTGCAACTACCACTTAATATAAATATAAAAAGATTCATAATAGTACCTGCTACACCTACAGCAGCAAAGGCAGTTTGGCTTACAAATCTACCAACTATAATAGCATCAATAGTATTGTAAAGTTGTTGAAGTATATTTCCTAAAAGCAATGGTAACATAAGTATAAACAATTCTCTTTTTATATTTCCCTCTGTTAAGTTAGTTGTATATTTCATAATAGCACCTCGTTAAATTTTAAGATATAATTAGTTTACAGTCATATCAAATAATTGTAAAATGCCGTTTTTAGCCATATAATATAAATAAATATTTATATTATGAATTGAGGTAAGGTTATGACAGAACTTGAGATACAAGCATTTTTGACTGTTATAAAGTTAGGTAGTATTTCTGCTGCTGCTGAAAGTTTGTATGTTACTCAGCCAGCATTAAGTAGAAGAATAAATGCATTAGAAACAGAACTAGGATATAAGTTAATTAGAAGAAAAAAAGGTATACGAATATCAGAGTTGACAGAAGAGGGAAAAGCATTTGTACCAATTGCAGAAAAATATAAAATTCTTTTACAAGAAGCCAAGTCTATAACTAAAATGGATAGAAGTAAAATTCTAAACATATCCTCTATAGGGAGTGTAAGTTCATATATACTTCCAGATGTATTTTCATGCTTTATGAACACATATCCAGAATATAATATAAACTTTTACAATTATCATTCTTATGAAGCATATGATTACATTTCAAAGGGAGAAGTAGATATAGCACTTATTTCTGATGATATGTTTTTTAATAATATAGAGACAATACCAATATTTAAAGAAGCTATGTTACTAGTAACAAGTTATGGTTCAAAATATAAAAGTGAGTTACATCCTTCTATCTTAGATGTTGCTGATGAGATAAGGCTTCCGTGGAATCCTGAATATGATTTATGGCACAATTTTTGGTTTCGTTCAACTCTTCAACCTAAAGTATTTCTAGACCAGATGTCACTTTTGGAGTACTTTATGAGGCAAGAAAATGTGTGGGCTATTGTGCCAGTGTCAGTAGCATACCATCTTAAAGAAATATCAAATATCGAAATACATTATATAAAAGATGCACCTCCAGATAGATTTATTTATTACTTAATTAAGGAATCTAGTAAGAAAGAAATAATAAATAATTTTTTAGATTTACTAAATGAAAAATTATTGAAAATTAAAGGGTTAGAGTCTTTAATTAAAAAGTAAAAGTTATATTAAACTATTGAACTAAGAATTTATTATGAGGTTAAGACATTATTTTGGAAACAATTATTATTAGGATTGGAAAACATATAAGGAAATTATTAAGTATACTATAGTAAATATAAAGTACATATAAAAATAAATTTGTTTACAAAAGAGCAAGATTCATTAAATCTGATTAAGTGATGATTGATATAATGTTGCGTGGATAAAAGGAGGAGAGCTGCAATGTCTTATAAAGTAATTAATGTCATAACAGCTATTGACTATATAGAGGAGCATTTATCAGATAAGCTGGATTTAGATATAGTTGCTAATGCTGTTCATTATTCAAAATATCACTTACATAGAACTTTCACATCTTCTGTTGGCTTGACGATGCATGATTATATAAAGCGAAGAAAATTAACAGAAGCAGCAAAACTATTGGTATTTTCAAAGAAACCAATAATTGAAATTGCATTGATAGCTGGATATGAAAGTCAACAAGCATTCACTTCTATATTTAAAGCTATGTACAAAAAATCTCCAAATAAATATCGAAAAGAACAAGAATTTTATCCTTTGCAGCTAAGATTTGTTTTGAAAAAAGACGATTTATTTTCAAAAAACGTGTTAGAGTTGGAAAAAGAAATTAAACTTGCAAATATGTCTGATATACCATTGTGGATGAATTTAGTGCGATTAGTCATAGATGGATTTCCAAATTTGCAAGAGGAAGAATATATTTCTCAATTGGAACAGTATATTTTAGAAGAAAGAGCCTTGATATTAAAGCTTAATAATATTGCTATTGCAAATATGATATTTAATAGAGAAACTAGAAGTATTGATTTTTTTGGTATACATCCACAATATCGTAATTCAGATATTGCACAAGTGTTTTTGAAGAAAGTTATTGAAGATTTCTTAATAGATACAGATATCTCAATTACTACCTTTCGAGAGGGTGACAAAGCCGATACAGGGCATAGAGATATGATAAAGAAGTTGGGATTTGCAGAAGCAGAGTTGCTTGTGGAATTTGGATATCCTACTCAAAAATTTGTCATGACTTCTGTAGATAAAAAGAACAATAAATAGCAATAATGATTAAAAACTCCAAAATATAATTAAGTATAATGATTCAATATAAGTACTTAATTAACAAGGAGGATTTAAATGTCTGAAGATAAACAGGTAGTAAATTTTGATTCTATTGTATCTGATTGTGAACATAACATATATGAACATGATACAGAGCTATTAACTTCTTTTCCAGATGAGATTGTACATCTAATAGATATAAACAATAAGATAGAAGATGCTTTTAATAAAGCTGAAAATCTTGTTGGAAAACTTGAGAGAGATTATATGGAAGCCAAAATCTATATGGTAAAAAATCGGGGCGAAATAGACCCACATGAAATGTTTCAAAATGAACAATCACTAAAACAAATAGATAACTATGGAGCTTTTATGGTGAAAGTTCGAGATAAGATTGATAAAACTAAAGATTCTCCATACTTTGCTAGAATAGATTTTAGATTGAAAGATGTGGATGATGAATATAAGTACTATATAGGTAGATTTGCATTTGATTATGAAGATGAACTGTTAATACTTGATTGGCGTTCTCCAATTGCTAGTATGTTTTATGATTATGAAATAGGAGTAGCAGGATATAATGCGCCAATAGGATGGGTAGATGGAGAAATAACAAGAAAGCGACAATTTAAAATCAAAAATGGGAAATTGGAATACGCATTAGAAAGTTCTATCAATATACAAGATGATATTCTTCAAAAAGAACTTAGTCATACTTCAGACGAAAAAATGAAGTCAATTATTTCAACAATACAAAAAGAACAAAATCAAATTATCAGAAATGATAAAGCTGATACATTGATTATTCAAGGGGTAGCTGGTTCTGGTAAAACATCTATAGCATTACATAGAATTGCTTTTCTTCTTTATAGATTTAAAGATAAAATATCAGCAAATAATGTAATTATCCTATCACCTAATAAAGTTTTTGGAGACTATATTTCCAATGTTCTACCAGAACTTGGAGAAGAACCATTATGTGAATTAAGCTTTGAAAATATAGCAGAAGTACAATTAGAGAGAATAATTAACTTTGAAAGTGAGAGAAACCCATTAGAAACAAATGATGCTAAATGGAGTGAAAGAGTGCGTTTTAAATCTACACTTGATTTTGTAAAACTTATGGATAGTTATATAAAACAAATGCCTAATAAGATTTTTATTCCACAAGATTATATTTTTGGAGACTTCATAGCTAAAAGTGATTGGATACAGAGTAGATTTGATGCATATAATAAATATCCAGTTAAGAGAAGACTTGAAAAGGTAGCTGAAGATATTCGTTATAGATTCGAAACAGATAATATTATGGAAGAAGATTTACCAAGAGTAAAAAGCATACTTAAGAACTTAAATGGAATGTTGAAAATAAAAAATACCCTTTTGCTGTATAAGGATTTCTTTAAGCAAATGAATATATCAAACATGTTTGTGATGCCAGAAAAGAAAACACTTGAATGGTCAGATGTATATCCATTTATATATATCCATGCTGCATATGAAGGATTACAAGAAGATAAGGTTATAAGACATATTGTTATTGACGAAATGCAGGATTATACACCTATTCAATATGCTGTAATAAACTTGCTTTTTAAGTGTAAAAAGACTATTCTTGGAGATTTTGGACAATTAGTTAATCCCAATCACACTCACACACTAGATGATATGAAACAACTATATGATGATGGGGAACTAGTTATGTTGAACAAGAGTTACCGTTCTACTTTTGAGATTATTAATTTCACAAAAAAGATTCAAGACATATCTTCATTAGAGCCTATTGAGCGACATGGCGAAGAACCAGCTTTATTAAAATGTAATAACGAACAAGATGAGATAAATAAGATAAAAATAGAAATTGAAGAATTTAAAAAGAGTGATAATGCTACTCTTGGTATTATATTAAAGACAGATAATGACGCTAAAGCTATATATGATATGTTAAGAGAAGAATATAGTGTGCACTTAATATCTTCTGAAAGTTCTAGCTTTACAAAAGGAGTCTCCATAACTTCTATTAAAATGTCAAAAGGTCTAGAGTTTGATGAAGTTATTGTACCTTCAGTAAATAATAAAACATATTATAGTGATTATGACCGCAGTTTGTTGTATATTGCTTGTACACGAGCTATGCACAAACTTAAGTTAACATATGTTGGTACATTAACTCAACTTATAAGCATGTAGATTATATTTTATATGCATTTATTATCATAAATGAGAATTGGGGCAAAGATTCATCAATAAATCAATAAAAAATAATACTTATAAACAAATAAAAAATAAAAGCTATAAATTACATTTGAAATTTAATAAAATTTTATGATTTATAGCTTTTATAATGTTAATTTCTTTTAAAATAAAGTTAAACTTTAAATTTATGAACTAAAACAAAGTAGTAATATATATGTAATAGTTCTTAATCTCTTAATAGTAGTATTATATTATCTATACCTTTATTGATTTTCTAAGGAAATCTGATGTTATAGTGCAACCTCTTTTAAACATTTCTAGTGGTGTACCTTCAAATACGACCTGACCACCATTTTTGCCACCATCAGGACCAATATCAATCACCCAATCAGCTTGTTTCAATACATCCAAATTATGTTCAATTATAATTATAGTATTACCTTTATCGACTATATGCTCAAAAATCAACATAAGTTTTTCAATATCAGAACCATGAAGCCCTGTAGTCGGCTCATCTAAAATATAGATAGTACCTTTTTTGTTGAGGTTTTTAGCTAACTTAATTCGTTGACGTTCTCCTCCAGATAGTGTGCTAAGCGGTTGACCTAAGGTCATATAAGATAAGCCAACATCTTTCATGGTTTGTAAGATTTTACAAAGCTTCTTTTCTGTAAAAAATTCAAGAGCTTCATCGACTGTCATGGATAGTACATCAACTATATGTTTGCCTTTATATAATTTTGCCAAAACTTCTTTACTATATCTAGTACCTTTGCAAGCTTCACATGTATTAATAATAGGGTCCATGAATACAAGTTCTGTAACAAGTACTCCTTTACCATCGCAAACAGGACAAGCCCCCTTTGAATTAAAGCTGAATAAACCTTCTTCAACATTATTTTCTTTAGCAAATACTTTTCTTATCTCATCAAAGAAACCAAGAAATGTAGCAGGCATAGAACGGTTTGTAGCTGTAATACGGCTTTGGTCGATTTTGATAACATCTTTTTCGTACTTTTGCGCAAAAACATGAGAGATTAAAGTACTCTTGCCAGAACCTGCTACTCCAGTAACAACAGTCATAATTCCCACTGGTAAATCTACATCAACATGTTTTAGATTATTTATACAAGCATCTCTAATTGGAAGGGTACCTTTTGGCTGACGAGAATTAGTTTTTATAGGTAATGATAGATTCATTGCATTTGAAGTAAGAGTATTTGCTAAAAGTAATTTGTCATAAGAACCTTGGAATACAACATGTCCACCATGCATACCAGCACTCGGTCCAATATCTATAACTTCATCTGCTATGGAGATAACGTCTTTATCATGCTCTACCACAAGGACAGTGTTTCCTCTATCTCTAAGTTTTTTTAATAACTGATTCATACGATGTACATCTCGTGAGTGCATACCAGTGCTAGGTTCATCGAAAATATAAGTCATACCTGTGAGGCTACTTCCCATATAGCGTACAAGTTTTAATCTTTGAGCTTCTCCTCCAGATAGAGATGATGATTCTCTATTTAGATGTAGGTAAGGAAGTCCAATATCAATCATTCTTTTTAAACCATCAGCAAGAGTCTTTATTACAGTTTCAACTCTTTTATCTTTTATTTGTAACAATAAATCATAAAGGTCAGTAAGTTCCATATCACACATATCTGCAATCGAATATCCTAAGATAGTGCAGTTAAGAGTTTCTTTATTTAATCTTTTTCCGTGGCAGATAGGACATTCTTTATCTGTTATAAGTCTTTCTGATTTTTCTTTTGTGTGTTTACTCATATTGCTAATATCTCGATTTAGATATGTTTGATTATATTTGTTAAAAATACCTTCTATTTTTGGATTTTCCTGTTTGCCATCTTTATTTTTTGAGCCATAAAGCAATAAATTATATTCTTCTAAAGAATAATCCTTTATAGGTTTATCTAAGTCAAAAAGTCCAGACTCTGCATACTGCTTCCAGTACCATGAATTAGGTTTAAATAAAGAGTCATTTATACATCCTGTATTCCATGAATTTTCAGGATTTATAATAGATTCAATATTGATTACTTTAACTCTACCAATCCCAGAACAATTTTTACACATACCATTTGGGTCATTAAAAGAAAAATGTGAAGTTGTTCCTATGTAAGGTTCTCCAATTCTAGAAAATAATAATCTTAGTGATGAATACAAATCACTTATAGTACCAACTGTGGAACGTGCATTACCACCAAGAGGAGTTTGGTCTACGATTACAGAAGCAGTTAAATTATCAATCAGCTCTACCTGAGGTTTTCTATACTTAGGTAGTCTATTTCTGATAAATGAAGAATATGTTTCATTCATCTGTCTTTGTGATTCTGCTGCGATTGTATCAAATACGATACTGGATTTTCCAGAGCCAGAAACACCAGTAAAAACAACAATTTTATTTTTAGGAATTTTAAATGATATATTTTTTAGGTTATTTTGTGTAAGTCCTTTTATTATAATATTTGACATGAATGTTAAATCCTTTCTGAGTACATTTTAGTAAAGCAATTATATTATGTAACCATATTATAATAAAATTAAAAGCTACTTTCTTGATATATTCTGCTATGTTATAGGACGTATTTCTAAGTTTAATCAGTCTCACACAATCTGAATAAATGCTAGTTGATAATAGATAAAAAAGTACATAATAGATACTCGTAATTTGATAAATATAAAGATAATTATACAATTAAAACGACTTGACATTTAAAACTTACTATTGTAATATTTAAATATTACAATAGTAAGTTTTAAATAAAGAACAAATAATTACCTCACTGACTGAAAGGAGGACATAATGATACTAATAGTTATATTAAGTATCTTCATCATAGCTTCAATCAATATAATTATATTAGGTAAAGAAAATATAAGAGACATAGTTATCCCTTTAATTCTATTTATTGTAAGTGATTTTTTATTTTTGTGTGGAAATATCATATATAGGGGAGGAGTAATTCTACTATTTATAGGCTTATTTGCAATACCATTGATGTTAATTGCATTTATATGGATTTTAGTACATATGATTAAGCTTTACTATAAAAAAGATTTAAATAAAAGAAAAATGATTGGATGTATATTTGGTATCTTTATAAGTATAGGCACTATATTTATTCCTAGTCCAAGTGAAAGTTTTAGATTTAAACTTTACGAAGAAGATTATAGTGTAGTAGCTAAAGCTATTTTGAAAGTTTATGATGAAAAAAAGTTAAGCTCTGAATGTACCTTTTATATTAAATCTGATAAAAACGAATTGGAGAAGATATTTTCTAAAGAAGTAATAAAAAAAATGAAAAAATTAAACAGAAATTTAGATGTAGTTAAAATTTCTGGAGATAGAAATTTAGTCTATTTTTTATTTGGAGCTGAATTACAGTCTATTGATGGTATTGTAATTTTTAAAGACCTAAAAGATGTTAAACCAAAGTTAGATTTTATAAACAGAAGTATCCAAGCTCCTAGATTGGAGTATATTACAAATAATGTCTATTATTTTAAAGGTGGATTATAAGCTTATGTAGAGGAGATGATATAAAGTATGAAAAGAAAAAATGATTTTATTTGGATAGTTATTCTCCTAATTGTCATAGCTATGGGAGTATATTATGTAGGAAAAAAGCATAACGATACAAAACAAAAGTATGATAAGAATTATATAAACTCTGAATTAAATAACTCCAAAACTGAAAACAAGGATAAAAATAAAAAAGAAAAAATTAATATAGTTGATTATAGTGATTGTTTTAAAAATATTAGTGGAGGAGCTGTTTTTTATAATACTAAAAATAAAGAATATAATATATATAACAAAGAATTAATCGAAACAAGAAGGTCACCATGTTCTACTTTTAAAATAGTTTCAACTCTAATTGGTCTAGAAAAAGGAGTAATAAACTCGAAAGAATCAGTTATGGGATATGATGGAACAATTTATAAAAATAAAAATTGGAATAGAAATCTTAATTTGGAAGAGGCATTTAAGCAATCTTGTGTTTGGTACTATAAAAA
Organism: Clostridioides sp. GD02404; assembly: GCF_045898275.1. NCBI lineage: Bacteria > Bacillati > Bacillota > Clostridia > Peptostreptococcales > Peptostreptococcaceae > Clostridioides > Clostridioides sp. GD02404. The sequence goes on from NZ_JBJOCA010000011.1 coordinate 88,649, forward strand.
ATTATTAAATAAAGTTGACTCTAATTCTGTTCAAAAAATTCTAGATGATTTAAAATATGGAAACTGCGATATTAGTGAATGGGAAGGCGATTTAAAAAATGGAATGGGACATTTAAATGGATTTTGGTTAGAATCTTCATTACAAATATCTCCAAAAGAGCAAGCAGAAACAGTAGCAAAGATATTTGAAGGAGATACAAGCTTTAAAAAAGAGCATATTAATATTTTAAAAGATATTATGAAAATAGATGTAAATGACAAAAACATAAATTTGTATGGAAAAACTGGAACAGGATATGATGGAAAAAATCAACATGTAGATGCTTGGTTTGTTGGTATGGTAGAGATTAAAGATGATACTTATTATTTTGCTATTAAATCAGATGATTCCAATAAAGAAGTTACAGGTCCAAAGGTAAAAGAGATTGCAGTTAATATAATTAAGAAATACTATAATATCACAAAATAAGCTTAATTTTATTTGCATGTATAAGCTATTTAGTCATTAAATAATTTTACTAAGTTAAGTATAGATTATGTCTAAATCTTATAGTACATAAAATATTTGTTATTGAGTAATAAAATAAATCATAATACATATTAAAATAAATGTTAATAGCTCTTAGAGACTATGCAATATATTAAAAGTATAAATAAAATATGTTGCATAGTTTTTATTTTACATTATAATCTTAAATAATATATAAAAATATATAAAGGTAATTAAAGAATAAAATAATATTTTAAGGAGCTGAAGGTTATGGATAGACTACTGTATATCAGACCTGTATATGATGAAGATGTCAAATTGATAGAAAACTGGATTAACCAAGAATATATACTTAAATGGTTTAAAAGTTCTGAAGAATGGATAAAAGAAATTAAAGCTAGATTTGGGGAATTTAGTTTTATAAAACATTTTATTGTTATGTATGATAATATGCCAATTGGGTTTTGCCAATATTATGACTGTCTTAGTGCAAATGAAATCTTTCACCCTGAAATACTAATTATAGGTACGTTTAGTATAGATTATTTAATTGGAGAGGAAGAGTATTTAAGGAAAGGTATTGGAAAAGCAATCATTAAATTGCTTATACATAAAATATTTAATGAAACAGAAGCTGAAAGAATAGTAGTTAAACCAGAAAAAGAAAATCTTGCTTCTTGTAACTCTTTAAGAACGAATAATTTTGAATACGATGAAGAAAATGATTTATATCACTTAAGTAAGAGTGATTTTTTGAGTAAAAGTGACTTAGACTAATTAAAAATAATTAAAATATAAATGTGTTTATAAAATATAATTTGCCTAATTAAAGCAGGTATTTTAATAGTTGTTTATATTTAGATTTGTGTCACTATAATGTCATTTTAGGTTGATAAAATTTAACCATAAAGGAGATGATTGTATATGGAAATACTAAAATGTGAAAATCTCACAAAAATATATGGTTCAAATCAAACTAGGGTGACAGCCTTAAATAATGTGAATTTATCAGTTCAAAAAGGAGATTTTGTATCCATTGTAGGAGCATCTGGTTCTGGTAAATCAACATTATTACACATGCTTGGAGGAGTAGACAGACCAACATCTGGGAAAATTTATATTGAAGATACAGAAATAGCAAGTTTAAAAGAAGAAGCTCTAGCAGTTTTTCGACGTAGAAAAGTGGGTCTTATCTATCAATTTTATAATCTTATACCAACTCTTGATGTCAGAAAAAATATATTATTACCAATGTTACTTGATAAAAGAAAAGTGGATGAAGAGAGATTTTCTGAAATTGTATCAATACTAGGATTATCTGATAGATTAAATCATCTTCCAAGTCAACTTTCAGGTGGACAACAACAAAGAGTATCTATAGCTAGAAGTTTAATCTATAGACCAGCTATTTTATTAGCAGATGAGCCAACAGGTAATCTTGATAGAAAAAATTCAGAAGAAATTGTAGACTTACTGAATATATCAAATAAACGATTTAATCAGACAATACTTCTTATTACTCATGATGAGAAAATAGCACTAGAAGCAAATCGTATTGTAACTATGGAAGATGGTGTGATTGTCTCTGAAAAGGTGGTGAAGAAATGAATATTCTTCAAGAATACACCTTAGACTTTGTACGTCGCAATAAACGCAGTAGTATAGCCATAATGTTAGCCATATTACTTACTACAACAATGATGTCTTCTTTATGTGGGCTATTGTATACGATGTGGAGTGATTTCGTAAGACTTTCAATAGAGAAAGAAGGTAACTGGCATGGTGAACTATTTTATACTACCTATGGAAGTGACCTATCATTAATTGAAAATTTTTCTTCTGTTGATGATGTAATGGTGAAAGGACAATGGTATGTAGGGAAAATTAGTAATGACAAAAGAGATTATATAATTTATAGAAATGCTACATCAGAATACTGGAACTCCATGCCAGAAAAAGACACTATACTAGAAGGTCGTCAACCAAAGAATGCTAATGAAATTGCACTTTCAAAACAGTACTTTGAAAGTAATCCAAGTACAAAGATTGGTGATAAGATTACTATTCCAATAGGTTATAGAACTTTAAATGGAAATTCTCTTGAACCTGTAGCTCCAAAATCAAAAAGTGAGAGTTTTAAAAAAACTTCAGAAATAACATTAACAATAGTAGGAAAAATGGATGTTACAACATCATCAGTTGTACCTGCATACACAGCTTTAGGATATTTGGACAAAAAAAGTATAAAACCCAATGATAATATAACTGTGTACTTACGATTTAAAAATATACGAGATACATATAAAGAACTCCCAAAGCTTGCTAAGTCATTGGGGTGGAAAACTAACGAATATGGAAAATACAATCTTAAATACAATAGTAATTATCTTTTAAAGATGTTAGTATTTTCTCCAGAACAGAAAGCATCTATGAATAGTATAGAAAAATTTGCAACTCCAATTATGTACTTTACAATAGCAATTTTTACAGTAGCAGTATTTGTAATGGTGATTTACAATGCATTTTCATTATCAGCAAATGCTAGACTTACTCAATTAGGGATATTATCTAGCATTGGTGCATCACCAAAACAAATTAGGAAATCTGTGCTATTTGAAGGCTTTTTATTAACTATTATACCTCTGCCAATTGGTTTATTTTTAGGCTGGTTATTGTGTGATAGACTCATAATTTATATTAATTCAATCAATTCTTCTACAGGTACTCAAAGTGTGGTATATACTTATGGTATTCCTGCTTTTTTACCAGCAGTTTTACTTACAATAATAACAGTCTGGATTTCTGCACTTATACCAGCACGAAAAGTATCAAAGATATCTCCTATAGAAGCAATACGACAAGGAGATAGTATTAAGATAAAAAAATCGCATAAATATTCACTAGGAAAGATATTTGGTATAGAAGGAGAACTTGCAATGAATGCACTTCATGCACGTAAAAAATCCTATCGTACTGCAACAATATCTTTAACACTATCTTTTCTATTGCTTACAGGTTTTTTGCATATAATCGCAAACCAAGAAGGAGCAGAAGCTGTCTATGGAAGTGACGCTTATGAAAAACAAAGGGATATATCAATCCATTTAGCAAATGGAGAATCTGTAGAGCCTGCTTTTATTGAAAAACTAAGTAAGACAGAAGGTGTAAAGAGTTCATTATGTTATCTTAAAATGTCTGCTGCTACTTGGTTAACTGAAAAAGATGCCTCGAAAGAACTTGCAGAAAATGGTGGATTTAAAGGTGTAGTTTCATCTAAAAAATACTCTCCTATAGAATGTAATGGTAAATTTCGTATATACTCAGCTATAATTGGACTTGATGATAAGAGTTTTACAGAATATTGCAGACAAATTTCTGTAGACCCGAAGATATTCTACAATACAGAAAACCTAACTTCAATTGTATATAATAAAGAGGAAGATATTAATCGTAGTACACGAAGAGATAAAGTATATATAGATTATTTAAATCTTTCAATAGGAGACAATCTTAAATTAAATGAAAGAATATCTGATGAAGGTAAAGGCGATTATACTTTTAATATGAAAGTGGGAGCTATTACAAATAAGCTTCCTCAAATAATAAATACTAATTCAAGATATACATTAATTCAAATAGTACCAATGTCTATAGTGCAGGAAATATCTAAAAATTATAATGAAGAAGGTAGACTACGTTCAAATAATATGATGGGATTATTTAAAGTAGATAATCATGAAGATATTCCAAAAGTAAAAGAAAAATTAGAGTCTATTTATAATAAAGCTTACGGGTCTGGAGATTATAGTATTGAGGATGTTGTAGAAAATGAAGAAAAAGATGCTAGTGGAAGAAAGACTATGAATTTAATAGTGAGCTTCATTACAGGATTGTTGGCTATGATTGGATTATCTAATGTATTGGCCACAGTGTCAGGGAATCTTAGAAGCAGAAGACAAGAGTTTGCCATGTTACGTTCTGTTGGATTATCACCAGATGGTATAAAAAAGATGCTTGCCTTAGAAGGATTATTTTTAGGAATTACACCATTATTACTCAGTATTCCTGTACAAATAGCAATAGTGTATATTTTTCTACGTATAAATGAAATACACTTTATAGAGTATTTACCATTTGCACCTTTATCTACAATAATAGGTTTTACTGTATTGATACTTTTTATTGTAATATCATCATATATGATAGGATATAAGCAATTAAAGAATGAAAATATAGTAGAATCTATAAAAAATGAAACAATATAAATAAAAGTTATCTGAATTAATTTAAGAATAACACCTTAAGACTATTGATAAGTATAGGTATGGTTCTATTATTTATTTAATAAAATTTGATTTATTTAATAAAGTATGAAATATAAATAGAAATATATTGTTTAAATAATAGATAGGATATAAATATGACTGGATTATAGGATTTTACCTATAATCCAGTCTTTTATGTGTAAAATTTAATTATGAACCTTGCACCACCATTATGACAATTTTCTGCATGCAGAGTTCCATTTTGACGTTCTATAATAGACCTTGATAGAGCAAGTCCTATACCAATACTATCCTTATTAGCATTTTTACCACGATAAAATCTATTAAAAATATATGGGAGTTCTTCCTGAGAAAATCCATTACCATTATCCTCTATAATAATTTCAGTATATAGAGGATTTTTGTTGTAGTAAGCAATAATATGTCCACCATTTTCTATATGTTCACTACAATTTTTGAAAATATTCAAAAGAGCTTCTAAAGTCCAATTAATATCAACTTCAAATTCTACTGAATCGCAACTTTCTATAGAAAGTGTTTGATGTTTTTCTTTTAAAGAATCTTCTATAGGCTCAACTGCATAAGTGAGTAGAGAATGTACATCTATAAGTTTTCTTTCAAATATTAAAGTACTTGCATCCAATTTTGATAATATAAGTAAAGATGAAACTAATCTCTCAAGTCTTGAGATTTGATTTGTAAGTCTATGAATATAATTTATTTCCTCATCAGAGCAACTTTCTGAAAGTAGTTGTGCCATAAGTGACATAGAAGTAATTGGAGTCTTAAGCTGATGTGCAATATCTGCAAGATTATCAGAAAGGGCCTGCCTTTCTTTTAAAGCAAATTCCTTTGAACAACGAAGCTCTCCTACTGTTTTGTATATCTCATCTTCAAGGTGAGAAAATTCATCTTCACATCGTAAAAGCACAGACTCTTTTCCTGAGTTTACTTTTTCTAAGTATCTAGTAAGATTGTTTATTCTATTCATTTTTTGTATATTTTGTTTATGTTTAAGTATATATACAACTAGAGCTATTGTTGAAATTATAATAAACGAAACCACTAAAAAGTAAAAAAAGTTTTTACTCCAAAATGTACCTTTAGAGTATCCATGCTTTAATAAAATCTCATTTCCAATGTTAAGGTTATTATCACCTGAATCTTTTAGAGATTTTAGTATATGTTCTGTAGACTTAGGATTGAACTGATATGATGCACCAATAACTTTAGACATCATTTTATATTCATCAAAAGAAGTTATAGTTGTTAGAATTACACTTAACAAAACAGTTATAGCGAAACAGAATAATATAAACACAGCTGTATTATTGATGTCTCTTGGAGTTTTCACTAATTATCCTCCATTCTATATCCTATGCCTCTCAATGTTTTTATACAAGGTGGATTTTTTAATTTTTCCCTAAGACGTTTTATTGTAACAGTAAGGGTATTGTCATTGACAAAGTTGCCATCTACGTCCCACAGCATTTCTAATAACTTTGTGCGAGTCATAGCTTTATTCTTATTTTCCATCAAGCTTAAAAGGAGCTTATATTCTCCTGCTGTCAAAAGTACTTCAACATTATCTAAATATACTTTAACTTCAACTTTATTCAATTTTATATTTTTGCATGTAATAGTATTGTTAATATCAGGATGAGTTCTTCTAAGAACTGCATTAATTCTAGATTGGAGTACTGAAAGTAAAAATGGCTTAACCACATAGTCATCTGCACCCATATCTAATCCATGTATAATGTCTTTTTCATCATCACGAACAGTCAAAAATATTACTGGAGTATCTTCTATACTTTTAACATATTGACAAAATTCATATCCAATACCATCAGGTAAATTTAAGTCAAGTAGAGCCAAATCAATAGTTTTATCAAAGTTTTTCTTCGCTTCAGCAATAGTATTATAACAACACACTGTGTGATTTTTCTTTTCAAGAGAAGTTTTTATCCCAAATGTAATTGTATCATCATCTTCCAGAAGTAGTATTTTAGCCATTTACTTTTAATCCTTTCATCAGTTTAAATTTTTAATTTTAGATTTAATATTTTTTCATATTAAAGATAGGAAAAGTATCATTTAAGTAATATAAAGTTTAATTTATAAACTTAAGTCTAAACTTTAAGTGAATTTATCAAAAGAGAAAGTGTTGTTTCAATAAATTTCTCTTCATCTATATTAAAATTATCTAGGTACGATTTTCCTGTTAAAGATAATAAATTAAAAAATCCTGTGAGGGTAAATATTGATGAATACATAAGAGTAGGTATTTCAATATCATATCTAATACTTCCATCATTTTTTCCAACTTCAAACATTGCTTGGATTTCGTCAAACATAAATTTGTTAAAAGAAAAAAACTTATTCTTAAATGGTATCTCTGTATCTGAGTTTCTCGATTGTACAGCACCAATCATCCCCATAAGAGATAGAAGTGAGGGATTAGTACAATAAAATTTATAAAATGCAAAGTATGAAAATTTTATTTTTTCAAATCCTGTTTTACCCTTTACATTTTCTATTTCAATACTATTCCAAAGTCTCTCATATCCTCTTAAAACGACAGCAAAAAATAAATCCTCTTTACATGAGAAATATTTATATATAGTACGTTTAGTATATTCAACTTCTTTTGCCAATTCATTCATAGTTGTATTATCAAAGCCATTAAGGCAAAATAATATTTCTGCCTTATCAATAATCTCGTTTTCTTTTTGTAATTTTTCTTTATCTCTTCTTGATAATTCTGACATATAAATTATTCCTTTCTATTGATAACAATGTATACCAGTGGTATACTTGTATAATTATAATATATTTATATACTGAGGGTATACTTTTATGAAAATAAAATTGATATTAAGTCTTATAGATATTTATAACTTCACTAATTAATTATATAGGCAAAAGACTAAATAGGGGGAATTTATTTATGAAAATAACAGAAAATGTATTAATGTTAGATAGCACTCGTGGTTCAAATTGTTTTATTGTGTTTGATAAAGAGCTTACTCTTATAGACACAGGACTTCCTTTTATGGGGAAGAGCATAATTAAAGAATTAAAAACACTTGGAATTAAACTTACAGATATTAAGCATATTTTACTGACACATCATGATGTTGACCATATATCTAATGTTAAGTTGCTAAAAGAACAGACAAGAGCGAAAGTGTGGGCTCATATAGAAGATATACCTTTTATTATAGGAGAGAAGGATAGACCTGGATTCAAAAAGTTTATAGGAAAGACAATTTCGAGAAGGATTATTAAGGATATTGAACCTTATGGAGAAAATATGAAGATTGGAAATATACAAATTATCCATACTCCAGGTCATACTCCAGGGCATGTGTGTATGGTTTTTGAAGATGTATTATTTGCAGGAGATTTAGTTAAAAATAAGAATGGGAATATAATTCCTTATCCTAATCTTTGGAATTGGGATTCTGAAAAGATGATGAAATCTATAAAAGAATTAAATAATTTTAAATATGAATGGATATGTATGTCTCATGGAACTCCTTGCATTAAGTAACAAAAATAATAATCTATGATAGGTATATCCTATATTGTCTATTGACTATATACAATATTGGTGATAATATAATATCCAAGATTGAGTATAGGTGGTGAATTTTATGATACGCACTTTAATTTTATATTATCTAAATATTAAACCAACACATGGGTATGAAATTCAGAAGTTTCTACAGGTATCTGGTGCAGATAGATGGACTAAAATACAGTCTGGGTCAATATATTATGCGTTGACAAAACTAGAAAAAGATGGAGCAGTTAGGGTTTTAAGAGAAGAAAAAACTGGTGCTAGAATTCGTAAAATCTATGAGATTACCCAAAGTGGCAAATTAGAGTTAAAGGAAGAAATACAAAAAGAACTTCAGACGCCAATAGTACCAACAGGTTCAAATAAATTCCTATTACATAATATTTTGGATGTCTTACCTAAGGATATTTTACAAAAGAATCTTGAAAAGCATATAAAATATTTGATAGAACAGAAGAAGTATTGGGAAAATTGGAAAGAGATTAAAAAAATTGATAAAAAGAGTCTTGCAACAGAAAAGATTGCATTTGATATGACAATAGATAATCTAAATTATCAAATTCTATGGCATGAAGAAATATTAAATAATCTTGATAAGTATATATCTGTCGGTTGTGAGACGCAAAATATAATTAAATCTATAGATTTTTCAAATATAGAAGATGATTTTTTATTTACGTCTGAGACAACAAATGAATTACTAGAAGTCCAGAGACTTAGAGATGAAATAATTGATAACCCAGATAAAGCTATAGAGAACATAGATAAAATAATATTAAAATTAAAAAATAAGCATTAAATTTTATTATAATAACACGAGTAAAATACTCGTGTTTTAAAAAATAATATATACAATGTTGGATATATAATATTGGTTAAATACTTGGGAGGTTTATAAATGAGTAATGTATTATTGGAGATTGAAAATATATCTAAAAAGTATAAGGACAAGGAAGTTATATCAGGAGAAAGCTTCAAGGTATTCGAAGGAGATATTTTAGGTTTTATCGGACCAAATGGAGCAGGAAAAAGCACATCTATAAATATGTTTACAACGATTGTGTCACCTGATGCTGGAAACATATATTATGAAGGAAAAAGTATATATAATCAAAAAAATGATTTTAAGCGTTCACTTGGTGTCGTACCACAGGAATTAGCTATATATGAAGATTTAAGTGCATATGATAATGTTAAATTTTTTTGTTCATTATATGGATTTAGAGGTAGAGAACTTAAAAATAGAACTAAAGAAGCTTTAGAGTTTGTTGGACTTTGGGAGAGACATAAGGAGTTTCCTTTAAAATTTTCAGGAGGGATGAAACGTAGGCTCAACATAGCCTGTGCAATTTCACATAGCCCTAAAATCCTTATTATGGATGAGCCAACAGTAGGTATTGACCCTCAATCAAGAAACAAAATTATGGAGGCAATTAAAGACATTAATGCTAATGGTACAACAGTTATATATACTAGTCACTATATGGAAGAAATTGAAATCTTATGCAATAGAATTGTTTTAATAGACAAAGGAGTGATTATAGAAGATTTAGATAAGAACGTATATAAAAGTAAATATTTTAAATTTGGTTGTAAGACATTAGAAGATATTTTTTTACATATTACAGGTACAGACTTAAGAGATTTGGAGGAATAAATAGATGAGATATTTTTTACCATTGTTCAAATTAGGAGTGAAACGAAGAAGTAAAGATTTTTTTATTTTATCTTATAATATTGTTTTTCCAGTAATCATCATCATACTATTAGGATATTTAACATCAAAATCTTATGGAGAGGAATTTACATCATACAATTATTATACCATTGTTACAATACCATTTTGTGTTTTTATGGGAATCATTAGTATTTCATATGCAGCACAGGATGAAAAAGGTTCAAATACATCATATCGTTATATGATTTCTCCTATTTCAGTAACAGACTTAGTTCTTTCAAAACTCTTCTCTTGTACAATAATACTTTCACTATGTAATTTGATAACTTTATTTTTGTTAAGAGGTATTTTTCATATGAGTTTTGGTGGAAAATTTTTAGCTGTTATTTTTCTTTTGACATGTGAATCAATTGTAGTATCATCCATTGGATTGTTTTTGGGATTTGTTTGTAAAAATTTAGATATGTTACGTAATATCATTAATATACCAATAGTGATTTTTGGCTTTTTAGGAGGAGTATTTTTTCCAGTTAGCTCATTAAATTCAACTATTTCATTAATAATAAATATATCACCATTAACATGGATTAATAGAGCTATAGTTGCTTGTATATATGATAATAACTTGCATCTCCTTTTTAATATATCATGCATATTTATAGTCACAAGTATATTTATAACAATACTTACAATTAAATTTTTCAAAAAGGAGGTTTTTATATAGTGAATTTAATAAACATTTTTAATAATAATTTAAAAAGAAGTATGAATAAGAGATTAGTTTTCTTAGTTACAATCTTATTCCCTATAATTGTAGTAATACTTGGGATATTGGCAAATTACATAAGTAAACCATCTTTCAATATTGGTATTTTAAATGATTACAAAAACGAACAACTCCTAAGCGAATCTGAAAAAAGAATATATGATAATACAATAATAGCTTTAAAAAATACTCAAGGAATCAATGTAGAGATTGCAGACCTTAAAACAGTTAAAACTGATATTATAACTGGGAAGTATTCAGCTGTTATACATTTTAATAAGAGTGATTTTAAGTTATATTCTGTAAAAGATAAAAATACGAATGATATATTAAAGTATTTAATAGAAAGATATAAAAAAGACCCAACTCCTATAGATATAAGTGAACTAGAAGAAAATACCTTAGGTATATTACAAAGAATAATTGCATTTATCGTATTATTTCTGATGATAACATCCACTGTAACAGCATCAATGATTATCAAAGATAAAAACTCAGGTACATTTACAAGAGTACTATATTCTCCACAAAATATAAAAGGATATGTGTTAGGAAATATGTTATATAATTTTACAATAACATATTTTCAGTACTTAGTTTCAATATCTATAATTAAGTTATTTAATGTTGATATTGGCATGGATTATATAGACTTGGTTTGTTTAGGAATTTTGGTATCAGCTTTAGCAACTTCTTTTGGAACATTTGTATCTTCTTTATTCAATAAAGAAATGTATGCAAATTTATTTTCTACATGTATAGCCCTTATAGTATCACTTATTGGTGGTTCATTTATTCCAATTGAGAAAATGCCAACAATGTTACAAAATATTAGCATTATAAGTCCAATACGATGGTTTATTAGTTTTGTTACTTATGTGGAAGAGAGAAAAGGAAGTTTTTTTAATATGGGTTATATTTTCATTTTAATAGCCATGACATTAGTTTTATCTTTATTAGCTATGAAGTTTATTCAAAGAAGCAAATACTTGAGTCATAATAATTGACTAATATAAAACTTTGTATAATGCAAAAGAGCCAATAATCTCTAATTTTCAAAGGTTATTGGCTTTTATTATTGTATCTAATCATTTTACTGACATTTTAAATCCAAAATATAAATTTTTAGTATAACCATTCCTTAGTATCAAAGCACATTTTTTGTATGTCATCAATAAAGCAACTTACATGGTATCCATCAGTAGATGCATGATGAACTGTTATAGAAAGAGGGAGAAGTATTTTTTCATCTTTTTGATAGTATTTACCTGCTTCAATCGTAGGGAAAGAATAATTTTCAAGACCATGATTATGCACAGTAAAACTCTTAAAACTAATCCATGGAATACAAGAAACAGTATAACAGTTTTTTGGTGGATTTGGTTTTGCTAGAAAACCATAATTTTTTCCATATTCTTTAATATCAGCTAAATAATTTTCATAGAATATCGAGAAATCTTTATCATATTCTGTCCATATTGATGAGAAAGTCTTATCATCATCATGAAAGATTGCATAGAATGGTGTTAATGTACTCCAATAACCAAGTTCATCTTCATCATATGCAATTTTTAATTCTTTATATTGATTTAAGCAAGTCGTTATTATGTATAAATATGCTGGGTAAAATTTAATATTTCTTTCTTTCGTTTCCTTAATTAAATTAGTAATGTCTATTTCTATAGTTAAATCAAATCCTACATTTGTCATTTTTGAAAAATAGTAAAAATGTGTATATCGTTCCCAGTTTTGTAAGTCAATTTTATGGAATTCTCGTTTACTCATATGAAATCACCATATCCTTTATAATACTTATTTGATTATCAATATCTTCATTTGTAATCTTTAAAACAGGAGAAGATGTTTTCATACTATCAAATAAAAACATTATGTGTATTGCAATTGTTTTAGAGTCGCATTTTTTAAATTCACATTTAGATTGTCCATAGTCGATTAAATTTGAAAGCATTGTGATAGCTGAATTATATCTTTTATTCATATAATCACGTTGGTCCTTTTCTACAAAAGCAAATTCATGTATTGCAAAATTCAAACCACAATATTTACTTTTTATATCATTTTTTTGTTGCTGTAAAAAATATTCTAGCATATGTTTAGCTGATATATTTTCCTTGATACCCTTATCTAATAAATTTTGAGAGTCGTCTTTATGAGTATTTAGTATATTAATAAAAATTTCTTTTGTTGAATTAAAGTGTCTATACAGTCCACCACGACTTAAATTACATGCTTCACAGATATCTTTCATTGTTACATCACTATATCCTTTATCAGCAAATAACCTTATTGATGTATCAATAATAAATTGTCTAGTTTGTTCTCCTTTTGTTGGCATATGCTTTAACCTCCTTATTAACGACATGAGTGTCACTTTAATTATGAGACACATGTGTCGTTTTGTCAAGCCGAATTTATTCTCTATAAAGTGAATGTACAATAAAATAATATTAATTTATAAAATGATTGGACAATACAAGAAGCATGATTTATTTTTAAATTGATATGAAGAGTAATTAAATAGTAATAATATTATTGACTTTTAAAACTTACGTGTGTAATATATAAGTTACTATCAATTATATATTTACCTACATATTTTTAGGATATACTTAAAAACATAACAAAAGTATAGAGTAGTTATGTTCATAAGATTCCTTTAAACATAAAACTTACATATGTAATATATAAAATAATAAGGGTGGTTTGTATGAGAAAAAATAAAAAAACAAGAAAAATGATAATTTTTGGTTTTCTAATTTGTTTACTTGTAGTTATTGTTGGTTTTTTAGCTAAATTCATATTAGAGGGACTCAATAAAAGCAAACCAGATGAAGTATTTAAGCAATATATGTCTTTTGCAAATGAAAGACAATATGAAAAGATGTACGACTTGTTAGATGAAAAGAGTAAATCAGAAATTAAAAAAGAAAAATTTATTTTAAGAAATAAAAAAATATATGAAGGAATTAATTCACGTAATATAAGTGTAAAGATTAATGAAGTTAAAAAAGAAAAAGATAGTGACAAAATAATAAAATACGATTCGAAGATGGATACCTTAGCAGGAGAAATTTCATTTTCAAATGAAGTGCCATTAAATAGAGATAAAGATGGAGATTATAGAATAAGATGGAAGTCAGATGTTATATTTCCAGAACTTGAAGAAGATAATACTATAAGAATATCAAAGCTTAAAGCCAAAAGAGGAAATATTTTAGACCGAAATGGAGTAATGATTGCAGGACAAGGCCTTGCATCAATGATAGGTCTAGTTCCTGAAAAAATGAGTGATAATACAGAAGACTTAAAAAAATTATCTACTTTATTAAATATACCAGTTGAACAAATTCAAAAGAAATTAAATGCATCTTGGGTAAAAGACAATTCAATGGTACCTATAAAAACTATCGAAAAAATAGAAGACAAAGCATTACAAGACTCACTTCTTAGTATCCCAGGAGTTAAGATATCTAATACAGAGGTTAGACAGTATCCATTAGGTGAAAAAGCTGGGCATCTAACTGGATATGTTCAAAATGTAAATGCAGAGATATTAAAGGAAAAAGAAGGTAAGAGATATAATTCTAATAGCATAATTGGTAAGATTGGTTTAGAGAGTTTACTGGAAGACAGGATACGTGGTATTGATGGATATGAGATTATTATAGCTGATAGATATGGAGACAAGAAAAAAACTCTAGTAACTGAGCCTAAAATAGATGGAGAAGATGTAAAATTAACTATAGATTCAAAACTACAAAGTAAATTATATGAACAAATGAAAAATGATAAAGGATGTGCAGTAGTTATGAATCCTAAAACAGGAGAAATCTTATCCCTTGTAAGTAGCCCATCATACAATCCAAATGAATTTATACTAGGGATGTCAGAAGATAGATGGAAGGAAGTCAATGAAAATGAAAACAAACCAATGTACAATAGATTTAAAGCACGATTATGTCCTGGGTCTTCTTTTAAACCAATCACTGCTGGTATTGGTTTAACGACAGGAAAGCTTAATTCAAATGAAAACTTTGGACACAGTGGTCTTAGTTGGCAAAAAGATTCTAGTTGGGGGAGCTATAAGGTAACTACATTAAAAGATTATGGTAACACTGTAAATATGAAGAATGCATTAATTTATTCTGATAATATTTATTTTGCTAAAGCAGCATTAAAAATAGGTGAAGATACATTATCAAAAGAGTTGTTAAAGCTTGGTTTTGAGGAAAGTATGCCGTTTGAATTTGGAATATCTTCTTCAAAATTTGGTACTGACAATAAATTTGACACTGAAATACAATTAGCAGATAGTGGATATGGTCAGGGGAAGGTTCTAGTAAATCCAGTACATATGGCATCAATGTATTCAACTTTTGTAAATAATGGAGATATGATAAAGCCATACCTTGAATTTAAAGATAATTCACATGCTGAATTTTGGAAGAAAGGTGTATTTTCCAAACAGTCTGTAAAAATTATTCGTGATGATTTGATTCAAGTTGTTGAAAATCCTAATGGTACGGGTCATAGTGCTATGACTAAGGGAATTACTATTGCTGGTAAAACTGGTACAGCAGAAATTAAAGCATCTAAAGATGATATTACAGGGACAGAACTTGGATGGTTCAATGCTTTTACTGTAGATGAAAATAGTGATAAACAGTATCTGGCAATTGCTATGATTGAAGATGTAAAGAATCGTGGAGGAAGCCATTATGTTATACCTATTGTTAAATCAATATTTGAAGATTAATTTTTCTTAATTTTAGGATTAATCTCATTCACTTGAAGATTGTATTTTATATGTTATTTTTTATTACCTATTTTTTAATATTTAAAAAATTTTATTAAAAGAAATAAAGTATATGTATTAAAAAAATTCATTAGATAGATTTACTTAAAAATTTAATCGTAAGTGAAATCATAAATTGTGATACTTGGGATATTTGACCTTAGAGATATAAGTAAAATAGCTAATAAATTATGAGAAAATCTTAATTATTTCCATATAATTACAAATATATAATATTATATTATTAAAAAAATCTTAAAATAAGAGAGGTATTTATTGTTGAAGAAAGCCAAATAGAGGAGTATAATGGACAAAGATAACTAATTTTAGTAGTACTTATACAAAGTAATTATATTTATTTAATAAATACTTCAAAGTTACCAATAAATTAGAGATTAGTTTTTATTCCTAAATGAAATTGAAAGGGGACTGTATGAGAAGAAAAAGATTTCTAATCACTTTAAGTATAGGGCTTCTTTTTTCCAGCCTACTATCTATTTACTTAGTCTACAATTTGCAAGGAAATGCCAAAGTAATTAATTATACTGGGATTATACGTGGAGCAACACAACGTCTGATTAAGCAAGAATTGAATCATAAGCCAAATGATAAATTAATAAAAAGAGTAGATAATATTATTCATGAGCTTCAAGGTAGAAGTGGTGTGTATAATATTGCTTATGTAGATGACCATGACTTTCAAACTAACATGATTCAAATGGAAAGAGATTGGAAACGTTTAAAGCAAGAAATATATATTGTTCGTGATGGTGGAAAAAGTGATACACTCTATAAAGAAAGTGAAGATTTTTTTGATTTAGCAGACAAAACAGTTTTATCTGCTGAAAAATTTAGTGAGAACAAAGTTTCTTCAGCTGAAAATGTTTTGATTTTTTTAAATCTTTCATTTGCCTTATTAGTTATTTTTATTTATATGTATGATACCAAACAAGATATTTTGCAAAAGAAACTTGAACTAGCAGAAGAGGATAATCAGAGAAAAAGAGAACGTCTTATTCAATTGGCTGAAGACTTACAGGCTCCAATGAATGATATTTCAGAGCTTTTATATATCAGTGATTTAGAGACCTATGATTTATTATTTTTAAATAAAGCAGGTATTGAAAGTTTTAAGGTTGACCAAATAAAAGGGCAAAAATGTTATAAAGTACTACAGAAAAAAGATGAACCTTGTGAGTTTTGTACAAATTCTTATTTAAAAGAAAGTGAAAACTATACTTGGGAATTTACAAATCCAGTAACAGGTCGTCATTATCTGTTAAAAGACCGTTTAATTGAATGGGAAGGTAAGCCAGCAAGAATGGAGATTGCGTTTGATACCACAAAATCAGAAGAAGAGAAAATAAAATTACGATTTACACTTGAGGCTGAAAAAATAATTACAGAGTGTGTAGATATTTTATATAGAGATAGTGACATTAAAAAAGCAACTATGTCTGTGCTTGAAAAGTTAGGTCGTTTTTTATCTGCTGACCGTTCATATATTATTTATATTCGAGACGGTCTGATGTATAATGATTATGAATGGTGTGAGGAACATATCTTGTCGCAGAGAAACTATCTACAAGACCTTCCACTATCTACTATTGAGCGATGGATTCCATATTTTAATAATAAGGAATGTATAGTTATAAAAGATTTAGAAGAGATTAAATCTACATCACCAGGGGAATACCAAATATTACATAATCAATCTATTACCAGTCTTGTTGTAGCCCCATTAGAACATAATGGAGAACTTATCGGTTATTTAGGAGTTGATAATCCACCTCCAGATAAAATTATGAATATTGCATCATTACTTCAAACACTTTGCTACTTTATTTCCCTTGCTAGCCAACATTCTAAAACTCAGGAGCAATTATCAAAACTAAGTTATATTGATAAACTTACTTCTTTCTATAACAGAAATCGATTTATAGAAGATTCACAATCACTTACAAAAGTTGATATTTCTATAGGAATTATTTATTTAGATGTGAATGGTTTAAAGGATATCAATGATAAATATGGGCATGAAATGGGAGATAAGTTATTAATAGAATGTGCGAGACGAATGAAATTGGTATTTCATTATTCTGATTTTTACCGTTTAGGTGGAGATGAATTTGTAATTATTTGTCGTGAAATTGAAGAAGACGTTTTTAGTAAGAAAATAATAGAACTAAAAGGCGAATTTAGAAAAAGACCTACTTGCCAAGTTGCGATAGGGTCATATTGGGCGAATACAGTTGATGATATAGGAGAAATCATAAAAAATGCGGATGCAGAAATGTATGAAGATAAAAAAGCTTTTTATCGTAAACACTCTGTTTCTCAGAGATATCGCCATCATAGTGATGAAATGTTACATTTAAGCAAAGCTGAGGTTCTTGAAAGAGAAATACAAAATAATCGTTTTCTCGTTTATTTACAACCTCAGATTTCTTTCTCAGACCGCTCAGTTGTGGGTGCAGAAGCACTTATACGTTATTTGGATAATTCTAATTCACTTGTAGCTCCAAATAATTTTCTTCCTATATTAGAAGCATCTGGACTATTAAGTAAAATAGACTTCTATGTATTTGAATCTATTTGTAAGAAATTTAGCAATTGGATTGATAATGATGTTCCAATCGTTCCAATATCTATAAATTTTTCAGAAGAATCACTAGAAACACCAGAATTTGTGAATTGTTTAGTGTCAATTTGTCACACTTATAATGTCCCTACCAAATACATAAAAATTGAAATAACAGAAAGAGTACATGATGAGAAGCATCTTGATGTGAAAAAAATCATATCAGATTTAAGAGATGTTGGTTTTGCTATTGCAATTGATGATTTCGGAACTGAGAATGCAAATTTAGCACTACTCTCTGAAGTTGAGTTTGATATATTGAAATTAGATAAGAGCCTAATTGATAATATTGTATCGAATCCTAGAACAAAGGTGATTATGGAATATATCACAGGAATATGTCGTAAATTAAATATTTATATGGTTGCTGAAGGAATTGAAACTGAGGAACAATTTTCTACGCTATTACAATGTAGAGTAGAGACAGCACAAGGATATTTATTTAGCAAGCCTATACCAATCGACGAATTTGAAAATAATTATCTAATAAAAAGTCATCTATTGAGCTAGATGACTTTTTTTATTGTGAATGTGTATTTTCATGTTATTGATAAAATTGATGGACAAGTTTTAGATAAAAAATCAGGTTAATTATAATAAAATCAAGTAGAACACATTAATCAAAATAAAAGCTAGCAAATTGAATAAATAATTAGCAAGAAAAGATTATAATAATATGGTTTTTCTGAATGGATACGATATTGATTTTTCTGTTGATTTTTTTATATATCTTATATGTTATCATACAAAAAATTAAAATAGTGGCAACAATTGAGGATGTGAGGGAGAGTTGCCACTATTTCATATAGGGTATTATATTATGTTTTTAAGCTAGTTTTACTATCTTCTATGTTTACATAATAACTCTTGTATGTGAATTTAATAGATAATTCATATGAAAATTATGTGAAGTTTTTAGGTTTTATAGTAAATATGTTAGAAATTATAGATTTCTTTGTCATTTAATATAGATAATGTTATTTTAGCTGCTAAACTACCATTAGAATAATCTTTACTTTGGATATTTGTAGCAAAGAAATAAGTATTTTCATTTTTTTCTACATAACCTATAAACCAACCATTTACATCTTTCCCATTTATAGTAGCAGTGCCTGTTTTGCCAGAAAGTGAGACACCATCCTTTTTTGATACTATCAATGAATCTTTTACAGCTTCTATATTTTTATCTTTAAAATTAAACTTATTTGTATAGAAATCTCTAAGTAATTTTACCTGTTCAATAGGTGAAATTTTTAATGAGGATTCTAGCCAAAAACGTGAGATACCTCCTGAAATATCACAATTACCATACTTAATCTGTTTAAGATAAGTTTGTATATCTTTTATCCCTGTTTTTTTATCTAGATAATGAAAGTACCAGTTTACAGAGTTCTCCATAGCAGAAAATAAGTCTTGGTCTTTATTCCAAGAGTTAATAGGATGAAGTTTTCCATCCCAAGGGATGTATGAATTATTTTTTGTTATAATCCCATTTTCTAATCCCAATAAAGCACTATAAATTTTATAAGTAGAATTTGGAGAAATTCTTTTTTTACTTTTTTCCTCATTGTAAATATGATATTGATTGGATTTTAAATCATACATAACAAAACTTCCATCAAAACCTTTAAAGTATTTGCTTAGGTCTTCATACATAGTTTGACTATTTGTAGGTTTATATTCTTCATTAACATCCGCCATAATAGATAATGTAGGGCTATTTCCAAATACAATTAAAGCAATCAATGTAAAAATTAAAAGGCTTTTTAGTTTTAAAAATTTTGACTCAGTATGAAAATTTGTTATCTTTAATAATCGCCTTTTAATTTGTTGTTTTGACCCACCAATATCTGATGTAAGTGTGAGATTAGAGGGTTTTGAAATATTATCTACAAAGTTTATTAGTGTTTGTCCATATTCTATATAATCATCTTTATCAAGTTTCTTTAGAACTGAAATATCACATGCAATTTCACGGTCTACTCGCATTTCTTTAAGAGCATACCATACAAGAGGGTTAAACCAGTATAATATTTGGAAAAAGCACATTATATAATTTATCAATATGTCTCTATTTTTAGAATGTTGTAATTCATGAAGTAAAATATATTTTATATCTTTTAAAGATAATTTAGATATAGACTTATCTGGTAATATAATATGTGGTTTAAAGTATCCAAATGTAATAGGTGTATTTATGATGCAGGATTTACATAATATAAAATCTTTATTTATACCAATATCTTTTTTACATTGTTCAGATAGTAGAACTATCTCATCATCATCTAAAATATGTGCAGATTTTTTCATATTTCTTATTTTAAAATTACAATGAATCGTGATAACCATCATAATTGAAATACCAATCATCCATAATGTTAATAATAAAATATTTAAACTATCAAAATTAGATTGATTCAGAGATACTGAAAAATCCTTTAATGTATTTGAGTGATTAATAATACTATTTGAGCTATTTTTTATTATATAAGTATTAGCAGTATTATTTTCAATTTGAGTAAAACCATATAGATAGTTAAGCATATTTCCAAGATTAATGTATTTAAGAGGGATAAATGGAATTATTAATGTTATAAGCAATATAAATCCAATATTATAGTGGCATTTTGCAGAAATGTGCTTATTAAATATCTTTTTAATAAATAAAACTGCAACAATTAATAATGATAGGGTTAATGTACTGAATAAGAATCGTATAAAGAATGGAGCATACATATTTACTTATCCTCCTTAGTCACCCTTTTGTTTAAAATCTCTTTCAATTCCTCAATATCATCTTCAGATAGTTTATCGTTTTCCAAAAAGTTTAGCACCATAGAATTAAGAGCACCATTATAGAAACGATTTAAGAAAGAACGACTTTCTGTAGCTACATATTCTTCTTCTTTAACAAGTGGAGTATAAACGAAAACTCTACTATTTTTTTCATATGTTAAAGCTCCTTTTTTAACTAATCGCAATAGCATTGTTTGAATAGTTTTAGGACTCCATGTACTTGTTTCTACTAATTTTTCAATTACTTCATTAGTGCTAATAGGAGCATATTTCCAAACAATCTTCATAACTTGATACTCTGCTTCTGAAATTTGTGGTACTTTTTTCATGATTATACCTCCTTATACTTACATTTGTAATATATAAAGTATATTATCATTAATTTAGTTTGTCAATTAGTAAAAATAGCTCATTTATAACTCCTAAATAACTAGATATAATTAAATGTAATTCTTAATTGAGTTGTGTAAGTATAGCTTTAAGTTAAATAAATGTGTATATTGACAGCTGAAAATATAGTTGATATACTTATTGTTGATATAGCAACTAAAAAGGGGGTATAGAAATGATAATCACGATTATAAATGGAAGTCCTAGAAAAAATGGGGCTACATCGAAGGTTTTGACTTGTTTGTGCAAAGATATTGAAAGATTAATTCCAACAGTAGAAATTAATTATTTTGATTTAAGTGAAGTCAATCCATCGTATTGTATTGGTTGTTTAAATTGTTATAAAATGGGGAAGTGTATTAATCAAAGTGATAAAGTAGAGTACATTCATGATATAATTACTAAGAGTGATGGTGTTATATTTGGTAGTCCTACTTATGGAAGTAGTGTAACTGGGCTTTTCAAGGTATTTACAGATAGAGCACATATGATGTTGGAAAGATTATTGTATCGTAAGCCATGTATAGCAGTTACTACATATGAAAATGCTCGTGGTTCAAAAGCAATTTCTTTTATGAAATCAATGATATTAGATTCTGGGGGTTACACTTGTGGTAATTTATCTATAAAAACTGGATTTAATCAGAATCCTATAACTGAAAGAGTAGAATTAAAGATACAAAAAGTATCTAAAAAATTTATTTATTGCATAGAGGAAAATAAAAATCCGCCTGTGTTTTCTCAAATCTATAACTTTATTGCTATGAATGTTGTTTTAAAGCCAATGGCTTTTAAAAATATTGAGCAATATAAAGGAATAATTGATAGATGGGAGGCGCAAGGGATTATCTAAATGGAGGTAAAATGAAAGATTTTGAGGAACTATATGAAGTTACAACTAAGCTAGTAAGTACTTCATTGAAGGTAAAAGATGATTTGAAAAAAATGTTTAAACAAAATGGATATGATATAACAGCTGATCATTATGCGTTATTAAGATTTCTATGGGAACAAGATGGAATTTCTCAGATAGATTTATGTGAAAAATCATGTAAGGATAAATCCAATACTACAAGAATCTTAGATGTTATGAAAAATAAAGGATTGATTGTACGTAAAGTAGATGCTAAAGATAGACGTAAGTTTCAAATATTCTTAACAGATTTAGGTAGAGAATTAGAAGAACCATTAAATAAAATTGCAAGTATGTATGCAGTAGAGACATTTAAATCTATTTCTGATGAAGAGTTACCCTTGTTTGCTAAGATTTTAGATAGAATTGGAAAGTAGATACAAACTCTATTTTAAGAAGTCTTTTTAACTATTAATGATACAAAATGATAGAAAGAGGGATAAGAATGAGTTCTAAGATTTATTATTTTTCTGGTACAGGGAACTCTTTAGTAGTTTCAAAGGCTTTAAAAGAGATGTTAAATGAAAATAAGGAAGTAATACCATTAGCTATACATAGAAAAAAGCAAACTATAGATATAAATGAAGATATACTAATAATCGTTTTTCCTGTGTATTTTGCTAATGCTCCTGATATAGTGAAATATTTTGTAGATAAATTAAATTTTAATAGTAATACTCATATATATGCTATTGCTACTTGTAATGGAGTAGCTGGACATAGTTTGTTTACTATAGATAAGTTGCTTAAGAAAAAGGGCAAAAAATTATCAGCTGGTTTTATAATTGATATGCCTGGCAACGCTTTGACAACACCTTTAGATGTTGAAGAAGAGAGATTAAGAAATTTAACTAATAGAGTATCTGAAATTGCAAAGTATATCAATAATTCTGAAAATGGAAGTATAGAAGGAAAGAATAATTTAAAGTCATATATAGATAGTGTTATGCTTCGTTTAGTAGGGAAGAATATGCAAATTGCAACTACTAAATTTTTTGCAGAGAGTAAATGTAATGGATGTGGGACATGTAAAAAGGTTTGTCCTGTAGACAATATAAGTATAGTTTATAAAAAGCCAAAATGGGGTAATGAGTGTGAAAGATGTTTAGCTTGTTTTCACTGGTGTCCAAAAGAGGCTATAAATATAAAAAAATCGTTTTTAACAGATAGAAAGAAGTATCATCATCCAGATGTTACTGTTAAGGAGATGTTTTTAGATAAGTAGATATATTTAACTTGTATTAATAACTATCTTATTAAATAAAAATTTTAGAGTAATAAAGAGAAAAATACAGTAATCTTATGAGAGGATTATAAATAGTAATATGTAATCGTATAATATAGTAGAGATTAAAAAGAATGATATATAAATATATAAGATTATTAACATGAAAATAAAAGCGCCTCATAAATAAAAGTTTTTGAGGCGCTTATTGTTTATTTAAATTGGTATCTATTATTTTATAATCTCAACCATTTTTTTTATATCCTCTGATGCCATTTCAAACTTTGACTTTTCAATCAATATGTTTCCACCAGTCATGATATAGGATGGAAATATTCTTAATTTATCATAATAAAGTTCATTGTTACGAAGTTTATATGTTGAGATAGAAGGGATAGCATTCTTTTTTGTATGTTTTTTAGTAATCATGTTAAAAGATTTTTTTGCAACATCTCCCATCAACATCACTACTTCTAAATTATCGAATAATTTAATTTCCTCTTCTAAAATAGGCATGTGTAATTTAACTGTGTCACTAGTTATTGTATACTCTGATTTAGGGAGTTTTACTGCATTGGTTATATAGATACCCATATCTAAAATATCATTTATATTAGATACTTCTATACCTGCATTGTTGAATAAAGGGATAGTGGTTTTTAAGTAATCAGCATCTTCATCTATACTATAAAAATCGTCATTAGGGTTATTTGGTACAACTTCATTAATCATGATAGTTTTTATGGTATCTGTGTCTATTGTTATATTAGGAAGATATGATGTTATTTTGTCGTTATCAAAAAGATTATTCTGCTTAATAAATTCATTTAAAGTTGATTTTATATTTATTTTCATATAATGTATCTCCTTAGTCTAAAACTTTAAATACTATAAAAATAGTTTTAAAGTATATAATTTTAAAATATAATAACATATCAAATACGACAACAGAATGTCATGTTTAATTAATAACCTTATCTAAATTTAGAATTTATTAGAGCATTTGCTTGTTCATAGTCATCTTTATGTACATAAATTGAGTACTCATAAGAAAAATATTCTTTTTGCCCTAAATTTCCAAGAATCATTTTATTTGAAAAAGACCCTTTAGAGTAAGTATTGTTCCTTACTTTATACTTATATTTAATTTTATTTACTGACAATATACTGCATATCTCATTAAATCTATCTAAAGAATATCCTCGGAAAAGCTCAATTCTATTTAAAATCATAAAGAAAACCTCCTTATAAAAGTAAGTTATTGAAAATAGTTGAGAAATGGACTATAAGTTGTTATAAATAAAAGGTAGCAAAATTAAATTGATTTGTAAAGTTTTTAAGAGTATTATACTAGTAACAAAATGAATAAGTTACAGATATATAATTTTAAATAAAATATGTAAATGTGATTACATAGACTCAAAGGAGAAATTTTAATGAAAAAAATATCACAAGAAAAAGTAAGTACATATACTAAAGAAGTATCTCAAGAAAAGATTGAACAATGGAAATCGGTATATGAAAAATATAAAGATACTTTAAAAGTAAATTCTAAACCTATTTCAGAAGTAATAGAGTTTTTAAAACAAAAACATACTGTAAAGGAAGAAAGTTCAGAAGAGTTTAAGGATGTAATTATCAATAATATTAAATTAAATAAGCCTTTCTCAGAAAAGATTACCAATAATGCAGAATTAAAGCCTATTGTATTTACAATTCAAAATGAAGGGAATGCAAAAAAATTATACGATGCACAAGAAGAAATTTATAGTGGTTGTACAATTACAGTGGGTATGGAATTTGAAACAGGATGTGTATTTGTAGAGGGTAGTGATGAGCTTAATGATGAGATAACTGCCTTTAGAGGATTAGATAAATATGATATAAATAATTATTATCTAGTAGCAAACTATGTTAGATGTCTAAAGAAATATGAATTAATAGATTAGTACATGATTTAAAAATTATAGAATAAATTTAAGGCTAGTATAATTATAAGGAATAAGTTTAAGTCTAATACAATTAAGTTTAAATCTAATATAAATGTTAAACATAAATTTAGATAGAGTTGTCAAAATAAAATTGGCAACTCTATTTTTTTATTTAAAATTTATTAAAACTGATAGCTGTTATAGAATTGTTATTTTTTCATGTTAGTATTCTCTTAGTAACAGAAATTCATGAATTACAAGAAAGGAGAAATAAATATGAAAGATTTAATTCTTGAAACAAAAAATTTATCAAAAAGATATGGGGAACAAATGGCAGTTAACAATGTTTCTTTGCAAATTGAGCGAAACAGTATCTATGGTCTTTTAGGTCCAAATGGTGCAGGGAAGTCTACCACACTTAAAATGCTTGTTGGTCTTCTTCGTCCAACAGATGGACGTATTATTTTTGATAGGAAACTTTGGAAGCGAGAATCTCTTGCAAAAATTGGTGCCTTAATAGAAGCCCCTTCTTTGTATGGGAATCTTACAGCAGAGGAAAATTTATTAGTACATACGAAAATTTTGGGAATTCCTAAAGATAAAATTTATGAGGTATTAGAAATAGTAAACTTGAAAAACACAGGGAAGAAGAGAGCGTCACAATTTTCTATGGGGATGAAACAAAGGTTAGGAATAGCTATTGCACTTTTGAGTGACCCAGAACTGTTAATACTAGATGAACCAACTAATGGGCTTGACCCTTTTGGAATTCAAGAACTTCGTGAGTTGATTGCTTCTTTTCCAAAAAAAGGTATAACTGTAATTCTCTCTAGCCATATTCTCTCAGAGGTTGCTCAAGTTGTAGATAATATAGGAATTATAAATGGAGGACGATTACTATTTCAAGGAATACCTGACCCTAATGAAAATCTAGAAGAATTTTTTACAGATGTTATTCTTAAAGGAGGACAAAACAGATGAATGCTTTACAATCAGAACTTTTAAAGTATAAAAGAACATTTATGGGAAAACTTATTATTTTTTTCCCAGTATCTTTTGCAGCGTATGCACTTATAATGCAATCAACACTTATGCAAAATCCATTATCTCAATCAAATTCTTGGGCGTGGCAAAGTCTTTTAGCATTAATTTTTAATTGGTGGTCATTTATGTTTCTGTCTATTGGATTTGCATTGTTTGCTACTTTGGTAGCTGCACAGGAAAAAAAGGCTGGAAATTATCGTGCTTTACGTACACGCAATGTGTCTCCTATGATGCTTTGGATTAATAAAGTTATGGCGATGGCAGTTTACAGTTTTATTTCAACACTAGTTTTAATAGTTGTAACAATTATAACTGGTTTAATATTGAAAGCTGGACCAATTCCTTTTGGACAGATTATAGGGGCAAGTATTGTATGCTGGGTTGTTTCTCTTGCTATACTTCCAATTCAGCTATGGGTAGCTACATGGAAAGGTATGTTTCTAAGCATGGGAGTTGGATTTTTAGGAATGATATTGGGTGTCCTTACTGCGACAAAATCATTTTGGATTGCAGTACCATGGAGTTGGGCAATTAGGATAGTGTGTCCAATCCTTAACTTACATCCTAATGGTACTATATTAGAAGCTGGAGACCCACTTTTGAATACTTCAGTAATTCCTATTGGGATTGTTGTTTCTTTGGTTGTGTTTCTAGTATTAACAGCACTTACTGCAGTTTGGTTTAGTAGGAGGGATGACAAATGATAAAACTCTTATCATCAGAATGGCTTCGAACAAAGAGAACAGCCGTCCGATGGCTTACTCTTTTTATGCCTGTTATTTTTTCATTATGTGTGGTTGCCTATCTTGCAATCAAATCTGGGAGTACACAAGCATTTGCTTTTGAAGGATTTTTTACCGTATGGACTGTATTCATCATTCCTATTGGAGTAGGTATTTTATCTGGATTTATAGTATATGAGGAAGAGCTCGCTGGAAATTTTAATGGTTTTTTATGCATAGGTATTTCTCGTGTTAGATTATATCTTGGAAAATTTCTTTTTCTTCTGTTTTGCTTAACTGTATGCACATTTATTGCTACATTGATACTCTGTATAGGTATGAATATTGCAGTGCCATATGGAGCAACAATAAGGTTATTTCTGTCAGCAGCAGGACTTGTGGTGATTGGGACGCTTCCACTATTAGCTATTCATCTTTGGGTTAGTTTTGCATGGGGAATGGGTGCATCTATTGGTATTAGTATTGGTGGAATTTTAATGGCAGCAATACTTGGTCTAACAAATGTGGGTTCAAAAATTGGCCCATTTGTACCTTGGACATGGCCAGTAAAATTGGGTATGCTTCCAGGAACTTATTTTATTAAAGGAACTGGAAATATTCCAAATGATGTGATTTATTCTGAAATGATACAATCAGCTACTATACATTTTGTAGCTGTAGTAATAGGTCTGATTATATTC
>NZ_JBJOCA010000012.1:0-114497 GCF_045898275.1 Clostridioides sp. GD02404
TTTTTTCTAAAATAAGTAATGAAATATAATTATTTTATTAATAAATTATATATATAATAAATTGCACCAAGAAATTTACAGACTATTCTACAAATTCAAAATAAAGAACAAGAAAATATACCACTTTTTATAAAAAGCGGTATATTTTCTTATTCTTTATCAATCTATCTTATTTTATTTTCTTCTGTTAAGTAACTCTTTCTTTATTTCATCAATTTTAACATCCTTTTCTATCATTAAGACTAATGTATGATATACTAAATCGCTAATTTCATAAATAAGTTCACTCTTATCTGTATTCTTTGACGCTATAATTACCTCACTACTTTCTTCACCAACTTTTTTAAGAATTTTATCTATACCTTTATCAAAAAGATAATTAGTATATGAGCCTTCAATAGGATTATTTTTTCTTTCATTTATTAAATCATATAGTTCTTTCAATATACTTTTTTCTACTTCAAATCCCATTTTATCAGTATCATCAAACAAATCTCTATAAAAACAAGAATAGTTTCCTGTATGACAAGCTACACCAGTTTGCTCAACTAAAAGTAATATAGTATCTACATCACAATCATAAGACATCTTAACAACTTTCTGAGTATTTCCAGACGTCTCACCTTTAATCCAAAGTTCTTGTCTACTTCTGCTAAAATAACAAGCTACTTTATCTTTTAATGTTTTCTTTATAGCCTCCTCATTCATATATGCCAACATTAGCACATCTTTACTCACTACATCTTGAGCAACAACAGGAACTAGACCCTTATCATCAAATTTTACACCTTTTATAAAGTCTTCTGTTTCCTCACTGTATACATTGCTACATTTATTTTCCATCTTTTCAACCCCCTATTAGATATCTTGCTTATAATCTTACTTCTACACCCATGTTTTTTAAATATTTCTTCAAATCATTTATTTTTATTTCTCCAAAATGAAATACAGATGCTGCTAAAATTCCATCCACATTAGATTCTTTTACAGCCTCATAGAAATCTTCCATTTTACCAGCACCTCCTGATGCTATAACAGGCACATTCACTAAAGAAGTTATTTTTGATAACAATTCTATGTCATATCCATTTTTCATTCCATCTTCATCCATACTATTTACAACAATTTCCCCTGCTCCAAGCTCTACACCCTTAACAGCCCACTCAATTGCATCAAGACTAGTCTTTTCTCTACCACCTTTTACATATACACTCCATGAACCTTCTTCATTTTTCTTTGCATCTATTGATAAAACAACACATTGTGCTCCAAATTTTAATGATGCTTCCCTTATTAATTCAGGATTTTTGACTGCTGATGAATTTATAGAAACTTTATCAGCACCTTTTCTTAAAATATCAGTAAAATCTTCTAACTTATTTACGCCTCCACCAACACAGAATGGTATATTTATATTTTCTGCAACCTTTGTTACAAATTCTAAGGATGTCTTTCTGTCTTCGTTTGATGCAGTTATGTCATAAAATACAAGTTCATCTGCTCCACAATCACTATAAAACTTCCCAAGTACCTCTGGACTGTCAACATCCACTATGTCTTTGAATTTCTTACCTTTTACAACTCTTCCATTCCTTACATCTAGACATGGTATTATTCTTCTAGTAAGCATATTTGTTGTGCCTCCTTAAAGTCTATCTTTTTGTCATATAGTGCCTTACCTATTATAGCACCATATAGATTCATATCTTTCAATCTTCTAACATCATCTATAGAGGTTACTCCTCCTGAAGCAATGACATTTAGTGATGTTTCATTTGATATTTTTTCATATATATCAAAATTTGGACCTTGTAACATTCCATCTTTTGATATATCTGTATAAACAATGGTTTGCACACCTATTTTTTCAAGTTGTTTACACAATGTTAGAGAATCCACATTACTTACAACTTCCCAACCTCTAACTGCTACCTTTCCATCTTTAGCATCTATAGAGACTACTATTTTATCTTTATATTCGTTGACTAATTCTTCAACTAAATTTAAATTTTCAATAGCTATACTACCTAGGATTACTCTAGTAACACCAGCTTTTATTAAACTTTGGACTTTTTCCTTATCTCTAACTCCTCCACCTACTTGAATAGGTATATCTATATTGTTTGCTATCTTTTCAATTGTTTCTGTATTTACACCAAATTCACTTCTAGCTCCATTTAAATCTACTATATGTATATATTCTGCGCCTTCATCTTTCCATTTGTTTGCTACTTCTAATGGATTATCATAATATACATTTACTTTATCAAAATCTCCTTGAGTAAGTCTGACACACTTGTTATCCTTTACATCTATTGCTGGAAATATTATCATTTTATCATCTCCCCATATGCTTTTAATATATTTAAACCTACTTCTCCACTTTTTTCAGGATGAAATTGTATACCATATACATTATCTTTTCTAACGATAGCAGGAATTTTCTTTTCATACTCTGAAAATGCAATAAGTTCTTCATTTGATGAATTTGCATAATATGAGTGAACAAAGTATACATAGTCATCTTCCTTAATATATTTAAGTATATCATCATCTTCTTTATTAAATTTTAGATTATTCCATCCCATATGTGGCACTTTTAAACTTATATCTAATTTATCAATACTGCCTTTTATAAGTCCTAATCCTTCATATTCTCCATACTCATAACTTTTCTCATAAAGTAATTGCATACCTAAACATATACCTATCAGAAATTTTCCTTTTGAAGCATGTTCTCTTAATATTGGTATCAATCCTAGTTCATCTAAAGCATTTATAGAATCTCTAAAAGCCCCAACACCTGGAAGTATAAGCGAATTTGCTTTCTTAATTTCATTTATATCACTAGAAATTTTAGTTTCTATTCCAGCTTTTTTAAAACCTCTAGATACAGAATCTATATTTCCAAGACCATAGTCTACTATTATATTCATTCTACAAAACCCCCTTTGAAGATGCTATCTCATTGGAAATTATTTCACTTCCTTCTTTTAAAGCTCTTGCAAAAGCTTTAAATATGCTTTCTATTTTATGATGGTCATTTTCTCCATATAAAAGATTAATATGTAATGTTACTCTAGATTCATTTACAAAAGCTCTGAAAAATTCTTTAAAACACTGAGTACTCATATTACCAAGCATTTGAGTATCAAATTTAGCATTAAATACAAGATATGGTCTATTACTTATATCTATTGCTACCATTGATAGAGATTCGTCCATAGGTATATAGATAGTAGAATATCTTCTTATTCCTTTTTTATCACCTAAAGCATTTTTAAATGCTTCACCTATAGCTATACCAATATCTTCAACACTATGATGGTCATCTACATATATATCACCTTTACAAATCACCTTTAAATCAAACTTGCCATGAAATGCCATCAATGTAAGCATATGGTCTAAAAATCCTATTCCAGTATCTATTTCAGCTTTACCAGAACCATCAATATTTAGTTCTACTGAAATTTGTGTTTCAAAAGTATTTCTTTCTATACTCCAAATTCTCATACCTATTTCTCCTTTTTCAAAATATCTCTTATAGCATCCATAAATATGGTATTTTCTTCTTTATCACCAATCGTAACTCTATAATAATTTTTTAACTTACCACTAAATTCCCTTATTAGCACTCCTCTATCAATAAGTTTTTGTGATAGATTTTCAATTTCAGAATAGAACAATATAAAATTTGCTTGCGATTTATATGCCTTAATTCCTATATCAATCATTTCTTTATATAAAACTTCTCTTTCTTCTTTTACTTCATTTATATAAGCTTTCACTATATCTTTATTTCTAAGAGCTCTTGTAGCAATAAAATCTGATAATGAATTTAAATTATATGGAGGTCTTACCTTTTCAACAGAGTCTATTAAACTACTATTAGATAACATATATCCTGTTCTTATTCCAGCCAATCCAAATGCCTTTGATAAAGTTCTAAGAATTATTAGATTTTCATACTTAAAAACATCACTCAACATACTTTCTTCTCCAAAATCCATGTATGCTTCATCCAAAACTACTAAACTGTCAGTTGAATCTAAGAGTTTTATTACATCTTCCCTCTTTAGTATTGTTCCAGTTGGATTATTTGGATTACATACAATTACTATTTTAGGATTGTTTTCTTTTACTTTTTCAATTACATTATCTATGTTTATAACTAAATTTTCGTCACTTTCAACACCTATAAACTTAGAGCCATTTATTTGACTATATATAGAATACATGCTGAAACTTGGAGAGAAACTTAATATCACTTCATTTTTATCTACAAAAGTATGTATTATCAAATCAATTATTTCACTTGAACCATTTCCTACTAAAAGATTTTTCTTACTTACTCCAGAAATATTTATATAATCTATTATAGACTCTTTCAATTCACTATAAGAATCTTCAGGATATAAATTTAAGTCTATATCACTATCAGAAATCTCTTTAATAAGATGCTTAAACAACTTCTTACTTCCTTCATTTGCATCAAGTTTTACTTTGCAATTCACATGGTTTGGTTCATATCCCTTTAATTCTCTTATACTTTCTTTTTCTCTCAATTTAAACTCCTCCTTCTTAATTGTATTTTAGTTATCTAGTTCTTCAAATAAACGAATTATATTTTGAATTTGTTCATATTTAAATCTATAACTAGCTCTATTTGATATAATTCTAGCACTTATATCACATATATCTTCCAATATTTCAAGACCATTTGCTTTAAGTGTATTACCTGTCTCAACTATGTCTACAATTACATCTGATAATCCTACTATTGGAGCTAATTCTACAGAACCATTTAATTTTATTATTTCAATTTTTTGACCTTTCTCCTTAAAGTATTTTTTAGCTATATTTGGATACTTTGTAGCTACTTTTAAATATTCATCTTCTCTATATATACTGTCGCCCTTTAATCCTGCTACAGCAAATTTACACTTCCCAAAACCTAAATCATATATTTCATATACATCTGTTTCATTCTCTAAAATAGTATCTTTTCCTGCTATACCAAGGTCTGCTACTCCCTTTTCAACATATGTAACTACATCTGATGGTTTGACATGTATATATATTATTTTATTTTCTTCATCTTTAAAGATTAACTTTCTTGTATCTGTGTCTATACTGTCCCCTAGACCCATTTTTTTAAATTTTTTAAACGATTCTCCTTCTATTCTTCCTTTTGCTAGTGCTATAGTCAAATAATCCAAAATAACCCCTCCTTTTAAATCCTATTTATATACATATTTCATTAACTCATCAACACTTAATGTAAACCCAATAGCGGGTATTTCTTTTCCATATTCTTTAGTTAGAGAATCATATCTTCCACCACTCAAAATCTCTTTATACGAGTTTGGATAATAACCTCTAAACATAACACCTTCATAATAATCAAGCATTGTAATCATTGATAAATCAAATCTAGCCTTATCTAAGAAATTACACTCTTCAATTAAGTTATTTATTTGCTTTAATTCTTCAAGTGCTTGTTTCATCTTATCATTACAATAGAAATTTTTTGACTTTTCAATAACATCACATAAATTTCCTTGTAAACTTAAAATATTTGATAATAATTCCTTTACTTCATTTTTAATTTTTAACTCTTCAATATATAGTTTTAATTCATGAGTATTTTTCGTATACAATAAATTTTTAATTTGATTTTCACAATTCTTATTTAAATTTAATTCTTCTAGTAGACCATTAATATACTTGCTACTTCCAACTTCTAATATAAACTTATTGTTATATTTCTCAAGTATCTTAAGAGCTAGTTTTACTACTTCTCTATCTGCTTCTACAGAAGATTCTCCTAGACATTCGCAACCTATCTGTCTTATCTCT
The DNA here is from genome assembly GCF_045898275.1 of Clostridioides sp. GD02404. Classification (NCBI taxonomy): domain Bacteria; kingdom Bacillati; phylum Bacillota; class Clostridia; order Peptostreptococcales; family Peptostreptococcaceae; genus Clostridioides; species Clostridioides sp. GD02404. The sequence continues at coordinate 5,863 of NZ_JBJOCA010000012.1, forward strand.
TTTATTCCAACTGTATTTTTATTTTTATATATTGATGAATTATAAAAAAGTTTAAGCTTTAAACCATCTTCCCATCTTGGAACAAGACTTTTTATTATACTTGTAGTTATATCAGCTCTAAGTACCATTACTTTTCCATTTACAACCTTTACCATCGATTCTTCTGGAATTTTATTATTAATACTCGTAAACTCATCGTATTCTTCAAATAATTGTGGCTCTATTTGAAAATATTCTTCATCTAAAAAAAGTTTATCTATTTCTCTTTTTAATTTATATCTTTTTTTAGAATAAATAACTTCATCTTCAATCCTTAAAAACTTCATATTATCACCCTTTTCATTAAAATTGCTCTTCCCTTTGTAAATTTAAAATAATAAAAAGCCATATAGGCTTTATACCTATATGGCTATAATTTTCTCTTAAAATTACTTCCCATCATAGATACAAGACCAATTGCACTAAAAACAGGGCTTGTGTCTATGAATTAATTTCATATTACAATCCCTTTAATCTATGATGATGGTGATGATTTAATTTTGTATTTAATTTTACTATATCTAATCTCACCATGATAATTTCCTCCCAAGTAATTTTTATTAATATTCTAAATTTACAGTTTTTTGTTACTATTAATAATAATATATTTTTCAAAAATTGGCAATAGTTATTTGTAAAATTGAATAAAATATTTTATATAGACTTTTTATTTGTACAATTATAAATTTAATCTTTACCTAATTTGGAAATTTTATGTATAAAAAATGAAATTTCGGGAAAAATTGTAATAATTTAAAAAAACTTATTAAAATATAGTATAATAAGTATATCTTAATGTAAAGGGATGATTTTATGTATAAATATGATGACTATGTGAATTTAACAAATGATTTAGATTTACCTGTAGAAATTAGAAATAAATGTGTTAGAATTGTTAGTGTTTCAGAGAATTTAGAGGACATAATTATAGTACATAAATTCAAACTATATGTCGTAAATGAGAAGTACATTAAAGGAATTATGGAATAGGCATTTTGAATGTACTATTTTTATCAAAATTTATTATAAATAAAATTTAATATTTATAATAAGGAACTGTCTTATTGTAGAAAATACAATATATATAAGACAGTTCCATTTTATTTATTGTAGAATTTTAGTATCAATCAAACCTTTTAAATTATAAAACATACAACAAAACAGCTAAAAAATGAAATAAAGAACCTATCATAATAAAAATATGAAAGATTTCATGAAAACCAAATTCAGGACTTATATTAGGCTTTTTAATAATATAAATAATCGCACCTATAGAATAAGATATTCCCTCCATAATCAATAACTTGAGGCAATCTTTAGGTATTGAATTGAATGCATTTATATCAAAGACAATTGCCCAACCCATAAGTAAGTATATACTTGTAGACAACCATCTAGGAGCATCCATCCAAAAGATTTTTATTATTATACCAATAAAGGCTACTATCCATATTGCTGTAACAAATATTATGCCTTCCTTTTTTTCCATAAAACTTAGACATATTGGTGTATAGGAACCAGCAATTAATACATAAATCATTGCATGGTCAACTTTTCTAAAAAACAATTCTTGCTCTGGTGTTCCTTTTAAAAAATGATAATATGAGCTTGCACTATATAGAGCAATTAGTGACAACCCAAATATCGATACAGATACTATCATCAAAAGAGAGGTCTCTTGCAATGATACAGATTGAAAAACTAAAATTATAGTTGCTAAAAGAGATAAACAAGCTCCTATAAAGTGAGTTAAGCTACTTATCGGGTCTCTACCCTTCAAAAAAAATTGATACATTTTGTCCTCCTACAATTATGTATTTTAAAAATCAAATTTATCGATATAGTTTCCATTACTATATTATATATTTAATTATACCACTTTATATTCTTTTTACAAGACTCAATATTGTTTTATTTTCTAATTTATTGTATTATATATATTATGGAGGTAGCATATGATGAATAATGAACTTAATACTATAATACTAGAAACACTAGATAATGCTGATATAACTTCAAATGATATTCCTTCTATTGATTTATACATGGACCAAATTATTTCTTTAATTGACAATAAACTTTCTGCCAATAAGAGATTTGAGAGTGACAAAATTCTTACTAAAACTATGATAAACAATTACAGTAAAGAGGGATTAATCAAACCTATTAAGGGAAAAAAGTATACTAAAGAACAAATTTTACAAATGATAATTATTTATTCTATGAAAAATACACTTACAATACAAGAAATTAAAAGAATCTTACATGGTGTGTATGAAAAAGATGATTTCAATGAAGATGACTTAGTTAGTTGTTATGAAAAATTTATGTCTATAAAAGAAAATCAAAGAAAGAATATACCAAACTTTATAGATTCTAATTTTGAAGATGTAACAATAAATCCAGAAAATAAAGATGATTTACTGATAGCCTTATTGAGTTTGACTTCAATGGCTGACCAATTAAAAAATATTTCCGAAAAATTAGTAGATACCTATTTCCCAGATATTTCTAAAAAATAATTTCAATAAAGTAAGACTGAAAATAAATATTAAAATACAATATTACTTAAATCACTCTTAATTGTATACAATATAATTTTCAGTCTAAATATTAATACTTTCTATTTTTAATTTTTTCTAATAATCTCCATGTTAAGGTTCTACAAATTTAATTTTATCCTATTTAAGTTTTGACAATGTGAACAATTTAAATTAACTTGGATTTGTTTATACCCTATGAAAACGGCTTGTTTTAATATACCAGTGCCATCATCTATCATAACTACATTGTCTTTTATCTCTACACAGAAATTATTTTCTTGATTACACCAATAACAATCATACTTTTCATTACTTTTTTCTTCTCGCATGATTTTCGCCTCCTTCAATATAAGTTTCTACATTAAAAGAGGTTTTTCCTTTATATTTTTAATAAAATATTATAATTAGAACTTCATAGAATCTATTATACCTTCTATCTTTTCAGATGCTTTCTCTATTGCACTTTGTCTTTCTTCTTCACTAGTTCCAGTTCCATCTACTAATAATTCATCAAATTTCTTAATTCCTATAAATTTCATTATACTTTCCACATAATTTAATCCTTTATTCATAACTGGTTTCAATACCCATGGTATGTGTCCACCTGAAGATTGTATATATACCATACTTCTATCAATATCGTTTAAGATTCCTTGTGGCTTATCATTACCTTCAAATGATATAGTTTTTCCATCTTGAATTATACAGTCTATATATTCTTTAAGTGGTGCTGGAAAAGATAAACTCCACATAGGTGCCGCTATTACGTATACACTTGCACTCACAAATTGGTCACAAAGGCTTCTAATCTTTGTAATCTCTTTTCTATCCTTATCATCCAACTTCTTAGCATCTTCTTCATTAACTATGCAATTTCTCTTTTCAAAGTACTGATATTCAAGTCTTGGTATATGCTCTTTATAAAGGTCTATTTCTTCAACCTCAAAATCCTTGTTTTCTTCCATAAATTTATTTATAAATTTTCTTGCTACAGTTTTGCTTGAAGATAAGTCTTCAGGTTTTGAATTTACATTTATATATAATAATTTTTTCTTCATAAGCTCACTCCTAAGATTATTTTTATATTATTATTTCACAAATATAACCATTCTATTCTGTTGCCAAATCATAAAATAAATAAAGATACAAATTTTAAATAATCTTAAAAGTAAAAACAATAAAATATTATGTGTATTAATTACAGAAAATATTAAAGATATAATAAAAAATAGATATTCTAGCCTAAATAATGCTTATAATTTTAATAAAAATGGTATAGTGTTAAAACACTATACCATTACAATTATTTAAATATTTTTTAATATTTTTTCTTCCATTTTGCGCTTCTACCTCTTGCAACAACCTCTATCTTATCTTGTTTTCTTAGATTGTTAAAAACTCTATTTATTGTAGGTTCTGGAATATCAGGACATAAATCTCTTATATCTTCTTTTGTAAAATATCCAAGAGTAGAATTTATTATTTTTTCTATTCTACTAGTTTTGGTTTGTCTTTTCTTATCAGATATATTTAAACTATCATCCAACTTCTCATATGCAGTCAATATTGTTTCTAAAAAGTACTCAATCCATGCATTCATATCTGCTTTCTCACTACCTATAGACGATTTCAAATAATTTAAATTACTGTAATACTCATATGAACTATCATCAAATATTTTTCCTAAACTTATATATCTTCCAACTTCATATCCATTTTTATTTAGCAACAATAGGATAAGTACTCTCGCCATTTTTATATTACCTTCTTTGAATGGATGTATCAATATGAAATCTAACACAAATGCAGAAATTAATATTAATATATCAATTTCATCTTCCTCCATCAATGTATTATAAGCTTCACATATTTCTTCTACAGCTTTTTCCACCTTATTTACACCCGAATCAATACTTATGAATTCACCACATTTTAAATTGTGTTCAATAAAATCATTATCTGATTTGTAGCTTCCTCCTCTAGTAGATGAAAATTTATATAAGTATCCATGAAGCTCAAGAATTGTTTGTGAACTTATTGGAATACTTTCATAAGCACTATTAATGGTTTTTACTACATCTCTGTATTCAACAATGCTCAATTCTTCTCTACTTCTAGGTGTAACTTCATTACTTATTAATTTCTCCAAATTAAAATTACTACTATCTCTTTGATTTCCAATGTATGTAGATTCAGAACAATCTACTAAAGATTTTTTTTCTAATCTTTCTAAAATTTCTTTTGGTTGTTTTTTGTAAAGCAGTTGTCTACCCTTATACTCATTTATCTTAGACAACATTCTTGCTACATTCATGTTTACATACATATTTTTTAATTTGCTTTTCTTTGTAAATTCCATAAAATCACTCCATAATTAGAATTTCTCTTATCCTTGACAGCGGTTTTATTTTATCATATAATTGTACTTTTTGCAATTTCTTGCTCAATTATCTGAATTTATATTTTTTATTCAGTTGTTATCTCATTTAGTTTTTCACTTTCATTTAATCTTTCACTCTTAGGAGTATATCTTTTTAACTCTCTAAATACGACTACACCTGTAATTACTGTAGCTATAAAGTCAGACACTGGTTGAGCTGTCCATACACCCTGTAAACCTAGGAATGTAGGAAGAATTAGTACTGCTGGTATCAATAAAATTACTTGTCTTAAAAGACTTAATAACATTGCCATTTTGGCTTTTCCTATAGATTGTATAAAGTTTGTTCCTGTAACTGATAAGCCCACAATTGGCAACATAAGTAGATATATTCTTAAACCATCAACAGATATACTCATAAGCTCAGGGTCTTTATTAAATATTCCTATAATCGCCTCTGGGAAAACCATGACTACTACCATACCCATACATAAAATTATAGTAGCTACTACTAATGAACCTAAATATGCTTTTTTAACCCTATCGTATTTTTCAGCTCCATAATTGAAACCTATAATAGGTTGCGCTCCTTGATTTATTCCAAAGATAGGCATTAAAAATACCATTGCGATAGAAGAAATTGTAGCCATAGCACCTATAGCTAAATCTCCACCATGAGTTTTAAGTGCAATATTTGATATGACTTGAACCAAACTTGCTGCAAGTTGCATTGCAAATGGAGACATACCTATTGCAAATACTGCTTTTATTAGTTTCTTATCTAATTTTAGATTAGATTTACTAAATCTTAAGTTTGATTTTCCACTTATATAATATCCTATAGTTAAAACAGCTGTAAGAGCTTGAGAAGTTACTGTAGCAATTGCAGCCCCTTGTATTCCTAAATTGAATCCAAATATTAATATCCAGTCTAAAACTATATTAGTTAAACATCCTATTATCATTATTCCTGCTGAAATTTTAGGGCTACCATCAGCTCTTATTGAGTGGTTTAAAGAAAAGGAAAGAAGATTTACTACTGTACCTAATAATATAATATTTATATATGATTTTGCATATATAAGGGTATTTTCACTTGCTCCAAATAATGTAAGTATCTTATTTGCAAATAAGATTCCAAGTATCATTATAATAATTCCTGTTATTACAGATAATGTCATTGCATTTCCTATAAGTTTTCTTGCCTCTTCTACTTTACCTTGCCCAAGTTTTATTGATATAGTAGTAGTTGTTCCTATACCTATCAACATACCAAATGCAAGTATTATTGTCATTATCGGCATTGTGACACCAAGACCTGTTATTGCAAGTGGCCCAACTCCTGGTATATTTCCAATAAAGATTCTATCTACTACATTATATAAACTATTTACCAACATACCTATTATCGCTGGTATAGAATATTTAAGTAGTAATTTGCTAATTCGTTCTGTTCCTAATAATTGTTGATTTTCCATCAAGTCTCCTCCTTCTTCTAATATTCAATTTTCCACATATTACAAGGGAGGTGCAAATGCCCTCCCTTAATATTAACTACTTTTTAAATATTAATTTTATATATCTATTATATACCACTTTAATCAAAAAACCAAACTTTTCTAATATAAAATTTTTTTAACAGATAAAAATAAAGTGTATATATAGATGAGAGCACTAGTAATATACCCAGATTTTCTAAGTTAAAACTACTATTTAATATATTATTTAAAAAGAATAGAGAAAGTATGGTGTTTGCAATTGCTATAAAATATGGTATGAAAAATAATGTACCTATCTCTATACTAACAATCTTATTCATAGTTTTAAAAGATAGACCTATTTTTGATAAGTTTTTGTATTTAACTTTATCATATGGCTCGTCTGTATATAATCTAAAATATAAAAAACTTAAAACACCCATAAAAAGTATCACACCTATAAAAATACCCATAAATTGTAGAATTTTACTTTGTTGTAATTCCACTAAATACATGTCTGGTAAAGTTAAAAAGTATGACCTATTGTATTCTCTATCCAAATTAAAGTGCTTTTCTTTTAGATTTTCAGTTATATTAGCACTAGTTTGCCAGTTATTATAATCAAATCCATAAAAACTCAGTTTTGAAAATTCATTTTCTATATCATTATATAAACTATCATTTATAATTATAATTTTATTGAACATTCCAGTAGGAAAAATTATATTATTTGATGATGCTTTTATTTTTATATTTATTCTTTTTATATTATAATTTTTTACTTGTTTTAGAGACTTTATGTGTTCTTGTGAATTACTACCAGGAATTAATATACCTTCATCCTTTTTGAGATTCACCTCATCTAATTTTAATTGTTTCGACAATGCATTATAATTTTTTACACTTAATATCGCATCTCTATTATGTTTAAGTATGGGGAAACTTAGCTCTTTATAATCATATCTTTTAATTGTCTTTCTAATTTGTTGCAATTCTTCATATTCTTTCTCATTATTATCTTCTGAGAAATATGAGTAAACCATTGGGAAGTTGTTTTTAGAAGATTCTCCTTGAGAACTTACAAGTGATGAAGTTGTTGTAAATGCTACTAAAGTAGCTGATAAAAGTATTGTCATTAAAAACAGCAACCTTGTATTATCTTTTAATTTATACATTAGATTACTTATAAGTAACATATTCACTTTTCTTTTATAAAACTTTTCTTTATTTTTTAAATACTTTAATATTAAAATTATAAATTGAGAAAAAAATAAAAATGTACCCAAAATGATTAATAACGTTATTGTATACATACCTCCATTTATTTTTAACTTGTTACCAAATAGTATCATAGCATATCCTATTATAAGACATACTATACAAATTACTCCAAGCAACTTTGAAGTCTTTATATCTTTTTTAGGCTTTCTTGTTCCTACTAAAAGCTCTAAAACATTATTCTTATTCAATAACTTTAAGCTTAATGGTCCTGTTATTAAAAACAAAATTGTAAAACATATGACTGTCATCAGTATTGCTTTTAATGGAAAATAAATTGCTGTTAAGTTTATATAAAATAACTTACTTAAATACAATAAAAACAATTTAGAGACTGATAGACCAAGTAATATTCCCAGTATTATTGCTAAGGAACCTATTATCAAGTTCTCAATTAATATCAATCTTTTTAATTGTCTATTGCTCATTCCAATTATTATCAATATTCCAAAATCTTTTAATCTATATTTTAAGAAATTTCCTAAAGAATACAATATAAAAAGCAAGCTAAACCCTAGTATTATTAATTCGGAAACCATAAGAGCCATAAACGCAGTAGAGCCATTTTGGATTCCTGAATCTGCTATGATTGGATGAAACATAGATACAGCAAAGACAAAAAATATCATTATAGAAAAAACTGAACTTAAAAAATATGCTAAATATGCACTAAAGTTCCTAACTATATTATTATAAGCAAACCTTCTAAAGCTCACTATCTTGCACCTCCTATCTGAGACAATACAGATAGTATTTCATCATAAAAAGAATTACTGCTTCCAGATTTTTTTATTTCTGTATATACACACCCATCCTTTATAAAAATCACTCTATCTGAGTAACTTGCACTATATGCTTCATGAGTTACCATAAGTGTAGTTACATTTTGTTCTTTATTTATCTTAGTAAATAATCTTAGAACATCATCAGTAGATTTTGAATCAAGATTTCCAGTTGGTTCGTCTGCAAGTAGTAGTGATGGTCTATTTATAATTGCCCTGGCAATAGCACATCTTTGAGCCTGACCTCCTGAAATTTCATAGATTCTCCTATCTAAAAGATTATCAATACCTAAAAATTTAGCTACGTTTATGGTTTGTCTATTCATATCTTTAACATTCGCACCATCTAATGTAAGTGGTAACATGATATTTTCTTCAACAGTTAGAGTATCAATTAAGTTAAAATCTTGAAATACAAAACCAAGTTGTTTTCTTCTAAATTCAGCAAGCTTTTCTCCTTCTAATTCACTTATGTCACATCCATCTAATATAACTTTCCCTTCATTCTGTTTGTCAACTGTAGATATTATATTTAAAAGAGTAGATTTACCACTTCCAGATGGTCCCATAATAGCTACAAACTCTCCTTTTTCTATATTTATACTAACTTTATCCAAGGCTTTAAATGGAACCTTTCCACAATATGTTTTTGATATATTTTTAATACTTAATATGTTCATTTTATATTCTCCATAACTTTTTTATTTTTACTACAATACTATATTATCGTGAACATACTACTTTAACCATAAAAATACCCTAACAATTAACTTACATATTTGTAAGCCAATTAAATTAGGGCATTAAATAATCTAACTAATTATTGATTACTATTAAATTTAAAATTTAAACGTTTTTCAAATTCATCTAACACCATGGGTTTAGCAAATAAGTATCCTTGAACTTTATCACAACCTATTTCTTTTAAGAATTCCACTTGTTCATAAGTTTCTACACCTTCACAGATTACTTTAATATTAATAGCTTTTGCCATTTCTACTATCTTGGAAATAATAATTTTACCACGTTTTGTGTCTGTTGTCTCAATTAAAAATCCTCTATCCAATTTTAAAACATCAAAAGGAAGGTCTTTTAATAAATTTAAAGATGAATACCCTGAACCAAAGTCATCCATTGATATAATAAAACCTATTTCTTTAAGCTTTTTCATTATGTTAATCAATATATCTAAATTGTCAAATACAACACTTTCAGTTAGTTCAAGTTCAATAAACTTAGGAGAGATGTTGTACTTATTTATCAAATCAGTGATATTTTCTATAAAATTATCTCTGTATAAATGAACTCTAGACATATTCACTGAGATTGGTACAGGAGTATATCCTTCATTTATCCATTTGTTAATCGTCTTACAAACCTCTTCAAATACAAACATGTCAACATTTACAATGAAACCATTCTTTTCAAATAAAGGTATAAAGTCTATAGGTGAAATAAATCCCATTTCTGGGCTATCCCATCTTATCAGAGCTTCTGCTCCCTCAATTTCATTTCCATCATTTAGACTATATTTAGGCTGATAATACACTATAAATTCATCTTTTTCTAAAGCTTTATTCATATTATCTTCCAATCGTTTTTCATTATACAGTCGATTTCTTGTCTCTTCATTAAAAAATGAATATGAGTGTTCGTATTTTTCTTTTTTAGTTTTTGCTGCAATATTTGCTCTGTCAATTAACAGGTCAATCTTTTGAGCATCATCTTTTTCAGTGATTTTATATATTCCACTTGATATAACAATTTTATATTTAGATGAATTATTAGTACTTAAGTTACAAATTTCATTATTTATTTTAGACAATCTACTTAAAAGTTCATCTTCAGTACTGCAAAAAACCAATAGTATAAAATGGTCATTATCCATCCTAGCACAAAGCTCAAATTTATTCATATTATTATTTAAAACATGTGCAATATGAATTAATATCTTATTTCCCTCAGAATAACCAAACATCTCATTTATATATTTAAATTTATTTACATCTAACTGCACCAAGTAGAAATCATCTCGATATTAATTTTTTAAAATATATATAGAATCTTTTCTAAATTTTTCCTTGTTTTTTATTCCACTTAAAGAATCATAATAAGCCAACTTTTTAAGTTGGTCTATTAACTTAGCATTACTTAATTTCCACAATATCATAAATATTAATATATAGAAATATAATTTTATTATAAAATTAATTATTAGGCTTTTAAAATTTTCAAATATATCACATTTTGATATTAAAGTCCAATTAGTATCCTTAATATTTGTATATTTTACATTATATAATCTCCAGTTATTCCAATATAAAAAACTACTTTTTTGTTTTTCATTTATATTTTTTAAAATTTCATCTTTAGTACTTCCTATGATATTCCCTTCTAAACTCAAAGTATTACTTTTATTATTGATAGAGTTTTTATCCGATTCAGAAATAAGAGTATAATCTTTGTCTATCATTAGAAATTTAATAGAATCCTCAAAGTTACTTCTACTCACTATCTTATTTACATTTTGAAAATAAAAAGACGCAAAAATGGTTCCTGTTACCTCATTGTTTTTTACAATAGGCATATATATAATAAACACTTTATCACCTGTAACATTACTAGTCTCAATGTCTGAAACTACTACTTGCTTAGTTTTAATTGCTTTCTTAAAACCAACCTTATTTTTTATTGAACCAACTTTTTCCCTATATGTACTTGAAACATTTCCTTCTGTATCTGTTATACCAATCATAAAAAGATTATATTCTTTTTGATATGGTCTTAATAATTTTCCTTTTTCAATTAGAGATATCTCACTATTAGAAAATCTATCATCTTGACTAAGAGCTTTTAATAAGGAAGTGTTTGTTTTTAAATAGTCCTCAAGCTCTCTTTTAGATGCCTCAAGCATATTTTCAGAAGTAACCTTCATAGAATTACTTGCACATATAATTGTGCTTGTGAAATCAATCAAGACTAATAACATTAATAAAATTAATATGTGTTTAAAAATTAGTCCATCAAATACTTTTTCTTTTCTTCTCATATTAAAACACCATTAATTATATAATTTATTTTTTTGTTATCTAATGTTAGATTTAGCAAATTTGATTTTGTTATCAACACATTATTACCTCCTTATAAAACCTTTATTGTATACCATTTTATCACAATTATGTCTAATTATGGTAGAATAGTGTCAAATATTACGACAATAACAATTGTACAATTAAAAAACAAAAAAATACCAAGCCAGAAATTATATTCTAGCTTGGCATTTTTAATTTACAAATTAAGCATTAACTTTTGCTTTTAAGTATTCATCTATTGAGGCTGCTGCTGTTTTACCAGCTCCCATTGCAGATATTACTGTTGCTGCTCCAGTAACAGCATCTCCACCTGCAAATACTCCTTCTTTAGAAGTTTGTCCATTCTCATCTGTTATTAGACATCTTCTCTTATTTATATCAAGACTCTTTGTCGTAGAAGATATTAATGGATTTGGACTTGTTCCAAGTGACATTATAACTGTATCTACATCAAGTACAAATTCAGAACCTTCTATTTCTATAGGTCTTCTTCTTCCAGAATCATCTGGTTCTCCTAATTCCATTCTTATACAAACCATACCTTTAACATATCCATTTTCATCTACTAAAATTTCTTTAGGATTTGTCAATGTATTAAATATAATACCTTCTTCTTTTGCATGGTGTACTTCTTCAGCTCTTGCTGGAAGCTCTTTTTCACTTCTTCTATAAACTATATATGATTCTGAACCTAATCTTAATGCAGTTCTAGCAGCGTCCATAGCAACATTTCCACCACCAACTACAGCAACTTTTTTACCAGAACTAATAGGTGTGTCATAATCATCTCTGTAAGCTTTCATTAAGTTTACTCTAGTTAAGAATTCATTTGCAGAAAATACCCCATTTGCATTCTCTCCTGGTATATTCATAAACATTGGAAGACCTGCTCCTGAACCTATGAATATAGCTTCAAATCCTTCATCTTCTATAAGCTCATCTACTGTTATTGTCTTACCAACAATTACATTAGTTTCTATTTTTACACCTAATTTTCTTATATTATCTATTTCAGGTTGAACAACAGCTTGTTTTGGAAGTCTAAATTCAGGTATACCATAAGTTAAAACTCCACCTGGCTCATGCATTGCTTCAAAGATTGTTACATCATAACCTTTTTTAGCTAAATCACCAGCACAAGCTAGTCCTGCTGGACCACTTCCTATTACTGCTACTTTTTGATTTTTCTTAGGCTCTGTATCAGATAAATTTATATCATTTTCTTTTGACCAATCTGCTACAAATCTTTCTAGTTTACCTATTGATACTGCATCTGATTTTATTCCAAGTATACATACACCTTCACATTGACTTTCTTGTGGGCATACTCTACCACAAACAGCTGGTAATGAACTACTCTTAGCTATTACTTTAGCAGCACCTTCTATATCATCTTCTTTAACTTTTGTTATAAATCCTGGAATATCTATTCCTACTGGACATCCACCTACACATTTTGGTTTTTTACAAGCCAAACATCTATTAGCTTCTGCCATAGCTTCTTCTTTATTGTATCCTAAACACACTTCATCAAAATTTTTTGCTCTTACAGCAGGTTCTTGTTCTCTAACTGGTACTTTTACTTTTTTAGCATCCATTATTTGTTACCTCCACATCCACAATTACTATGATGATGACTATCGCCTTCTTCAAGTTTTAGCATAGCTCTTCCTTCTTGAGTCTTGTACATAGATTGTCTTCTCATTGCTTGGTCAAAGTCAACTAAATGTCCGTCAAATTCTGGACCATCTACACATGCAAACTTAGTTTCATCTCCAACACTAACTCTACAACCACCACACATACCTGTTCCATCAATCATTATTGTATTTAAACTTACTATAGTAGGTATATTTAACTCTTTAGTTAATTGGCACATAAATTTCATCATTATCATTGGTCCAATTACGATTGCTTGGTCATATTTTTTGCCTTGATTATCAACTAAATCTTTTAATAAGTCTGTAACTCTTCCATTAAATCCATATGTACCATCATCTGTTGATACGTATACGTTTTTAGCTACTTCTCTCATATCATCTTCTAATATTATTAATTCTTTAGTTCTTGCACCAATTATTACATCTACATCTAATCCATTCTCTTTAAACCATTTAACTTGTGGATACACTGGAGCAGAACCAACTCCACCAGCTACAAATAATATTTTTTTATTTTTTAATTCTTCTATATCTTCATGTATAAATTCACTTGCTTGTCCTAATGGTCCTACAAAGTCCATTACAAAATCGTTTTCTTCAAACATTGCTAATTTTTTAGTTGAAGCACCAACTGTCTGGAATACAATAGTTACTGTTCCTTTTTCTCTATCATAGTCAGCTATTGTTAGAGGAATTCTTTCTCCCTTTTCGTCATTCTTAATTATTATAAATTGACCAGGTTGAGAAGATTTTGCAACTCTAGGCGCCTCTATTTCCATCAAATAAATACTATCTGTTAATTGTCTCTTACTAACTATTCTATTACTCATCTCGCTATTCTCCATTCTAACAAATATATTTTTCCCACTCTAAATTTAATTAAAAACATAAACACACAAAACTATAACTTATTATAATATAATATTAGTTCTTGATTAATTGTTTTGTATTGGACATCCCCCCTATAAAATAATTATAACTGCCCAAACTACAAATAGTTGATATTAACAAATTTCTTTTAATTGCCAATAAACACTAAGTCTATATCATATGTCTAATTTGTTATAGATTTAACCTAATACACACTTAAAGTATACTATATTATGCCAAATTTGTAACAAAAATTTTATAAATACATAATAAAATTTTTTTATTCAATTATTTATTTAATAAATTAACTTAGGTTTTCATAATAACACTAATTTCTTTAAAAACTAAACGTGTATAAGGCTTTAATCTATTGCAATACCAGCTTTCATATTATTTAAAATACACCCTTATTTTATTATATATCTAAAATTTTCAATATTCATTAATTATTTGAATTTTTATATAAAATTTTTACAATTTCTAAAGATTTATTTACTTATGTAATAAATTATAATAATATTAATTTATAAAGTTAATAATTAATATAGATTAAAATAAAAATAATATAAACATAGGAGGTACATGCTTTGAAAAACATTATTTCTGCAAAAGAACTTATATCAAAGCTAGAACAAAATGATAATCTAGTCATTATAGATTGTAGGTTTGACCTTATTAATAGAACTTATGGTATTGATTCTTATAAAAAAGGACACATAAAAGGCAGTTTCATCTTAGATATAGACAAGGATTTATCGTCTCCTACAAAAGAACATGGTGGTAAAAATCCTTTACAAGACCCTTTCATATTAAAAGAAAAGTTAGAAAAAATGGGCGTTGATAACGATACTACAATTGTAGCTTATGATGATGGAGATTTAAATGGAGCTTGTAGATTATTTTTCCAATTAAAACATTTAGGTCTTAAAAAGGTCTATGTACTAGATGGAGGAATAACTTCTTTCGTGAACGAAGGCGGAGAACTAGAAGAAAAAATAAATATTCCAAATTGCACAGGTAAAGAAATTAAACCAAATATAAATGATGATTTAGTTGTGCCAATGGAATATGTTAAATCTAAATTATATAAAAAAGATACTGTAATCATAGATTGTCGTGCCAACGAAAGATATCAAGGTCTAGTTGAGCCTGCTTATTCAAAAGCTGGTCATATACCTAGTGCTAAGAATTATTTTTGTAAGGATTTAATAAAAAGTAATTTTGAAAATGGTTCACTTAAAGACATGGAATTTTTAAAAGATTTCTTCAAAGATTTAAATACTTATGATGAAGTAATTTTATCTTGTGGTTCAGGAATATCTGCTTGTGTCAATAGTCTTGCTCTTAGAGAGCTTGACATTCCTCATAAGATTTATGTTGGTAGCTTTAGCGACTGGATTAGCTATGATGACAATGAAATTAAGACTGGTCAAGAATAAAACTAATAACATATAAAATCAGTCTATAATATCTTAAATATTATAAAATATCATAAAGGCGTTAGTCATTTAGACTTTCGCCTTTAATTGATATTTCATATACATTTTTAAATTCATCATATATACATTTTAATAATATTAATAAACTGCAACATGACCATCACATCTTGATTCTGTTGCACAGATATAACTTTCTTGTTCTGTTTTGAATATTATTTGACCTCTTCCCATATCAACACTATCATTAATTACTTTTATTTCATGCCCTTTTTCAATTAATGACTCTATTATGTGTTTTGGCATATCTGATTCAACTTCTATTTTCTTGCCTTCTATCCATTGCCATCTTGGAGCATCTAGTGCCTCTTGAGGATTTAGACCAAAATCTATCATGTTTGTTAGTACTTGAACATGTCCTTGTGGTTGCATAAATGCACCCATTACACCAAATGGTCCTATTGCTTTATCTTCTTTGCCTAAAAATCCAGGTATTATAGTATGGTAAGGTTTTTTAAATGGTTTTACTACGTTATGATGTTTAGGGTCTAAGTTAAAATTATTCCCTCTACTATGTAATGCAATCCCAGTGTTTGGTATCACAATTCCAGAACCAAAGTTTATATAGTTACTCTGTATATATGAAACCATATTTCCATCTTTATCAGCAGTACAAAGATACACTGTACCACCACAGTATGGCTCTCCTTCACTTGGATATAGAGCCTTTTTGTTATCGATTAATGAACTTCTTTTTTTGGCATACTCTTGATTTAATAAATCTTGAACCTTCACCTTCATGTGTTCTATATCAGTTACATAAGTTTTAGAATCTGCAAAAGCTAATTTTAAACTTTCTATAATCTTATGTATATCTTCCACATTTTCTATATTTCCTTCTATATTTAATTCTTTTAATATATTAAGCGCCATTAAAACTGTTATCCCATGTCCATTTGGTGGAATTTCAAATATTTTATATCCTTTATATTCTGTGCTTATAGGCTCTACCCATGTTGGATAAAAACGCTCTAAATCACTTTTTCTTATAGCTCCATCAAATTTTCTAGAATATTCATCTATTTTATCAGCAAGTCTTCCTCTATAAAAGCTTTCAGATTGAGTATTTGCTATTTCTTCTAATGTATTTGCATGTTCTTCACATATAAATATATCTCCAGCTTCTGGAGCTTTGCCTTTTTTAGAAAATGTATCAAACCATGGTCTGAATTCTTCCCCAACAAGTTCTTTTTCATATAATTCATATGATTTTTTCCACACTTTAGCCACATTAGGAGATACTACATAACCTTCTCTCGCATAGTTTATTGCTGGAGATAAACATTCCCTTAAACTAAGCTTGCCATACTTTTTATTTAATTCTGCCCAAGCTGCAGGTATTCCAGGTACAGTTACTGCTCCAAATCCATACTTAGGCATTTCCTCAAGATTACCATAATTATTTAATTCCATCTTTTCTGGAGCAAAACCACTAGAATTTAGAGCATGCAATCGTTTTTCTTCTTCTATCCAAACAAGAGCATATGCATCTCCACCAATCCCATTGCTTGTTGGTTCTACCACTGCTAATGTAGCAGCTGTTGCAACTGCTGCATCTACAGCATTTCCACCTTTTTTTAATATTTCAAGCCCAGCTTGAGATGCCAGTGGTGTTGATGTTGCAACTGCTCCATTTTTAGCATATACGACATTTCTTATTGATGAATATTTATGTTGATAAGCGTTAAACTTCATAAACTTCAACTCCTTGTCATTTTTTATTTGATGTCTTTCCTAAATTTATTATATAACATCAGGTAACACAACTGATATAAAATATATACTTTTTCCAAATCTTAATTTTTTCATCTTAATATATCCCCTAAGATTTTATATCTTAGCTTAAAACAACTTAATTTATTCTATTATCATATTTTGAGCATATTTTAAGGTTAAAAAATAATATATAAAGTATCCTATATAATAAATGACTAGAGTTATGATAATTGGAGTAATTAATGACCTAGGTATAAACTTTTGTGCAATTGACATTGCAAATAGATTATGAACTGTACCTACGACTAATGGAAGTAAAAATACAACTTTTAATTGTTTTGATATTATTTTCTCAATATCTTTGTTGTTTGCTCCAAGTTTTATTAACATAATATATCTTTCTTTATCATCATATATACTTGATAGTTGCTTAAACAGAATTATGCTACCTGTACATAAAAGAAATACTACAGATAAAAATATACCTATAAATAACATAAGACCACTTAATTTTATCAAATTATTATAGTTCTCATTCCTTGATGTAAAATTAAAAGGATAAGTAAATTTCATATTTTTATTCACTATATTTTTCAATTTTAAAGTTAAATCAAGTCCTTTCTTTTCGTTATCTATGTCAATTAATCTTATTAATCTAGAGCTTCTGTCTGACTTTAACTGATTAAAAATTTTATCTTTTACTACAACTAAATCGAATGTAGATTGTGAATTTATTTCTGGTTCTAAAATATTTTCTTGTACTTTAAGAAGATTTGTACCATATTCTTTTTCTCCTTTAATGTATAGCTTTATTTCTTTAGTATTAAAATTTTCTAAAAATATTTTCTTATATGAATCAGAAACATAATACGCATATTCATTCGAGGATAAATCTTTATAACCTACATTCTGATACTGTCTTAATTTTTTAAAATCACTTTCTTTAATTAAGTCCACAGATATTCTATCTTTTTTTTGATTATTTGCATTTTTATAATACATTTCAAAGATTATATTTTTGTCTATGAGCTCTATTGTTTTATCAAAGATTACCTTATTATTTTTTTTATATTTATATAACAAATCGTCAATTTCTTTATTTACATGATTATTTTCTGCATTTACAGTATAACTGTATTTGTAATTTTCACTTATATTTCTATCTATATCATAATAAAGTGATATGGTAAATCCTAGCATGGTTACACTTGTAGCTATTAATATTGATATTATAGCCAGTATCCTACTATTGCTCTTCAATTTAAATCCAAGTTCAGAAAAAGCAATTAGATTTCTTCCTTTATAATAAAATTTTTTTTTCTTCCTAACAGTGTCAATGATTATAGACATAACTGATGAGAAGAATAAAAAAGTTCCTGGTATTATTGTAATTAATATAAAAATTGAAAGCATAATATTCTCAGCAATAAAATAACTAATTGACATAAGATAAGAAATTGTTATTAGTAAAATACCAAGTATTCCTTTTAACCTTATACATTTTTTAGTTGTATGCTTTTCTGGCAATTTACTAAATAATTCTACAACCCTTTTATTTCTGATTACCATAGTATTTCTTATTCCAATAACTATGAATATTATTAAAAATACAACTAGTGTTTGAACTAAAGCCTTTGCACTTAAATTCATCTTTACTACTATCATTTCATTCATTAACTTTACAAGTATCATAGTCATAAGCTTTGAAAATAACAAACCTAAAAATATTCCTATTAATATTGCAAGTATCCCCATCAAAAAAGTCTCATATAAAAATACTCTTCCTATCTGACTTTTCCTCATTCCAAGTAAACTATAAGTCCCCACCTCTCGTCTACGTCTATTAAAAAAAAATGAGTTCGAATAATATATAAATAAGAAAACAAATATAATTATTACAATCGAGCTTGTGTTAATACTTATCCTGGTTTTATTTCCAAGTGAGTTTAAAGCTTCATTATACTCTATAGATTTAAAACTAAAAAATACAAACACGCTAAATACAATTGAAATAAAATACATTAAATAGTTAAAAAAACTATTTTTTACATTTTGCATTGCAATTCTAAATAAACTCATTTTTATTAACTCCTCCAATTAAGGAAACTGTATTTACTATTTTATTATAGAATTCTCTAGTACTTTCCCCTTTAACAATTTCTGTAAATATTATTCCATCCTTTATAAAGAGTATCCTATCACAAAAACTTGCACATGTAGCATCGTGAGTTACCATTAATATCGTTCTATTGTTATTTTTATTTAAGTTCAGTAGACAATTCAATAAATCCCTAGCAGATTTGGAATCTAATGCTCCTGTGGGTTCATCTGCAAGTATTAATGATGGTTTTGTTGCTATTGCCCTACAGACAGCTCCTCTTTGTTTCTGCCCTCCTGAAACTTCACTAGGATATTTATCTAATATTGATTCTATATCTAATTCTTTTGATATTTCTTGTATTCTATTTTCTATATTTGATACGCTTTCATTTTTTAAAGAAAGGGGCAGAATTATGTTTTCTTTTATTGTAAGAGTCTCTAGAAGATTAGAATCTTGAAACACAAATCCGAGATTATCACGTCTAAAATCTGCTAATTCATTTTGATTCATTTTAACAATATTCTTTCTATTTATGTAAACCTCTCCTGATGAAGGTAAATCTATCGTAGAAATGATATTTAAAAGAGTTGATTTACCCGCACCAGATGAACCCATAATACCAACAAATTCTCCTTTATAAACCTTAAAACTTATTCCTCTTAGAGCTTCAAATTTTGAACCTCTTCTCCCATATTCTTTTTTTACATTTTCAACAGATAATACTTCTTCCATAGTTAAATAATCACCTCTCCTCATAATTAGTTATTTATTAATTCTCACAAATATATTATATATATTAAAATAGCTTTTAAACATTTAATTACATTAATTTAAAGTTACATTTATGTAAGTATTTATTATATTTCTTCATTTTTATTGTAATTATGTTTAAAATATAATTTATCAAGTAAAACATAGTTATATTAATATAATTATTTTAGATTATAAGGTAGAAATATTTTAATTTATCAAGTAAAATAAGGTTATGTTAATATAACTATTTTGAATTAGGAGGTAAGAATGTTTAAAATAATGGTAATTGAAGATGATGTTTCATTAAAGAATATCATAGCAGAATGTCTTTCTAAATGGGGACATGATGTGTATCAAATAGAAAATCTTGAAAACATCATAGAAGAATTTAAAAACTATGAACCACAATTAGTTTTATTGGATATAAATCTTCCATTTTATGATGGTTTTCATTGGTGCAATGAAATAAGAAAAATTTCAAAAGTTCCTATAATTTTTATTTCTTCAAGAAACTCCAACATGGATGTAATAATGGGTGTAAATCTGGGAGCAGATGATTATATACAAAAACCATTTTCTATAGATGTTTTAGTAGCTAAAGTTAATGCACTCTTAAGAAGAACTTATAATTTTGTTGAGAATAATTCAAATCAAATTGTTCATAATGGTGTTATCTTAGATTTATCAACTGCGACCATAAAATATGAAGACAATATTGTTGAATTAACCAAAAACGAAATTAAGATTCTTCATGAGCTTATGAAATATAAGGGGCAAATAGTTAGCAGAAATAAACTTATGAAAAAATTATGGGATAATGATTGGTTTGTAGATGATAATACATTAACTGTAAATGTAAACCGAATACGAGTAAAATTAAATGAAATTGGGTTGGAAGATTTTATAGATACAAAACGAGGATTAGGTTATATAATCAATTAAAACAACTCTAAGTAGGTGAATTTATGAGCTTTAAAGATTTTCTCAAAGACAAACTCGGATTTTTGATATACAATTTTACTTTCTTAATTTTTACAATAACAGTTATTCTTTTTTCCCCTGTAGATATTTTTTTAACTGACACTATTTTATATATATTAATTATAAATGTCGTATTTTTATTGTTATATCTACTAATTAGCTACATAAAAAAGAATAAATTTTTAAATAACATAAAAAATGATATAGCTCAGATTAATAGCCATGATATAGAATTAATTAAATGTAAAAATGAAGAAAAAATATATTTGAACACCATTAAAAATTATCAATATAAGTGTAATAAAATAATAAACAATAATGTTAAGAAGTTTGAAGAAAATAAAGAGATTATGAGTATGTGGGTACACGATATAAAGATGCCTATCGCAATAATAAAACTTACGCTTGAGCAGAATGAGGATTTAATTGATGAAAAAATTTCTAATGATATAGATAATGAAATATTTAGAATTGAAAATTCTGTTGAAAAAATTTTATATTTATCCAAACTTGAAGATTTTCATAAAGATTTTTTGATTCAAGAAGTGAACATTGAAAAAATTATTAGAGATATTATAAGAAAATATTCAAAATATTTTATTTCAAAAAAAATAATTTTAGGCTTAAATAATTTGAATTTTAAAGTTTTATCAGACGAGAAATGGCTCTACTTCATATTCGAGCAATTATTGAGTAATTCCCTAAAATATTCCTCATTAGGAGATAATATATCTATCTATTGCAAAACAACCAAAAATTATTTACAATTAAGAGTGGAAGATACTGGTTGTGGTATAAAAAAGGAAGATTTAAATCGAATATTCAATAAGGGATTTACAGGTAATAATGGAAGGAATAACGCTAAATCTACAGGACTTGGGCTTTATTTAGCAAAGGAACTTTGTGATAAACTTGGCCATAAAATTGATGTAGATTCAGAGTACAATCAATATACAAAATTTACTATTACATTCAAATGCGATTTATAGTATCTTAATATTGATAGTTTATTTCTATTTAACTTATATTCAACAGGCTTCTTAATAATGATTCTATATGTACATCCCAGTATATAATAAATAGTTTTTATAAAAAGGAGGAAGACATGTCTTTTCTAAAAAAATTTAAAAAGAAAAAATTTAGAAATAGCAGCTTCAAAAGTAACAACTTTAGAAGTAGTAGTTTTGGAAGTAGTGGCTTCAAAGCTAAAAATAAAGGTTTTAAAAACAATCCCTTTAAAAATAAAAGATTCAAAATTTATGCAGGAATAGTAATAATCATACTTCTAATTTTAGGGGTACTTGCTTACAATGATGCAAAAAACACTAAATTACAAGCTAATGAAAACTTTATAGAAACATATACTGTTCCTGAAAATGAGAAAATATTTATAAATGGTATGGTTGTTCCTAAACAGACTAAAGACTTTAATATTTCTGGAGATTATGAACTAAGTGCTGTTAATGTTACAAACGGTCAAAAAGTAAATCAAGGAGACCTTCTTTTTACTGCTAAAAATCCAACTATAATAGCAGAAATAGATAGTTTGAAATCACAACTTAGCCAATACAAAAAACAGAAAATATCACTTTCTGATATTACTGAAAATAGAGATGCTATAGCTTCTATAAATGCTCAGATAACTGCTTTAAACTCTCAAATAGCTTCTTTAGATAAGAAAGCATATGATAGTGTCACTGCTCCTTTTGATGGCACTGTATACTTAAATGACCAAACTGGAAATCCAGAACAACCAGCTTCATTTATGACTATTCAAGGTCTAGAGTTTTATATGAAAGGACAAGCAAGTGAGCAAGATTTACCTAAAATGAAAATTGACCAAATGGTTAATATATTAGTTTTCTCAACTGACCAAAAACTTACTGGTAGAATAAGTTTTATATCTGATAAGCCATCTACTCCAAATACTGAGATGGGAGCTCAACAGAATACTCTATCTTATTATGATATAAACATAGCATTTGATAATCAAGAAGGATTAGTAAATGGTTTCCATCTTCAAGCATCACTTGAAGTAGCTAGTTCAAGCTTTAAAATACCAGCATCTTGTGTGCTTAAAGACAAAAAACACTCATATGTATTTAAGGATTTAGATGGTATATTGAAAAAACAAATTGTAGATGTAGCAAGTCAAAATGATGATTTTGCTGTAGTTAGAGGCGGTCTTGAGCAAGGCGATATAGTAATAAAACACCCTACTAAAGAAATGAAAGAAGGAAACCCAGTTCAAGGCGATGGCGTAACTGCAGGTTCTAATAATGGAGATGCTACTCCAAATAAAAAAGTAAAAGAAGTTACTATGGATGTGAATTAATTTACATATGTTAATAAAATTAGAAAATATTCAAAAGTATTATAAAGTAGGGAAAGATGAATTACATGTTTTAAAATCCTTAAACTTAGAAATTGATTCTGGAGAATTTGTAATGATAATGGGTAAATCTGGTAGTGGTAAAACTACTTTACTTAATATCTTAGGTTTTCTTGATGTATTTGATGAAGGAAGATATATATTTGATGGAACAGATGTAACTAATTTGAGTGAAAATGAACGTTCTGTTTTTAGAAATATTAATATTGGATTTGTTTTTCAACAATTTAATTTAATAGAAACTTTAAATGTATATCAAAATGTAGAGTTACCTCTAATCTACAATAAGGCGCTAAAAAAATCTGAAAGAGAAGAAATTGTTGAAGATAAATTAAAATCTGTTGGACTTTTGGATAAACTTAAACAAAAGCCTCTTCAGTTATCTGGTGGTCAGCAACAGCGTGTAGCTATTGCACGCTGTCTGGCAAATGACCCTCAAATAATCTTTGCTGATGAACCAACAGGAGCGTTAGATAGCGAAACCAGCAAAGAAATTATGGAACTTTTGACAAAACTTAATGAACAAGGTAAGACTATAATAATGGTTACACATGATCAAGATTTAACTAAGTATGCAACTAAGGTCATACGACTTAAAGATGGTGTGTTTACTTCGGAGGTGTAATCATGAGCTTATTAAAAAATTCTTTGGCTAACTTAAAAGGACACAAACTTCGTGTCTTTGTAGCTTTACTTTGGATTATAATAGGAATAACTTCAGTAATACTTGTTAGTTCTATAGGTAATGGGTTTCAGAAAGAAATTAAAAAATCTGTAAACAATGTAAACCCTAATAAAACTACTATTTCGTTTGAATCTGCTGATAACACAGGCCTTACTGATGATATGAGTATATTTTTAAAACCATTTAATGCAAAAGACTTAGAAGAATTATCATTTGTTGAGGGTGTAGAAAGAATAGCTCCATCAAGAGATGGGTTTAATCTTGATTCAACTTATTCTTCACAAGCATTTTTTGATAAAAAGAGTACTTATGTTGATGTAGGACCATTAAAAAAGGATTCTAAAATAAATTTAGTTTGTGGTAGAGATTTTTCTTTAGATGATGAAAAAAGAAAAGTAATTTTACTTACATTACAAAGTACAAGTGAAATTTTTGAAAACCCAGAAGATGCTTTAGGTAATGGTATCAATATAAATGGAACTATATTTGAAATAATTGGAGTACTAGATGATTCTCAGCAAAATCAAAATATGGGATTCTTTGGTGGTTATCAAGATATGCAGTTTACTACTTCTCTTATACCTAAAAAGGCTTTTGACAGTTTAATGAGTCAAAATTCTTATTCAAATGAAATCTATCAGTTAGACTTAGTGTCTTCTAATGGGTATAATGTGAATGAAGTTGCAAACAATGTTATAGCTAAACTATATGAGATGCATCCTGGTATCAATGGTTCTTATACTACACCAGACCCAACTGAACAGACAGCTTATCTTGAAAGCATTAATTCTAATGTAAACAAATATGTATCTATAATAACTGTAGTTGCAATGTTTGTTGGTGGTATTGGTGTAATGAATATAATGTATGTTTCTGTTATGGAAAGACAAAGAGAAATTGGTATAAGACGTGCTATTGGTGCAAAACCTAGGTCTATATTATTTCAGTTTTTAGTTGAGGCTGTATTTATAACAGTATGTGGTGGAATTTTAGGAACTATAGTTGGATTTATTGCTACTAATTATGTTTCTAAATACATTGGATTTGAAGCAATTCCTAGTTTAAATAGCTTATTTTACGCTATTGTAGCTACTATATTAACTGGGGTTGTGTTTGGTTTAATCCCAGCCTTTAAAGCCTCTAAACTAGACCCTATAAAGGCAATTTATAAGTAGACACTGTCTAAATTTATAATTTTTAGATTTACTTATATAAAACAGGTTTAATATATAACGCACTATTATATATGATAGATTAAGAATTTAATCTTCTTCAAATATAGTAGTGCGTTCTTTAGTTTCTAGTCTATTATTTTTCTTATAAAATCTGTTTTATTGTCACAGTAAGCATTAACATCATATCTATAAAGTTTTGCTAGTTTTTTCTTTAAGTTAGAATACTCTTTGACCTTATCTGGATTTAACCTTAAATAATCTCTAAATTTAATATGTTCTAAATATCCTTTTCCATTTTTAGGACATACATATAAATTATGTTCCATAAAGTCAGTTGTCTCATATAAAAAAGCTTCTCTTCCTTCTATATCTAAATTCCCAAGATGTCTATACCCTAATTTCTTTAATTTACTTATAACATCATTTAAGTAATTGTAGTTTTCAATTACTATATCAACATCCAATCTTGGCTTTGCAGAAAGCCCCTCAACAGAAGTACTACCAACATGCTCTATTTTTAAAATTGAATCTCCTAATACCTTTTCTAGTGTAGATTTTAACTTTTCAAACTCATACTTCCAATTTGGATTATATTCTACTACTTCAACAATCTTTGTAGTTAATCCACTTACTTCTAGTTGATAGATATCATGTTTCATTACTTTTCCTTTGTAAATCTTATCATACTCTGATGTTTTTTTCATACCTAGTCTTTTTGCTACATTTATAGATGCTGTATTTTCAGGTCTTATATCTGCTACTAAAGTATCTGCACTTAGATTTTTAATAGCATAATCTATACAAGCAATTGCACCTTCAGTAGCATATCCCTGGTTCCAATATTCTTTTTTTATTATATATCCTATTCCTAATCCTATGTCCTGCTTTATAAGACCTATCTGTCCAACTACATCTTCTCTTTCCTTATCTATAGCAATAAAGTATCCATATCCATCATTATCGTATCTTTGTATATTTCTATCAATCCATTCTAAAACTTCTTCATCAGAGAAAGCATGTTCCCAAGCATACATTACCTCTATATCTTGTAAAATCTTACTTATTTCATCAAGGTCATTATGATTCATCTTCCTAATATATAATCTTTTACTTTCAATCATTGTATTCACCGCCTTTAAAAGATACTGCTAAGTTAAGCGTTATATACAATCTCTCCATTACATATTGTATAATTAACCTTGCCATATAAAGTCTTACCTTTAAATGGTGAGTTATCAGCTTTAGACACAAAGCTTTCAACTGTCCATTCTTCTTCAGGATTAAATATAACAATATCTGCTATTGCACCTTCTTCTATAAAACCAGCATTTAAATTGTATAATTTTGCAGGGTTTGTAGACATTTTTTCGATTAACTGCATCATACTAAGATGGTTTTTATGAACTAAGTTTGTTATTCCAAGAGATAAAGAAGTCTCTAACCCAATAATTCCACTTGGAGCTTTTATGAATTCTCTGTCTTTTTCTTCTTTACTATGAGGTGCATGGTCTGTTGCTATTATCTCAATAGTACCATCATTTAATCCCTCTATAATCTTATCTCTATCCCACTTACTTCTTAAAGGTGGATTCATTTTTGCATTTGTTCCAAACTCTAATACATCTTCTTCAGTCAATGTAAAGTGGTGTGGTGAAGCTTCTGCAACTACATTTGCACCAAGGTATTTTGCAAATCTAACCATATCAACAGATACTCCAGAACTTATATGTTGTATATCAATCTTCGCACCAGTTTTTAGTGCCAGCATACAATCCCTAGCTACCATAACATCTTCTGCCACACTTGATGCGCCCTTTAATCCTATCTCTGAAGCTATCTTTCCTGCGTTCACACCTGGATTTCCAACTAAAGAAGGGTCTTCTTCATGAAAACTAAGTGGTACATCCAATTCTTTTGCTTTAATCATAGCTTCCATAATTAGATTGCTGTCCATTAGAGGTAAACCATCATCAGTAAACCCAGGTACACCAGCTTTTTTAAGATTTTCCATATCAACCAATTCTTTACCTTCAAAACCTTTAGTTATAGCAGCTGCTTGTAAAACATTTATACATGCACTTTTTGACTTTTCCTTAATATAATTAAAAGTATCTTCATTATCTACAATAGGATTAGTATTTGCCATGCATATAACAGTTGTAAATCCTCCTCTAGCAGCAGCTTTAGCTCCACTTTCTATATCTTCTTTATATGTAAATCCTGGGTCTCTAAAGTGAACATGTACATCTACTAGACCTGGCGCAATTATATTACCACTAGCATCTAATACCTTTTCATACTCATCACTTTCATCAAATTTACCTATTTTATAAATTTTATTTTCTTTTATAATTAAATCAATTTTCTCATCTTTTTGACTCTTAGGGTCTATCACTCTACCATTTTTAATTAAAATCATCTTATTTCTCCTTTATACTTTTCATTTATATAGACTCATATAATATTATACATTATTTTACATACTTAAATACAAAATTACGTTTGACATCAATAGCCTTTTTAGGACAAAGTTCATGGCAACAATAACATCGTATACATTTACTTAAGTCTATAATGGCTCCCTTAGTTCCCATTTCTATAGTACTTGCAGGGCAAGCTTCTTTACATTTTCCACATTTTATACAATCTTGGAATCTAACCACAGGTTTTGGTGTTATAAGTTTTGAAATAGGCTCATTTAAAAATTTTGGTAGTTTTACAGAAAATAATCTTAAGTCTTTACTTACATTTGGGACTTTATAGTCTTTTATAATTAAATCATCTATATCTTCTCCTACAATCTCAATATCTGAAAAATCTGCTTCTATATAACCTCTTTTTATAGCACCTCTAATTGTAGCAACTCTATTTGGAAGTAAGCTTATAATCTTACATGCAACTACATCTATAGCATATGGATTTTGTGATGCTAATAATACACCTATTTCTCGAGTGGTTCCAGCTGAGGGACCATCACCTTCCATACCTACTATTCCATCCATAATTGTCAATGTCGGTTTCACATAATCACAAATATCCAAAAGCACATTTTCGCAAAATAATTCTTCTGTAGGAAATCTATAATGTATTTCTGCTTTTTTCAATCCAGCTATACATCCATACAGATTTTTTGTACCACCAGTAAAAGTTGCCATCATATGTGTCTTTAATTTGCAAAGATTTATTACATAGTCTGCATCTAATATTGGTTTAATAATATCCATATATTTTAAAACATGTGCTTTTTCACTATGTATCTTAACATCTGAAACATCATAATTTAACTTAATACCCAAATCATTTGCTACCTCTTCAATTCCAGATGCCTTATATATACTTTTAAGAGAACTTTGATTATATGGACCACCTGGGCTATCTGCTATTGTAATATCACAATCTAACTCTAAAAGCTTTTCACATACAACTCTCACAACCATAGGATGTGTAGTTGTAGCTTCTTCAGGTCTTTTCTTCATCAATAAATTTGGTTTTACAAGTACTTTACTTCCTTTTTTAACAAATTTATCAATTCCTCCAATATCATCTAAATTTTTTTCAATAGAACACCTCACATCTTCATAATTGTAAGTTTTGCAACTCCTAACAGATACTGATTTCATATTATTTCCACCTTTTTATCGCAACAGTTTATTTTTATAATTTAAAAAAGGAGAAACCAAAGTTTCTCCTTTTAATCTATATTTTTAATTATTATTTTCCAAAATGTCTGTTTAATAATCCTAAGAATGCTTTACCATGTCTAGCTTCATCTTTACACATTTCATGTACTGTATCATGTATAGCATCTAATCCTAATTCTTTAGCTCTCTTAGCTAATTTTAATTTTCCATCAGTTGCACCATACTCAGCGTCAACTCTAACTCTTAAGTTTTCTTTTGTATCTGCAACTACAACTTCTCCAAGAAGTTCTGCAAATTTAGCAGCATGCTCAGCTTCTTCAAAAGCTATTCTTTTATAAGCTTCTGCTACTTCTGGATAACCTTCTCTATCAGCTTGTCTACTCATTGCTAAGTACATTCCTACCTCTGTACATTCACCAGTAAAGTTAGCTCTTAATCCTTCGATTATTTCTGCATCTACACCTTGAGCTACTCCTATTCTATGTTCATCAGCCCAAACCATTTCGCCTTTCATTTCTTCGAATTTATCAGCTCCAACTTTACATACTGGACATTGTGATGGTGCAGCATCTCCTTCATGTATATATCCACATACTGTACAAACAAATTTTTTCATAATTAATTTCCTCCCAATTTTATATAATTAAATTTTTATTTTTAAGTTTAATAACTTGCTACAAGAATATATATACCCCCGGCTTTGTAGTTTAAACACTAAAAATAAAATTTATTTCCTAATTAATTTTATCACTTTGAAACACCAGTATCAACCAAGTTTTGATGTCAAATTTCTACATAATACATAGTTTATTTGATTAATTAGGAAATAACTGTCTTATTAAATACTTTCTAATGAAGACTCTTTTGAATCTTTAAGTTTCACTTTTTTGCTCTTTAAAAAAGATAATTTAGTTTCTGCTGTTATGATTGCAACAAATATTAATATACTACCAATAACCAATTTTGCTGTAATAAGTTCCTTTAGAATTATTATAGAAAATATAGTACCAAATACAGCTTCTGTAGATAATATTATAGCTGTTCTAGTTCCATCAACTCTTTTTTGACATATAGTTTGGAACAAAAATCCTATTGTAGTACTAAATATAGCTAGATATATAGTTCCCATATATCCAGATAATTCAGCTTCCATTTTCAATTGCCCTGCAAATGTCTGAACTACTAAAGACATTAAAAATGCTACAGTAAATTGAACAGCTGTTAATGCCATTGGGTTATTATCTTTTGCAAACTCACTTGTAAAGAATATGTGAAATGCAAATCCAAATGAACATATAAGTGTTAGTAAATCTCCAAAATTGATAGAAAAATCTGCTTCTAAAGAAAGTATTCCAATCCCTACAAGAGCTACTAAACTACTTATTATCCCTATCTTATCAAGTTTTCTTTTATAAATTATAAATCCTATGAATGGAACTATTACAACATTTGCTGCTGTTATAAAAGCATTCTTAGATGGTGTAGTGTACATAAGTCCAATGGTTTGTACTGTGAAAGCCAAGAATAAAAATATTCCTAAAAGTCCTCCTGCCTTTAACAATTTTTTTCCCATACTAGCACGAATCTGTTTAAAAAACAGTAAGTTCATAATTACGGCTGCTAAGAAGAATCTTAAAGTTATGATTTGTAGAGGTGTAAGCCCACCGTCTAATGCAAATTGGGTTGCTACAAAGCCACTTCCCCATATAATTGCTATAAATATTAGTCCTATTTCTCCAAAGTATTTTTTCAATAAAGCCCCCTCCTTTTTATTTTTTTGCAAAATTATAAACCCCCTAAACAGCAAGAGAGTTTTTCTATAAGCATTACTATAAAAATATAGTAAATTTTTTCAGTATTTTAAATCCAGATTTATATCTATCATGAGCTCAGATTTATATCCACTATTTAACAGTAATATATTAATCATTTTTTGTAAACACCTTTTTAATAAATTTTTATTTTTTTACTTATACTAAATTTTTTTATAGATAACTTCAGTATATTATATATTCATATTATGCAAATAATGTCAAATAAGTTACACTTTGGTTATCTTAGTTACAACTTTGTCGGTTTACTTTTTCTACTTTCTTCGATATAATTATAATATATTTTTGATACAATTCGACAAAAGGGGGAATGCTGTACTTATGGTAAAAAGAAGAAAAAAGAAAACTATTACACTTACTATAATTGTTGTAATAGTTATTGGTATTTTTTCTATGGCATGGGCGGATATGTCTAGAAAAAAAGAAATTAAAGAAACTCAAGAAAGACTTAAAGCTGAAAGGCTGGAAAAAGAAAGAATCGAAAAAGAAAAAAACGAACCTATTATTGGTGCAAAAAAAGAAGCTGCAAAAGAATATGGATATGATGCAAAATTAGTTTGGGATAAACTTAGCAAATACGACTATTCAAACAATGGAGAAAAGATAGTCTTTCTTACATTTGATGATGGACCATCTACTACGAATACTCCACAAGTCCTAGATATCTTGAAAAAACATAGTGTTAGGGGAACTTTCTTTATTAAAGGTGATTCACTTGAAAGAAATGGTGCTAATGAAATTTTAAAAAGAACATTTGATGAAGGAAATGCAATAGCTCATCACTCTTACACTCACGACTATAAAAAACTATATCCTGGCAGAAGCCTAAATCTTGATACATTCGTAAATGAACTTAACAAAACTGATGAAGCTATGAAAAAAGTTTTAGGAAAGAATTTCTCATCAAATGTAGTTAGATGCCCAGGTGGATATATGTCTTGGAAGAATATGGAGCCTCTAGGCAACTACTTAAAAGAGAAAAATATGGCATCAATTGATTGGAATGCTTTAAATGCTGATGCAGAAGGTAAAAAGAAAAATGCTCAAGAGTTATTTGAACATGCAAAAAAATCTTCTGAAGGTAAAGAAATGGTTGTTCTTTTAATGCATGATACTTATGGAAAACAAGAAACAGTAAATGCATTAGACCAAATTATAACATATTTTAAAGATAATGGTTATCAATTTAAGATTTTAATATAATAAAAAAGGGGTTGTCTCAAAATAGAGACATCCCTTTTATTTTAATCTATTTTACTAGTTCAATTTTTACAA
This sequence comes from Clostridioides sp. GD02404, assembly GCF_045898275.1. NCBI lineage: Bacteria > Bacillati > Bacillota > Clostridia > Peptostreptococcales > Peptostreptococcaceae > Clostridioides > Clostridioides sp. GD02404. The sequence goes on from NZ_JBJOCA010000012.1 coordinate 38,033, forward strand.
ATTTTTTCTTTCCTATTTGAACAACTAATTCACTTTCTTTAACAATATCACTTAAGTCCTCTACTTTTTCACTATTTACCTTTACTCCACCTTGAGAAGCTAATCTTCTAACTTCACTCTTGCTCTTAACAATCTCATTAGCAACTAATACTTCAATTAAATCAAATCCTTCTTCCTTAACTTGAATTGTTTGTATATCTTCAGGTATTTGACCTTTTTGGAATACAGATTTAAATCTTTCTTCGGCTTCTTTAGCAGATTCTTCTCCATGATATAATGTAACTATTTCTCTCGCTAAGTTCATTTTTATATCTCTTGGATTTACTGAACCGTCTTTTAACTGAGATTCTATTTTATTAACTTCATCAGGATGAACATCAGTTACTAAATTATAGTATTTAATTATAAGTTCATCAGGAATTTCCATAGATTTCTGGTACATTATTCCTGCTTCTTCATCTATCCCAATATAGTTACCTAAACTCTTACTCATTTTTTCTTTTCCATCTAATCCTTCTATTAAAGGCATCATTATTACTATTTGAGACTCCATGCCAAACTCTCTTTGTAATGATCTTCCCATCAATAAGTTAAATCTTTGGTCAGTTCCACCAAGCTCTATATCAGCTTCTAACGCTATAGAATCATATGCTTGCATTAATGGATAGAAGAATTCATGTACTGATATTGGCATTTGCCCTTCATATCTCTTCTTGAAATCTTCTCTTTCTAACATTCTTGCAACAGTAATAGTTGCTGCTAATTTTATTACATCTTCAAAATTTAATTTAGCTAACCACTCACTATTAAATCTCACAATAGTTTTTTCTTTATCTAAAACTTTGAAAATCTGTTCTTCATAAGTTTTCGCATTTGCAAGAACTTGTTCTGTTGTTAAAGCCTTTCTAGCCTTAGATTTTCCAGTTGGGTCTCCAATTTTACCTGTAAAGTCTCCAATTATTATTACTATTTGGTGACCTAAATCTTGTAGTTGCTTCATCTTTCTAAGAACTACTGTATGCCCTAAATGTATATCTGGAGCACTTGGGTCTAGACCCAATTTTACTATCATAGGTTTTCCTTCTTTTTCTGATTTAATAAGCTTTTCTCTTAACTCTTTTTCATCTATTAAATCGTCTACACCTTTCATAATTATTCGTATTTGCTCGTCTATCGATTTCATTTTTCATTCCTCCTAAAATATTTATATAATCTTTAATTTTTATTTTTATAATAAAAAAAGCTTTCATCCTATTAAAAGGACGAAAGCATTGCTTACGTGTTACCACCTTAGTTCATCAATATCTCACGATATTAATCTCTTAGAGTATAATTATATATACCCAAGTACTATAACGTGTACTACTCCGATATCTCTTAATGGTTGTTATCTTTCAGAGATAGTGCTCTGAGATGTATTCAAACTAAATCAATTTATTCCATTTCACCAAACTGGAACTCTCTGTTAAATAAAACTTAGCTCTACTTCTTCTCTTCATAGCATTTATATATTCAGATTATTTCATCAATTACAAGAATTTTTTCTTAACTTACTCATAATATATTATTATTTTTACATTTTGTCAACCTTTTTTATTATTATATACATGTTTTTTTACATTATACTATCTTTTTATATTTTTTACCAATATCTAAAATTTATTTTTCAATTAAGATATTAATTTGTTTATTGACAATATTAGTTTGATTCAATCTTATATTTATTTTCTTATTTAAAAACGCATTTACTATTATTAAACCAACCATAGTCACATTAAACATAAAAAATAATAATAAAATTATTATTAAAAAAGAAATTCTAGCATATAATAATTTTCTAAATTTAGATATTATAAAATTTTGCAACGACATACATGAATCTCTAACTATAAAATAAACACATAAGTAAGCAATTGATATTAAGATTGTTTTTAAATAAACAAAATCAACTTTAATATTTAATAACTTTAAAATTTTAAAAATCACTAAATAGGAAACACATATGTAAAAAACTTTCTTAGAACAGCATAAAAATTGATTTAGACTTCTAAAATTTTTAAATATCAAATATTTTTTTAAAGAATTTGAACCTAATATATGCAATTTATGCCCTAAAATCAAACTTAAAAAATATATACAAAAGACCATCCCAAATGGAAACAATGCTATCATCAAATAATAAATAATATTTGCATATCCATTAAAATAAATTAATTTACTATATCCCTGAAATTCTTTCATAAAACTATAACCTATTAATGCTGAAGCATATATATCAATAAAAACCATTACAATTATTCCAAATATTGAACCATATACTAAATCATCCATCACCATTGTAGGTTTATTTATAAAATAACCACACATTATACCAAGTAATACACTCTGACTTGCCCAAATAGCAGTTCCGAGATTTCCAAGTACTAAAGAAATTATTAAAAGTGATGTAACTCCAGATAAAACAGTGTACTTTAAATCACATTTTAAGCATATTATACAAAAAAATATTGGTACTATAAAATCTAGATAAATAGCATATCCAAATCCAGTACCCACAGCTATAATTGTCACTACTATAAATAAAGATGACAATAAAGCAGCTTCAGTTAATTTTTTAGTAGTATTCAAAACAAGTCCTCCATAAATCATAAATTTTCTAATTAAAACTTCATTTTTAATATAGTATATCACTTTTTTAAAATATTTTTAATAAATATAAATTTTAATGAAAGTATCTATATTAGAAATGATATAATATATCTTAATATTCAGTTTTTTAAGACACTAGGAGGTAGTTACTATGTTTAAAATTAAACACTTTAATGATTTAAGTTTAGATGAGTTTTATGAAATAGCAAAATCAAGATATGAAGTATTTGCTTGTGAGCAAAAAATATTTTCATTAAACGATTATGATGATATAGATAAAAACTCTTATCACATATTTTTAAAAGAAGATGGATTGATTTGCGCTTATGCTAGAATAATACCTAGAGAATATAGCTCTTATGATGATGTTTCTATTGGTAGAGTTTTGGTTCTCTCTAGTCATAGAAAAAATGGGTTAGCAAAACAAATGATGGATTGTGCTATAGACTTTATAAAGATTAATTTACATGAAAACAATATAACTTTATCAGCACAAGCTTATGTAAAGAATCTTTATTTATCTTGTGGTTTTAAAGAAATATCAGAAGTGTATGACGAAGCTGGCATTGAACACATTAAAATGAGATTACAGTGTTGACAAGCTAATATTGTTAATATATAATTTAAGTATAAATAATATATTGAATTGATATTTAGGTATTTGAAAATACCTTATATGGAGTCAGAAGGCTTTTTGCTTTCTGGCTTTTTTTATTATTAAGATTCAATAATTATATAGATTCAAAATGTTAATTTTTATTCTATATTCTACTTTCCCCAAAAGTAAGAATTATACCCAACTTTGTGATAGGCATCTTGCCTATCTTTTTTTTGTGAAAGTAACAAGGTAATAATATAATGCATAGTTTAAAATAAGAAGATTAGCTCAGGCTAAATTTCATGCATGGAGGTGCTACTATGAAAAACCTTAACGACATTCAAGTGAAAAAAACTGTTAAAGTTGAAGATATATTGTCCAGTGGTAATTTAAGAGAAAGAATGTTAGCGCTTGGTCTTACTAGAGGAGCTGTTATAGATGTAGTTAGAAAAGGTCCAAAAAACAATTTAACTGTCTACAAAATCAGAGGTAGTAAGATAGCTCTACGACAAGAAGAAAGTAGCTTAATATTAGTTTCTGACATTTAAAATTTTCTAGCGGGAGGATATTAATATGGGTTTGACACACAACTCAACCAAAATGAGTTCTTTAAAAGACATGTTTGATATAGATAACAAAGAAGACCAGTTTGTAATTGCATTGGCTGGTAATCCAAATACAGGTAAAAGTACTGTATTTAATCATCTTACAGGGCTTAGACAACATACTGGAAATTGGCCAGGAAAGACTGTAGCTACGGCTCGAGGTAATTTTAAATATAAAAATGCTGAGTATGCATTAATCGATTTGCCAGGAACATATTCTCTATTTGCCTTGTCACAAGAAGAAATTGTGGCTCGCGATTTTATATGTTTTGGTAATCCAGATGCAGTAATAGTAGTATGTGATGCTACATGTCTTGAAAGAAATTTAAATTTGGTGTTTCAAGTGATGGAACTTACAGATAAAGTTATTTTATGTATAAATTTAATAGATGAAGCTAGGAAAAAAGGAATTACTATAAATACAGAACTCCTAGAGGAATCTCTTGGCATTCCAGTTGTTTTAACTGCTGCAAGAAGTGGTTCTGGTATGGATGAACTATTAGATACTTTAAATGATGTGTCTTTTGATAAATATAAGTTCAATAATAAACCTGTAAAATATAGTGAAAATATAGAAGATATGGTAAAATCAATTCAGCCAGAATTGGATAACATCATGCCAAATATAAATTCTAGATGGTTAGGTCTTAGACTTATTGATGGTGATGAAAGTATTTTTGAATCTATGAGCAACTATATAGATAAAGATTCAATAGATGCTATTAATGAAGTAAAGAAAAAAGTTCCAAATGATATAAATAAACAGAAAATCAGAGATGAATTTACTAAGATTAACTATGATTATGCTAAAAAATTAAGTGAGGAATGTTCTTCTAACATTCCTAAAAAATCAACTGATAGAGAAGAAAAAGTAGATAAAATATTAACATCCAAAGTATTTGGGCTTCCAATAATGCTTTTATTATTAGGTACTATATTGTGGATTACTATAGAAGGTGCTAACTATCCATCCACTTTACTGTCTAATTTGCTACTTGGATTTGAGCCAAGTATTTCAAGCGTGTTAAATAGTATTAACTGTCCATCATGGTTAAATGATATGTTGGTTTTAGGATTGTACAGAACCTTAGCATGGGTAATTTCTGTAATGTTACCTCCTATGGCAATATTCTTCCCATTATTTACCTTGCTTGAGGATTTTGGATATTTGCCAAGAGTTGCATTCAACTTAGATCACCTATTTAAAAAAGCTTGTGCACATGGTAAACAGTGCTTGACTATGTGTATGGGATTTGGATGTAATGCAGCTGGAGTCATTGGTTGTAGAATAATTGACTCTCCAAGGGAAAGACTTATAGCTATACTTACGAATAACTTTGTACCTTGTAATGGTCGTTTTCCTACTCTAATAGCTATATCTACAATATTTTTTAGCTCAGTTATAACTAGCTCTTTTGTATCAAGTATAGCAACTGCATTTTGTATAACTTTATTGATAATTTTAGGTGTTTTAATAACATTGTTAGTTTCTTATACTCTGTCTAAGACATTATTAAAAGGAGTTCCTTCAACTTTTACATTGGAACTTCCCCCTTATAGAGTTCCTCAAATAGGAAGAACTTTATATACTTCCATAATAGATAGAACAATATTTGTTTTAGGAAGAGCTGTAATGGTAGCCATACCTGCTGGTGTAATAACTTGGATATTTGCAAATATCTATATAGGAGATTTAAGCATATTATCACATGTTGCAAATTTTTTGGACCCTTTAGCTAAAGTAATTGGTCTTGATGGTTTTATATTGATGGCTTTTATTCTTGGTTTCCCAGCAAATGAGATAGTTATACCTATACTTCTGATGGCTTACCTAGCAACTGGCTCTATGATAGAATTAGATAGCTTTAGTGCTTTAGGTCAAGTTCTTAGAGAACATGGATGGACTTATTTGACAGCTTTAAATGTTATGCTGTTCAGTTTACTACACTGGCCTTGTGCAACAACACTTTTAACAATAAAAAGAGAAACTGGAAGTCTAAAATGGACTGCCTTAGGATTCTTAATGCCTACTGTACTTGCTTTTGTTGTTTGTTTTTTAACAACTACAATTTACAATTTATTCATATAATTAGTATTTACTGACATTAAATGTACCTTATAGATACTGTTTAAACCTTTATATACTATTATAAAATAGAGAGATATACTCAATACTAAGTATAATTACTTAATGTTTGAATATATCTCTTTTTGATTCTTATCTAGATACTTGGATTGAAATCTCAGTCATATAATTATCTTCATTACTTTCACAAAAGAAATCGAGTATACTCTCCTCATATGAATTTCCAACAATTTTATATTCATTCTCATATATATATTTTTTCAACTTCTCATAAGATTTATATGAGTCTTCATATTTTCCAATATGCTTTATACATGCATATATTCCCTCTGGTTTTATATATAACTTTTTTTCTTTTATTTTTTTATCTATTTTCAAATAAAAACTTGCTATGCTTAAGTAGTCTCCATTTTTTATATTCTCATTACTTACTATTGCTCCTAACTCATATCCTTGATACAAATTTTTTGATTTACAGTAATTAGTGAAATCTATTAATTCCATCATGAAATCGCCATTACTTATACTAGTCAAGTCACTTGATAAGACTAAGTATTCCTCAAATCTTTTAGACATATAAATTTCTTCACTATTCATTTTAGAAATTCCTTCAACTGTTGTATTTATTCTGTTTTGTATCTTTGAACTTATTTTTCTTAATTTTTTTATTTTTTCTCTTATATTTTTTTCTTCTTCTTTAAGCATTTTCACGCAAAGTTGAGGACTTCTATTTTGTATATATTCTTTTATTTCCTCTAGACTCATTCCTATTTCCCTTAATGATTGTAATATGTCTAATGTATCATATTGATAAATCGAATAATATCTATAATTATTTTTATCTTTATATTCTGGAGAAAAAATCCCTATTTTATCATAAAAAATTAATGTCTGTTTAGATATTCCACACAACTTTGCAAATTCTCCTGTGGTAAAATACTGTTTTTCCAAGGGTTATACACTCCTTTTCGTTTTGTTGTCTATATAGTTACTATATTCTTTATTATTGGCTAAATCAAGTAATTATTATTTTAGAAAATCAATATATTTTTAATTTCAAAGTTTAAATGTCAGTTAGATGTCAGTAAAATATTTTATCCACAATTTTTATATAACTTTTCCACATCTTATCCACAAAATTATCAACAACAATAAAAAGGTAACTCTTAATATAAGTGCTACCTTTTTATACATCAATCTTCATCTTTCCAAGTTTTTATCCATTCTCCTATTTCTGCTATTTTATCTTCTGTTATTTCTTCTCCATCGTGTAGCTTTGAAATCAGTTCTGATAGAGGATTGTTATGTAAACCTCCAAAAATTCTTTTACCTTCCAGTTTTAGATATTTTTTTTCTTTCACCAATACTGTATAGTGTACATGTTTTCCAATTCTTTGAGAGATTAAAAAACCTTTTTTAGTTAACCTTGTTAAAAGCGTAATTGTAGTTGTATGTTTCCAACCATATATTTTTTCTATCTCATCTGCAACATCTTTCGATATTACAGTTTTATAACTTGAGTTCCAAATAAACTTCATGATTTTTAGTTCTGCATCTGGTAATTTCTTATTTATCATAATATATCCCTTCTTTCTATAAAACTCAAACTTGTCTTTTTATCATATCTTTTATATTTGTTATGAATTTTTTAAATTTTTCTTCTATCATTTGATTCCTTCTATGTATAGTTGTAAATATTCGAGTAAAAAAATCATCATCTATATTTATATTTTTTTCTTCTCTTATAGCGTTTAAATATTCTTTTTTAGTTACTAGCACCTCATAATTAGATTTAAAACTCACTATTTTCTTTTTTAATACTTTCATCTTTACTAATCTTTTTAGGAGAATTTCTGTAGTACTTTTTCTCCATTTATACCTTTCTTGCATTGCCGAGATTATTTCTTTTTTATATAGAATAGACTTTTTCCTCCACATATATTCCATTAACAATAGTTCCCCTCTACGCAATTTAGCCATTACCTCTTGCTGCTCCATTTGTATGTCACTTCCTCATTTAGTCTAACTTAAACTAATAATAGGAGCTTTTTAACACAAAAACTACAGGTAAAACTTACCATATATTCTACTATTTTAGTTTGTTTTTATATATAAAAAATATTATTCATATCTATAAATTTATTCAATTTTCAAATATATCTGTTGAATAATAACTAGTTGCATTGTATTGTTTTAATTGTAGAATAATACTAAATTGGTAAAACTAAAGGAATTTAGTGGCATAAATATTTATTAAATAAAACTTGTAAAATGAATTATAAGTTATATTGGTAAGTTATCAAAAACATATACTCTTTTGGTTTTGTGAAAGTTTTTTAGGTAGGCAATAATATATATACTTATGGATAAAATATATTTCTAGTATTCACAGTTTTATTTTTTGTTAAAATGTGATATAATAAAGATATAAAATCGTATCAAAAATAAAAAAGAAACTACAATCTATTAGCCTAGAGCGAAGTTTCAAATTCAAAATAATTTAAGTAATGATTTATTCATTGAAATCGTCTTGATTGCCGTCAGGACGATTTCTTAGTTTATGTAAAGATTATTTTAATTTACTTATAGAATCTAATAATCTTGTTATAGACTTTACTATTGTTGTAATAGATTTTATTATAATAGTAATATAATACGCTATAACAAGTATAAACATAAGTGTTTTCATATACTCACCCACTTTCATACGAAGGTGATTTCTGAAAACTTTCGCCCTTAGATTGTAGCCTCTTGCATTTTAATTATAACATAATTTTACAACTATCAAATATCTATTCTATGTCTTTTTTACTGCTTTTAATTATCATTTCATAGTTATGTTTAGCGGTTTTAAATACATCTATAAAAGGCATTATAACAACACTATTTATAAGTACTAACTCATCATAGTGTAGAGTTCCTTTTCCTATATAAAATTCATTTAACTTCTTTATGTCTATATTGGTTAAAATAGATACTGTTTCCATTGAGAACTTATATTCTTCTATAAGATAGAATAAATCTCCTATATAATTTTTTGCAACCTCATGTTCTCTAAAAAAATTAAGTTCTCCTGTATGCAAAGTTACTTTCATATAATAATTTCCTCCTATTATATTCTTTCATTTGTATCTTTAGTTGTAAAATAAAAATCAAATTCACAATCAAGCACGTTTGCAAATTCCCTAATTTCTTTTTCTGAAAAATTGTCTCTTGAAAATTTATTTGAAAGATTTTGTCTTGTTTGTCCTGATTTTTCGGCTAACTCACCTATAGTTATATTTTTTCTTTTTAATATTATTTTTATCTTTTCTCCGAATGAAATTGACATACCAAACACCTCACTTTTCTATATACAATTATACACTATATAGTTTCTTTTATCCATTTTTATTTTACAAAGAAAACTAAATAATTTCATTTTTATATTTACAAACGACACTTTATAGTGTACAATATGCTTAACAAAATAATTATTGGAGGTATTTAAGATGATAAAATTTGAAGTAGGCAAAACTTATGCAACAAGAAGTATATACAACCATGTTTGTGCATTCGCTATAGTGCTTAAGGGGTGATATAAATGTGTTTCAATACTTACATACTTAAAAGACTTGTAAATAACAAACAATTAGAAATAACTCGAAGTTTTGACTTAGATAATCTTATTTGTACTGCAACAGAAATATTGAAAGATAATAAGATTGATTTGATAATTATTGATGAAGCAAACAAAGTTGTTTGGAGAAATGAAAAAAGCACTCCCGCTCATGAGAATGCTTAGTTACAGATATAGAGGTGTACTGCGAATACACTTCTATTTTTTTATTATATCATATAATTTACTCTATGAAAAAGACCTATTTAAATCGTTTTTAAGGTATGTTGAGTAAGGTTATTGATAGTTTATACATTTAATGTATTTCAAAAAAATAAGCACTCTTTTTATAGGAGTGCTTTGGTGTATGTTAATGTATATATCTAATACAATTATAACATGTCTTATGTTTTAGTATGATAATTTTCGTTCGTTTTATTGTTACAACTTATACTATAGTTTTATGTATCATGTTAATATTTGTAATATTTTAGATACTCTTTATACTTGTGTTACTGATATACTTTGATTAAGAAAAGCAAATTTAACAGGAGGTATCTGCTATGGATTTTGGAAATATCAATCTTATACTTATTGGAATAATAGTTATAATAGGAACTACAATAATATATTTAATTAAACCTAAAACTGCTTTTTGTAGTAAAAAATATTTTAATAAATTAGAATCAACATATGGAAATATAGATAAGAAAAAAACTGTTAAACTAGAAGCACTTTATCGCTATATAACAGGTCTTGAGTATATAGCAATAGGCTTATTTACAAGAAGATTAGATATTACAATAATAGCAATAATATTAGTATATACTATAACAACAATGCTATATTATTTAATTAGAAGGAAATATATAACTATATAAACTATTTATAATAAAACGCTGATATAACCAATAAAAAAGGTGATAGTATTACTCTATCACCCTTTGTCTTGTCTAATATTATATGATTTCATCCTGTTTTTATCAACCAATATAACTAAATAGTTATGAGAAAATACTATAAAAAATTATTATAACATTTAACAATCTCCATAATATTCAGCAAAATATAAAGGACTTTTCTTAGTGACCTTATAATTTCTCAAGTATGATTCTGTAGCTTTCTCAATTGGAGGTTTAGTTAATGTATAACATTTTGCATTTTCTTTTGACAACTTTTCTTTGTCTATTTTGTTATGCAACTCATCATCAACTATTTCTGTAATAATAGCTTCTTTGAAATATCCATTAAAAAATACATGAGTCTTTAGTGCTAGTGTAGGAGTTGAATGTAATATTAGAAACACTGCAATAATAGATAATGCTGTTGTTAATACTAACTTTATCCTCTTCATAATTAATCTCCTCGCATTAATAATATATCTATAACTTATTATATAAGTTAACATATACAAATATCTTTTTCAACACAAATAAAAAAAGAAGGTAACAACTAACTACAGTTGCTACCTACTAATCTATCTATTAATAAAATCTAAGGCTTTATAAAGTGTATCAAATCTATCATTACCCTTTATCATAGTATATCTCTCCTTAGTTATAGAACTTATCTTATTACATGCTCCTCCACCAATAACATATAGATTTTCTGTATGACCTGGTACATAGTCTTTTATATCACATACTCTACATTCATTTTCTTTGTAGTTCCAACTAATTATTTGTGCTAATACCTTGTCAACTTCTCCCTCGTAAACCACTGTATGTTTATACATTTGTTTCACCTCAATATTATCTATTTTCTTATTTAATATACCCTCAGCTATTAGCTTTGCAACTGTATTTTTATTTTTAATATAGTAATCTGTATCTGCTTTGCTATCTACAAAACATACTTCGATTAAAATTGCTGGTGCTTTTGTATGACTAAGCCAATACAAGCCCCTTACATCTGATTTTGCACCTCTATTTTTAAATACTGTCGCTAATTTATCATTTACTCTATTTGCATACACTTTGCCATTATTAGTTTTATATATTGTTTCTGTACCCATAGGTTTTAGGGTTGTATTATTTGCATTGAAATGAATTTGTACTGCTAAGTCTATGTCTTGTTTATTTGCTATTTGACATTGTTCAGATAGATAATTATTCGATTTATCTACTTTTCCAGTATATACAGTAGCTCCACCTTGTTTTAACCATTTGACAATTAAATCAGTTAGTATTTCTATTTTCTTTTCCTTCATCTATATAACCAGTTGCTCCTGTTCCTTTACCTGTTAGTGTATGTCCTGGTACTATTGCTATTTTCATTGTTTATTTTCCTCCTTCAACTGTTTGTAAGTTTGATTTATACCTATTGATATACCCCAGCAAATCACGCCTTGTAAGACTGCATCAGCATTTAATCCTAGCATCCATACTGAAAAACCTACTCCAAGTATCAATAATACTACTGGAATATACTTGTTATCTAATTGTTTATACTTCTTACAACCTGCTCCTATAACATAAAGAGCAGCAACTAAAATTAGTAACTGCTCTGGTATGAAACTTATTAAATTATCCATTTATTTTCCTCCTAATTAAAATATTCCTCTCTGTATTGCAAATATAAAGAACCCTACAAGTGTTGTAATTATTGTTCCAATTAGCCACTTGAGCATACTTGTGAGTGAGTTTAAATTCTCACATAGTGCCTTTAACTCTGCTTTAGACTCTATATTTGCTACTTTTAATTCATCTATTTCATCATTATGTTTATTTATTGTTACCTCATGTCGTTTCAAATTGTCTTTGAAAAGTTCTTCATTCATGAAAACCTCCTAAATTGTAAATTTGCATTAAAAAAGGTTTAGAGATATTATCTAAACCTTTTACTTATAACAAGCAATATAATATCCTTTAAATGGACCTTTGCTTGTTGTATAACTAGTACTTCCTGCTTTAAATCCTTTTCCATCTGCATTAATTTCAATATAAGCAGTACTATCACCTGGATTACTTTCTAATTTTTGTTTCAATGGAGTATAATAGCATTCTTTTTCGTTCATTATTGAAAATACTACAAGATGAGTAGGAACAGAAGGGAAGGTAACCTTATATGGCTTTGTTTCTTCTCCTTCGAAAGAACCTGCACTTATTTTATATCTCATATTAACTTGTTGCTGTAAATCAGTTATAATACCTTTAAACTCTGTAATATAGTTCGCATACTCTTGAAATGTTTGTTCTGATGTGGCAGGAGAGCCGATAGCAGTTGCAATCAATTCTTTTCCTTTGTTAGCTTCTTGAAAAAAATAATCTGCACTATCAAAATAATCTTTTACCTTTTCAGATAATTCAACAAATGTATTGTTCAAACTTGCATCTATATCTTTTAACGCTAATACATTTACAATACTTCTTTTTCCGCTTTTTAAACCATCTTTCATTTCGCTAACTTTAGTTGCTATATCCTGTAAACTAGCATCATCCTCTAATGGCATTATATTCTTACTTATACTTACAACTTTTTCAGCAGTTGCATTGGCACTGTCTGTAACTACTATTTTAAGTGTGTGTAGTGCATTATCTTCTAATGTATAGTTAATTGTTTTTTCTTCTGTCAAAGCTGTTGTTATAGTTTCTTTTAATACATCATCTATAAAATATTCTATTTTAGTTAATAATGTAGGGTCTGTGTGGTCTGCTTTAAACGTTGCAGTAGTTGAGTTATAAGATGATACAGTTAAAAAAGGTAATGCTTGAAGTAATGTTATTTTTGCACGACCATCTGAATAACCACTTACAACGGTAGTATTTCCACCAGTTGTCATAACGACATTTTCAAAATAATATTCAGATGTTGGTATATATCCATATGGTTTATAACTATCTTTAGTTAATACATAACCACTTCCACCACCACTTCCATACTCAGAACCATTAGCACGAGAACCACCGAACCAGCCACCACCACCACCAGAATAAGCAGAAACATTAGTAGGTTTAGCACCTTTTCCAAAAGAACCATCACAAGAACCATCCTCTAATCTACCACGACCACCTTCAAATTGTGTACCACCATGAGCAACAGAATAAGTAGCAGAAGTGCCAAGATAACCTCGTAAACCACCACCATGACCACCAGTATGAGTATCAAAAGTACCACCACCGCCACCTGCAACAATTATCCTAGATAACAAACCTTGTTCGTTATCCCATTCGCCACCAACAAGTCTTATATCAGTAGCACCACCACCGCTACGTGTAGAACCATACCCACCACCATTAAAAGTCCAACCATTTTGATTATTAACAGAAGTATAACCTCGTTTACCATCAAAGCCAACATAAACATACAATGTAGTTTCTTTTCTTAAAATTAATTCACCACTGCAATAACCACCCTTACCATAATAAAATCCGCTTTCAAAAGGAGTACCTGTAGCACCACCTCTACCACCCCAACATTCAAATTTATATTTGCCAGGTTTTAATGTAACACTTTGTTCACTTCCTGTACAATTAAATTCATAAACTGTTGTCATTCAATCCACCTCTTTCTCAATTTATGGTTTTATTGTACCTAATTTTAAAACTATAAACGTCTGCAAAGTGTAGATGAAGTGTAGGCAAAATGTAAATGAATTTATATATTTTTAGGAATAAAAAAAAGAACCTTCTATAATGTTGGTTCTGCTCCTTCTACTACTCCACTATTTTCTATAATATAATCCTCTACCGCTTTTCTATACTCTGTATTAGTTACATCATCCAGTTTAAAAGGTCTGTTTTTAAGTGGATTCAGCCCTCCATTTAATATTCTTTCTGCTAATATTCTTACTACAACATTACTTATATTCATTATAATAATCCTCCTACTTTCTCATTTTCATTTAATAAAATTTGATTTTCTAACTCTTGTATTCTCTTTTCTTCTTCACTCACATATATTGGTATTTCTTCTAAAATTGGTTCTTTTGTTTCTATATTTATACCTATAACTCTATTCCTTGTATAATCTATACTTCCATATTCAATATCTATATAATGCAATTCTGTTATTGTATAATGTGGCAATACATCTCCACAGGATTCGCCTGTTTCAAAGATTGTTCTACCTGTTTGGTCATATATTATTCGGTTTGGAACATTCATGTTTTTTCCTCCTTTTAAATAAATTTAATAGCATACCATTTATAAGTATGTTTTTGAGTTGAATCAAAGTTATAAGCTGGAATCTGAACGCCAGTATTATTAAAATAGACATCCCCCTCTGAGTTACTATATAGCCAACCATTAGCATGAAAATACTCATCACCACTTTTTCTGATAAAAGATGTAACACTTGAAAAATCAACACCTCTTTGTGTGGCAACACCATTGCAAGCGAAAAGGAAAAGTTTATAATTATTTTTATATTCAGCATCATAGTAATCAAAATCAGCAAAGAAAATATTAGGTTTAAAGCCTAAATTACTAACTTTAATCCAAGAACCAGGTTTAGTAACATTGTCGGTTAGATATGGATAAGCAATTTTAGTACTATCCGCAAAAGAAGTAACTGTACCACTAGCAACTTTATACTTAGTATTTAACTGTGTTATAGTGTTATTAGCTTGTGTTAATTGATTCATCAAATCTTGTAAACTAGCGTCTCCGCTATCAAAACCTCCCTTAATTTTCTCTGATAACTCAACGAGTGTATTATTTAAATTTGCATCTATATTTTTAAGTGCTAGAGTATTTATAATGCTTGTTTTACCATTTCTAAACCCTTCTCCAATCTCTACTAATTTAGATGATATATCTTGCAAAGTTGCATCAGATTGAAGTGGCATAATTTCTTTACTTATACTCAAAACTTTCTCAGCAGTTGCATTCTCTGTGTCTGTAGCAACTATTTTAAGTGTGTGTATTGCATTGTCTGTAAGTTCATAGTTTATTGTTTTTTCTGCTGTTAAATCTGTTGTTATTGTATCTTTTAATACATCATCAATGAACCACTCTATTTTACTTAAATTATCATCTGTGTCTATTGCTGTAAATATTGCAGTAGTTGAGTTATAAGAGGATATATTTAATTTTGGTTTAGTGTTGCCTTTTGTGAATGTAACAGTTTTATCTAACATTTTACCACCAGCAACAGTACCAAGCTCAATAGTTATATTATTTACAGAGTTAAATACTAAATTAGATAAATGTTCATCAGTTAAATCTATAGTGTAATTAGAATCTACTGTATTATTTTTTTCGCTTATTACAACATCATTTAATTTTACAGTTATTTTAAAACTAACATCAGGATTGCTATCATAAATATTATATTTTATACTGCAAGCATCTCCAATTACACCTAAATCATTATCTATAGAAATGTTAGGATTTGACACAACTTGAACAGTAGTATTCTGGTAAATAATATCATCTTCATATATAATTTTCTCAGCACCTATATAACGATAAACTTCATATGAAGCAATCTTATAAACCTTAGTTTCAGTTATATTCATAGACTTTGATTTACTTAATTTATAACTTCCCCAATAAATAGTATGATAAGTACTGCCAGAATCAACATCAACCTTCTCAGCATGAATATCAAACTGAGAATAGGTACCTTTTCTTCTCCTAATAGTCCTATTAACATCATAAGTAGTCATTTAATCACCTTCCTTTCTACATTGGTATCAAGTTACTGTTTATACTAGATATAATGCTAGTTTTATTCCCTTTTATCTCTTGCATTACTTCTTTTAATGCTCCTTCAACATTATCACTTTCAAATAAGTTATCTGTATCTTTTATAGTTGTTTTCTCTGCTGTTGTTTCTATACTATCTACACTAGTTTTTACCTCATTTAATGCACTAACTATATTTGTTTTATCTGTTGTTTCAAGTAGTGTTGTATCTCCTATTTTATTGTTTAACTCTGTCTTAGTAGTTTCTATGTTGCTTGTTAACTCTGTTTTAGTTGTATCAATTTTAGTGTCTAACTCTTGTATGTCTTTTAAAGTCGCTAAAATAACGGTTGGGTCTACTTTTAAATTTACACTTGAAGTATTAGATACTACTAAAATAATTTTTATAACTAAATCTTTTACACTTCCCGAATCAGCAGTTGGTTTATATGTTTCAGGATATTTAGATACTGCAATTAGTTGATTTAACGAGTCAAATATACCTACTTCCCTTATCATAAATCCACCAATGCTACCTGGTATTACAGTTTCTATTACTATCCAGTTTGGATTTTCTTCATCTACTTTTACATTGTTTACAGAACCTTCCCAAACTATTTTTTTAAGTGTTGTTTGTTCTTCTGTTGGATTATATTCTGTTCCTGCTCCATCGCCAAGTTGTAATTTAACTAAATCTACTTTATTACCAAGTGCGGTAGCATTTGCAATAGATGCTTTGCCTACCTTTGTTAAAAGGGTATAATATTTTTGTTCTGCCAATTATATCACCTCCTGTTTTGGGTATAAAGTTACTTTTTCCATACTTCTGTCATTGCCTGTAGTTATAGTTAATTCTCCAAAAGAAGTTATATCAGTTGGACTGTAAGGATATATGGTAACTGTTTCACCTGTATTCATTGTAGAACCTGCAAATATGTCATTTTTATTGAATAAAATCATCTCAAATTTATGTTCAAGATGACATGGTTTTATTTCTTCTATTTTCTTATCTAACTCCAAGATAGTGTTATAACTACAATTATTTGTTATAAAACTAAGTGTAAAACTAAATAGATTACTAAATACCTCTACATCAACATTAGTCTTTGTGTAAGCTTCTGAGATTGCCTTTATAACTTCTATTGTGGTTGTACCCTTACCTCTTAATTTAGCTTTTATATTACTTCTTCTAGTATCAAAATCCAACTTAGAATTTGTTTTTATTTTTAATAGATCTTCCCAGTCATCAAGTCCCCAAGTTGCTGTATCTATAAAAAACTGATCTAATAAATCATTCTTTTCATCAAGTAATGTTAGAAGTTCATTTTCAAGTGCATCTTGAATTTGTATGTCAATTTCATTGTTCGCAAAACTTGGTAGGTAATCAATTAACTTCAATTTAACTCACCTCGATATTAAATGTAACATTTGAAACAGCAGGAACTTTTTCTTCATCAACTATTATGTTTTTAATATCTTCATTTATAAGTAGATTTTTTATATCATGCACTCCTTCTATGCTTGCTAATAAACTCATTATTTTTATATAAACAATCTCTCTTGAATTTTCTATTAAATAAGAATTTATAATATCTAAAAACATAACCTTTATAGATTCGATATCATATCCACTTTCAAGTGTTAGAGTTGCACTAATCCTAACATCAAAAATGCTTGGTGTAACAACTGTAACAATAGGTCCAATTGGTTTTTCTTCTTCTATATGCTCAGTACATCTTTGTAAAATTTCATTATCCACAGATTGATTATTTTGACCATAAAGCAAAATCTTGATTGTACCTGGACCATCCCATCTAGGAATTACTCTAGCATTATAAACTCCTTCAACTTCTAAAGCCCAAGCTTCATAATGAGCTTTATTACCACTTGTGGCTTGATTTTTCTGTATTTTATAAAATCTTTCTTTTAACTCTTCATCTGTTTCTATTTCTGTTCCACCCTTTAGGTCCAGTTCATTATAAATTTTAGTCACTCCATTTATTTCTTCTATAAGTTTAAATTCTGTGTTAGCTGATAAATTATACTTAATACCAACCTCTAAAGCCTGTATAGGGCTTACATTTAACCTACTATCTTCATCTATTGTAATATCTTTAATAACTACAAATAGTAAATCACTGTGAGATACTATTGTTCCATTTGGTATTTGAGTTCCGATTTTGCCTTCAAATGTTACCTCGCCTATTGCTTCTGTGCCTAACTTTCTATATACTCCAAATTCATTGACTCTTCTATCAAGAAAATCGTCAAAATTATCTTGAATAAAAACTCTCTTATGTATATAAGAAAGTTCTATATATAACTGTGCAAGTTCTGAATTTATTGGAGAAACTATATTATAAAGAGAAGATCCTTGACCTTTATAAAGAGGTAGATTTATGTTATTTAAAGTTCTATTATTTAAGGCACTAAATGATTGGCCATTATACAAATGTAATCTCCTCCTCTCCATAAATTGTTTTTACATTTAAACTTATGGATAAATTATCATCCTTAAATTCTGTATTTGTTACATTAACTTCTAATATATAGGGATTGATTAAAAGTGCTTCTTGTATATACCTTTTTGCCTCACTTTCAGTGAGTCCTTTAGTATACTTTTGTCCAATTAGATTTTTTATATCTGTTCCATAATCCCACTCATATATTAAATGAACATACTTATCTGTTTTTATAGTTTTATAAATCCATACCTTGATTGCTTCATTTCTTTCAACTACTTTAAAGTCTCCATTTTCAATTATCTTTTCATTTTTTTCAAAATCCCAAGCAAATTCTTTAAAAATAGGTAATTCCTCATTGGATGGAGAAGTATAATCCTCTGGAACACCCATGAAAGGAAATATAGTATCATTCATCTAGACTCACCAATTTACTTACAATAGCAAATTTTTCACCTATTTTAAACATTATTACCATATCTCCAGTTTCAAGATTATTAGTAAAAGGGTTTTTTATATTATGTTTGTGTTCTTGATTTATTTCTGTTTCAAATGTTTCTATCTGGCTATTAAGTATCCAACTATCTATTAAAAGATTTTCTTTTTCCAATAAAAGATTATTTATCTCTATTTTTAAATCTGGTAATTTATCTTTAACTTTACCAATAAAAAAAGAAGGTTCATTATGAAATTTACCTTCTTCTCTCATTATTTTAATAAATTCATTGATTGGATTTGCCATTATATCACCTCTTTTTATAAAACTCTTCGAGCTGTAGAAAAGTTTTTAGTGTAATAACTACTGCTTGTTTTGCTTATTTTAACTACATCACCTGTTTGTGGGGCATGTAGAAATTCTCCATTACCTATATATAAACCAACATGACTAACTGGATTATGGAAAAATACTAAATCTCCTGCTTGCAAATTACTTTGTTCTACTTTTTTACCAACTTTAGATTGTTGACTAGATGTTCTTGGTAAATTAACATTAACTTTTTTAAAGCAATATACCATAAGTCCAGAACAGTCAAAATTACTTGGTCCATTACCACCCCATTTGTATGGCTTTCCAAGATGTTTTCTTGCTTCAGATATAACAGTTTTTGCTCTTTCTGTCATGTTTCCAGCATAACTACCTATTACTATCTTTCCTTTTCTTCTTCCAAAATCCATCATATCTTCAACATTTCCAAATAAAATATCTATATGATATGTTCCATCCTTTTCTATGATTATTGCAGAGCCAACATCATTTACTTTGTATGTTCCATCTCGATTTGAAACTCCTGTAACTAACTGTATTTCATCACCATATTTTAATAATGGATATTTATCTAAGAAATCTTTTGTATAGTAAGATTGTTTGAAAGCACCAACCATAGGGGCGGCACATGTTTTTTTAGAAGGGTCTAATTTTTTCTTTCTACAATCTGTATCTCCACCTTCAGATTTTCTAGGACAATATGCAGTAAATTCAGCAGGAAACTCTGTTCCTCCAGTATACTCTGAACTGCCATCTTCTTTTTGTTCATCTTGCCCAGCAGATTTTTCATCCATAATATTTTGAAAGTTAAGTTCAAGTTCAATCTGATAATCTCCATTTTGCCAAATATGTTTATCTGTATCTATATAAAAAAGTCCTATTAATTTTGTATATGAATCTTTTACTTTTACACCTCTACCAGTTATACAGCTTATATCACCATATCCTTTTAAAGAGCAAGTTCTTTCTATGTCTTTAAACTCATTATCTATATCTACAGTGTCATTTTCTTGTTGTTGTATTACCTTTTGCATAATTACTCCAACATTTTTAAATATAGAGTCATTTATTTTTTCATTAATCTTGTTACCATACTGATCAACAACCAGTACTTTATTTTTCACGTTCTCCATGCTTTCTGAAAAGGTTGTATTAATAAGATTAAAACCTTCTTCAAAGGTAATATCTAGAGTAACAATTCCTTTTTCAATTACATTAAATTTATCAAGATTGGCTTCTATCATGTATTTTTTCTTTGTTGTTTTGCTTGCTTCTGTGTAAACACTCATTATAGTATCATAGCCAGTTACACCAATAAACATTTTTGTATATTTAACGTTGGTTCTAGGCAAATTACCTAGTGGGAGTTTATTATCTACAAAAACCTGTTTTGCAATATCTTCAACCAATTTATCTTTAAAATTATATGAAACTTCACTTTGTAAAAGTAAAAAACCCATATCTTTTGCAGTAAAATCAATACTGTTATTACTTGAATCGAGAGACCTGTCTATTATCATGCCTCTAAATATCTCTTTATCATCTACATAGAAACAAATTGTACTTGCTACTGGAATATCTATTTGCCTAAAGTTAATATCAGATGCTGATTGAATTATAGAAAATTCAAGTGTTCTTGATGGTGATCTATAATCTCCAGACCAGGTACATTTGTCTACTAAATCAGTTATATTATATATATTTCCGTTTTTTATATGAACTTGTATTTTGATTTTATTAATTATAAATCACCATCCTTTTATGGAATTATTAAAATCCATCCATTTTGTATTATGTTTGGGCTTTTAATTTTATCCTTATTGGCTTCGTAAATTTTCTGCCAAAGGTCACCATTTCCATAATATTTCTTAGCTATCTTAAAAAGAGTATCTCCTTCAATGACCTTGTGAGTTTTTTGCTTAGTCTCAAATCCTTTTGTAATGGGTAGGTCAATACTAGAAGATAAATCGTCATCCTTAGCATTGACCTTAGATATTTTTATTCTTCTATATTCTTTTAAACTTAAGGTAAAATAAACATCTCTTGAACAATCTTGTTCTTTGTAATTAAAATCTGCTATGATACATTCAAAGTTTACATTAGTTTCTGTAATTATAAATCTCAATATAAATCCCTCTTTCATCCAACCTTGTATCAAATTTACACAATCATAAGGTTTTGGGAATCCATTATAATTACAGAAACTATATTCTTGATTAGGGAAAAAAGATGATAGTTCTATAGTTTTAAGTCCTAATCCTCCAAATACTGCAATATCTCCAACTCCTAATATATTGGATGTATTTATTGTTGCATTTCCATTTATTTCAAAAGAAGGTGGTAGAATAGGGAATCTAAATGCATTATTTGCTTGCCTTAACCATATTTCCATCAGATACCTCCTAAAGAACTCCTCCAACATTTGCAAGAGATATTTTTTTGTTTAGTTTTTTTACAATTTTATCTATGTCAGCCTCTTCCCTTATAATTATTGTATCTGCTAACTTATCAAGAAATAAACTTCCATTTGAACTATTTCTCTTATATTGATTGGCTTCTTGTTTAGTTAAAAGTTTTTCTCCTTCGTGTGCTCTTATTAAATAATCATTTCTAGGAACTCTATTTATACCAAATGCTCCTCTTGGACCGCCAGCAGCATCTGCACCTTTTCCTATTTGTAAGCTAGGACCTTTTTTAAATATTTCTATTGTTCCTTTAATTGGGTGTTTAAAAAATTCTTTAAGTTTATTCCAAGTCTCTTTTACACCTTTAACTTTATCTTTGAAAAATGAATCAGCAAGATCTATTACAGGTTCCAGTATTCCACTTACTAAATCTACCAAACCATTCCATATAGATTTAACTATACCTACTCCGCCATCAAATATTTGTTTAAGGCCATCCATTGTCTGGTCAGCATTTCCTGTTATAAGTCCCATTACAACATTTATAATTCCAGATATAAAAGATATAATTCCGTTTATAATTCCAGAAACAGTTGTTATTATTGCTGTTAATGTATTTAAAAACCATATAAATGCTAAAATTATTCCACCAACAACACCAGCTATTGCTACTCCTATAGCTGGTAATAATTGTTGTCCTATTTGTGATAGGAAAGGCATAAATCCTTGAAACCAAGCTTTAACAGGTGCAAGTGCTTGACCTAAGTTTTGAAATGCTAATTTTATGCCATCAGTAGACTTTTTCATATTGTCCATTGGTTGGCTTACCTGGTCTACTGTATCTCCAACTTGTTTAGCTGGAGTAAAAAAATCAGTAATCGCTTGTTTAACCTTATCAAAACATTCTTTTAAATTATCTAAGTGTGGCTTTAAAGGTTCAAATGCTTTTACTAGATTATCTATATTTGTCTTGATATTTCCTACTAATATATCCTTTAACTCATTAAATTTATCTTTTATTGAAGTTATTGATTCTTTGAATTTATTCTTAAAACTTATTCCAGAATCCTCTAGAACCTTTAGTGCAGGTTTAACATCATTTAATATCTTATTTTGCAGTTCTGTAAATTTAGTTTTTCCAGATTCAACTCCTTGACTTATAGAATCTGTCATAGGTTTAATAAAAGTTTTAAAATCACTAAATGAACCTTTTAAATTTTCCATTGTTTGTTTTAATCCACCTGTATTTGGTGTAGATTTTCCAGCCGCATCTGCTGCTTTACTTCCAGGTATATTCACATTTGTTTTAGTAGATATCTTTGCGGTTGCTTCAATTGGATTTTCTAAGAAGGTTCTTAAATCTCTCCATTTATCTGTAAGCCATTTCGCTTTATCCTTAAATAAACTATCTACAATATCAGCTACTGCTTCTATTGGAGCAGTTATAAAATCTATGAGACCTTTCCAAATTGATTTTATAATTTTAGCTCCTCCATCAAATATTTGCTTAACTCCATCCATCATTTTTTTACTATCACCTGTGACAATACCTATAATTAAATCAAAAATACCACTTAAAATAGATGCTAGACCATTTAATACATTAGTTATAGTATCTACAACAGCTCTAAATGCCGTTGCCAAAGTAGATAAAATTAAAACTAATTTTGCTATATGAAACCCTATTACACCAATTAAGACAGGTCCTAATACCTTCATTATTACACTACCTAAATTTAATATAGATGCAAATAGTGGCCCAAATGCTGATAATAACTCTTTAAATTTCTCTCCTAATTGTTTAAGTGCAGGCATACAAAAACTTACTATAGGCTTTGCAAATTCTACAAATGATTTTACTAATGAATTAACTTTATTTCTAAAGACTTCAGACTTAGCATAAGCAACAGTAAATGCTACTGACAATGCAATTATAGCTGTTATAGTCCATCCTATAGGACCCATTACAGCCAAAAATACTGCACTTAATGGCTTCATCCCGATTACAAAAGCTCTGAAAGCAACTTTTGCTTTTAGTATTATTGGAACGAAGAAACTAAATACTCCTATAGCCTTTGAAACAATTAAAGATACTGCTCCTATAGTTAGTAAAAGTACACCAAATGCTCCAACTGAAAGCATTACATTGGTTATAACTCTTTTTATTGGTTCACTTAGATTATTAAACCAAACAGTCATTTTAGTTAAACTATCAACTACAGAGGCTATTGCTGGTTTTAGTTGATAGTAAATAGTAATTCCGGTTTCTTCAAGGGCTGATTTTAAGGTTGCAAGTCCACCCTTAGTATTATCTTTCATTACATCAGACATTGTTTTTAAGGCACCTTTTGAGTTATCTATCTTTTTCTTTAAACTATCATACTCATTTCCAACTCCATCAAGTAACTTTTGTAACGTTTTTAATTGAGTTTTTCCACCTATAGCTGCCAAGTAATAATTCTTCTGTTTATCAGTCATATCTTTTGTTTTATTTGCAACTTCTTTAAGTACATTTGACATACCTTTAAATTTACCCTGATTATCAAATGCACTTACTCCAAGTTTTTTCATTGCTTTACCTGCTTGGCCTGCACCTGTTGTAAGGTTTATCATGATTGAGTTTAAAGCATGGCCTGCATCTGTACCTTTAACTCCTCTATTTGCAAGTATTCCCATAATGGCAGTTGCTTCAGATAATGGAACTTTTAAGTTACTAAATGTACCACCTGCAACATTAAATGCTTCCATTAACTGTTGTATGTTTGTATTTGATTTAGTAGATGCATTTGCAACTTTATCTAAGTACTCACTTAATCCAGCACCAGCTAGTACTTTTCCACTTTTACTGACCTTATCAACTTCTAAACACATAGAACTCATACTATCAGTTACTAAATCAGATGCTAAACCAAGGTCCATAGATGCTGCTTCTGATAAGTTAAGCACTGGCATTAAGGCATGCATTGATTTTTGAACATCCCATCCAGCAAGTCCCATATATTGAAGTGCATTAGCAGAGTCAGCAGCAGTTTTAGTTGTAGCTTTTCCAGCATCTCTAGCAGCCTTAGACATAGCTTCAAAGTCTCCTGGCTTTAAGGAATTTCCAAATGTGGCCTTAACTTGAGACATAGCACTTTCAAATTCTGTTCCAACTTTTGTTGCAGCAGCAAATGCCCCACCAACTCCAGCAGTTATAAGTCCTCCTGCTTTTAATGCACTTGTGCCAACGCTTTTTAAATTGTTCTGGACATTATTTAATGCTCTTGATGCTTGAGAGGATGAATCATGCAAAGCTCTAGTATTAGCTGCTACTCTTCTTAAAGTTGAACTTGCTTCATCTCTCATTTTTATTACTGCTTGTAAAACTTTTGTACTAGAACTCATAGATTAAAATAACCTCCTGGCACCAGATTTTATTTCTTCTCTTTTTTCATCCAACTCTTGATCTATAAAAACACTAACAATTTCTTTTTCACCTTTTAGCATACGATAAGAAACGGATGGCATTATACCTTTATACTTAAATAATAAGTACATTAAGTTAACTTCTCCATCCGTTTTAATTAGTTTTTTATTTCTTTATTTTTTTCCTTCTGTCTTTTTTTATCTCCCTCAGCATCTATGCCATTTACTTTATTAACTTCCTCATATAGATTATCAATTTCTCCAGCTAAGAGTAATTTTTTTATAAGATCCTTAGGGGTTGCCAAGCCCATATTTTCTACAACTTCCATATTTCTAAAAATAGGACATGCCTCAAGTATTGTGTTAACTTTAAGTTCATAGACATTAACATTTTCTAAATTACCACTATCTACGTCCAATGAATTCATTCTTATCTCATCAAAACGTTCTGGATCAATAGCATTACATTCAATCTCTAAGGTATCATCTAATTTTTTGCAATATAGTTCATATATACTAGATGGCAGTTTTAATTTACCTGCATCCATATTTAATAATTTTTCAACTGTGTTCATATAATAAAAATCCTCCTATTTTTCTGTAATTTTATCTAAGTATTTAAAGCCTTCAAAAGTAAATGGAACTTCTATTTCTCCTGGTTTTCCTGCTTCCCAGTCTGCTAAAGTTAAATCATCAAGCATGCAACCATAAAGTGCAACTCTTTCAGCTCCATAGGAATCTGGATCTTGTAACTTACTTATTACAGTAAATTTGAATGCTTTTCCTTCGTTTAGCATACTTTCAACATATTCTCCAAATAAAGAGCTCACTTTAAATAAGGTTATAGAGCCCTTTCCAGATGCTCCAATAAGTTTTTGTCCAACCATTAACTGCCCACAAACTTTAATTTCTTCTTTTTCTAATTCAACTTTTGCTTCTAACCCTTTTACAGATGTTAATTGTCTCCCATCTAGCCAACATTCTCCAAATGTACCAGATATTATTCTACTTGGGTCTATTTTAGCTTTCAAATTTTAACCTCCAAACTACATAGAGATGTCTAAATACACATCTTCCATAGCATCTATTAATTTAATTTTTGCTTTTAAAAAAACGAGAGTATCTGTGTTATACTCCTTTAATTGCTGTTCTTCCATATTGAATGTATCTATATTTTGTTTTTTTAACCATTCTCTTTGTGAATCTAAATTTATTTCTACTGTTGAACCTGGATCAATGAGACCATCTTTTTCTAATTCTTGAAGATATAATTGTATTGCAACTATAAGTAAGCACTTATTATCATAAGTATTTGGAACTTTTCCTATATAGTTTTTTACAATTATCTTTTTAAGATCATTATGAATTTGGTCTAATGTATTTACTAATTTAATTTTTTTAAATATATCACCTTTTGAATCTGTAGTTGTTGTAAAGGATGTGACCCCTCTAGCAACAACAATAGAGCCACTTTCTTTTATTAGAATTAACTCTCCATTATTTATTTTTGTATTTGCTTCAACCCTTGTTAGTTTTGGTATGTTAGTTATTTCTGGTATATTTGCATATGTTATAGACTGAGTTGATGGAGTTCCTGAGATAAAACCTGCTAACCTTGGTAGAAATTCATTTGAAGTATATTTCTTACCATCAATTTCAATATCAGTTGTTGTAAAGTTTATTATACCTTCATAATCTGCTACATTATTTGCAGTTATAGCCTTAACCTTTATTTTATTATCTTCTCTCATCTTATTAATCCATGCTTTGATTTTAGGCAATTCTTGCTCTGTCTCCTCTGGCATACAAAGGTAATTAAATTCACAAGTTTCAAGAAAGTCTAGAGCATCATCTATTGATTCATCTACATCTAATGCGTAGACTAATATCTTATTTGGAGGATATATATTTCCTCTCATTGCCATCTTTATATAGTTTAAATTGTCAGCAGAATAGCCATTTGGAATATCTTCTATTTCCTGTATTTCAATCAATCCTGTATTCTTTGTATCTTTTAAAATAAGTGCTACAATACCACCAGAACGTTTAACAAAAGTTTTTCCAGCTTGAATAAAGGATATATTAATTTCTGGTAAACCCATTTAATCACTTCCTATCTTTAAATCTACACTTTCCATAGTTTCATATGTTTCTTTACTAAAGTAAATCTCTTCAAAATAAGATACAGTAATTAGGAAAGTTAATTTATAACCTACAGAATCTTTTACAATTGATGGAGATATATTTTCTATAGTTAAACTTCTATCTTTAACTCTAATGTTTCTGTTAAATATTTTTTCTAATCTACTTTGTATATCATATAGATTTAATTTATTTTTTCTAGCCTTTTGATAATATTCAACATCTATGAATATCTTTTTAGTATCCAAAATTTTATTTGCAATATTATTAGAAACAGGTAAAAGTTGCACAAAAAAACAAGCCTCCTCAAAGCCTTGTATATTATCCTCATTAATAAAAATATCTGTATCTCTAAACTCATTTTCTATTCTTTCATTAACTGCTATTATAATATCTCTGTTTGTAAGCAACTAATCACCTACCAATCAAATAAATTTGCTTTTGCGCTTGTCATATTTTCTTTTGTTTTTTCAATTCCCTTTTCAACCATGAATACACCAGGAACAACTCCACCATTTTTAGTTGCATGGCCATCATTTACGAGTGTGGCATATTCAACCTTATCTTCAACAATATAAATATCATATTCAGGCTGATTTTCTTCCCATCCATTTTTTAACTTTTCAGTCTTTACAGGAGTTTCATCTCTTATATTTTCTGCTAGTTCTTGCCCAGTTTCTTTTGTAAACTTCTTGATTTTTCTATTGAAATTTGATGCATTTAACTTTAAATCTAAGGCTAATGCTTCAAAAACTCCTAAATTATCTATTCCCATTATATTCTCTCCGCTTCTGTAATAGGTATTTCCATATGGCTTGGATATATATTTGCCTTAGAAACCTTAAATATAGCTTCTTCTCCATGACTATAAGTTGCATTTATAGTGTCGCCTGTTTTTATATCCACTTCTGGTCTGCAAAATAACTTTCTATTTATGACTATAGCTCCAATATCGCCACTTACAATGGCTTCTTCTTTTCTTGAAATTGCACATGGGATATCTTCAGCTATAATAATATTACTAAAATCATTAGAACATGTTTCTTGATTCCAACCTTTTGACTTTCTGATAATAGTCATTTTATCAAGATAGGTCATTTCTAATATATCTGCCTCTGTCACTTAATCACCCCTTAGTACATATTAACAATACAAAATGGGCTTAGAAATTTTTTATCAGCATCAGTTAAAAAAGATGATGAACTCATACTATTTTCAGCAGTTTGCAATGTTAAAGTATTATATTCTATTTTTGTATCACCTCTAGTTATAGCTTTTAAGTTTTTTTCTAGATTATCAAGTCCACTGTTTTTCTTAAGTTCCTCAAATCTTGAAGATAATATTGATATTACTTTTTCTTCCACAAACCCTTCTAGTGCTATACTTAATTCCTGTCTAGAACAATATTCTAAAACCATTTCACTTATTTTATTTATATAAAGGATTATTAATTTATCATATCTATCATTTTCTATTCCTAAAATTAACTTAATACTATCAAGCATTGTACTCATCTAGTAATTGGATTAATTCTTCTTTAGTTTTAGTTGAATATCCCTTTATATTTTTACCTTTAGCAATTTCCATAAGTTCTGGTTTAGATAGATTAAACAAATCATTAGAGATTGATTTAACTTTTTCGATTTTTTCCTCTTTTTTATCAATATTCTCTTTAGTCACTTCTTCTAAATATATTTTAAATCCCTTTGATACTAGATTATTACTTTCATATTCATTATTAGCAAGTCTAATAACGTTGTCTTTTTTTAATACAAACATTTATTTCACCTCTACTCTTGAGTAGCCTTTGCTTGTTTTACACATGCTCTACAAAGTTTTATTGGTTCATCTAATAGCCATAAATCATGATACTTTCTATAATCTATTTTATAGGCATCAGCTGATTGATTTTGATCTGGAGTGAATATTCTTGGTTTATCTGTCTTAGATATTGCAATTGGAGCAGATGATGGAGTTATTAACCAGTTTATATCTAGTGCTTTTGGTCCTTCCTTAAATCCACCTGCTGTTTGACCAGATGTTTTACCATCCATGAATATATATTCTGTTTTCATTCTTTTTGATGGAACTTTTATTATAGGTACATTATCTATAGATTTTACAATTCTTTTTATATCTCCATCACCAAATTCAATATCATCAAGTTGAGTAGACTGTTCTAAGATACTTGCCACTATACTAGACATACTAATAATAAGAGGTATATCACCAGTTGAATCTTGAATTGATGCTATCTGATATTTTAATTCACTTAAAATACTCGCAGCAGATACTTCATAAGAATATTTTACACGTTCATCAACCTTAGAAACTTCTGAAAATATCTTTGAGTATCTATATGCATCTATTTCTGGTATAACATGTTGCTTTTGAAATAATCCCATTACAGAAGAGGCATTTACAACAAAGTTTGTTTCATTTACATCCATTGAATCAAGCATAAACTCTCTACTTCTATCCATTTCCATTCTTCTAGTTTCATACTCAAGTGTTATTGCTCCTGGAGCATATCCTTTAGATCTATCATAATCTCCTAAACCATCCATAGATACCTTAGGAATCTTTACTTCTCTACCTCCATCATATATAACTTGACCAGAGTTTCTTTCCATCCATCCAGTAGTTGAACCTACCACTATTTGTGAATCTAATTCTTGTTGAAAAAGCGTTACATATTGTAATACATTAGCCATTTATAAAATCCTCCTCTTTTTTAGAAACTATTTAAACCTTGTTTTATCTGCTTTCTAACCTCTGATAGTTCATTATCGCCTTCTTTTCCAGGTGGTGTATATGAACCATCTTTAATTCTTTCATCTACTCTAGATTGAATATATTTTTTCATTGAGTTTTCAAAGATATCTATATTTGCATTTGTTTTTTCATCATCATCAGATAGTAGATATTCAATTAAGTTTGTAGGTATTTTCTTTTCAACTAAAATATCCTTATATTTAGAAATCATTTCTGTATGTCTTTTTTCTTTTTCTAATCTATCCAATTTTTCATTTAGTTCCCTTATAGCCTTTTGTTCCTCTGTTTCATTTGTAGAAGTCCTTTTTAGAACTTCAGCATTTATAAGTGTTTGCATATCTTTTTTCTTAAAGTTTTCAAGTGCTTCACTATGATATTTATTTTTTTCGCTATCCATAAAAGATTTAAAATTAGTATCATTTAAAATCAAAGCCTTAAAATCATCTAATGTAAGTTCTTTTTTATCTTTTAATTTAAATAAATCTACATTTTCCAATAATGAATCTATTTCTGATTCCTCTTCTATATTTTGCAGTAGTTCTATCATTTCTTTTTTCTTCATAATTTTCTCCTTTTTATAAATTTAAACATAACAAATACACATATCAAATCAATATGCGTTAAAGAATAGGTATATATTCACATCTACAATAACAATGTTGTGGTAATGAAGGTCTTGATTCATTTACATAAAAAGTTAGACCATTATAAATACTACAATCATTACATGTTCTAGAATCTAAATCAGCACAGTACATTACTTTTATAATACCTTGGGTTTTAAAGAAGTACTCATTCACTTCATTTTGGCATCTAGATACTTCAGATTCTACTAACCTTCTTGTTTGACTTGCTCCAGTTGAATATTTATCTCTTATTATTTTCTCTATTTTATTTACAGAAGTTTTTCCATTTAAAAAATTCTTTATTTCTTTTTTAAGAGATTCTTCTATACCTTTTTTATTATTCCAAAGCCTATCACTCCAATGCTTACTATCAACTTTGTTGTTTACTATTTTATTTATAATTTTACTGTTAAGATTATTCATGTCTCTAATTTTTACTATTACTCCTAATAAAATCACTAGATTTGAATACTTATTTCTAGATGAATCAGATAAAATGCTTTCTATATCTTTTATTTCTTCATCATAATTATTTGAATACTCATTTATAATTTTATTAAGTTTTGCTCTTAATCTTTTCTTATCTTTAATGCTAATATCTAGATATTCATTGAAAATATCATGTGAAAGCAGTATCTTAGCCACTTCTATTAAAAGTTTATCTCTATTTTCTCTTTGATACTTATAAAATGATTTTGTTCTATTTTCAGCAGATTTATATATATCTTCAGTCAATTTAGTTATAATCTTTTGATTCATCTAATAAAATCTCTCCCTCTGAAACTATTTCCTGTTCTTTTTTAGCCTTTTCCATTTCTGCGTGAGGATTATCAATAAAACTTAGTTGAGATAATCCGGTTTCAGTAGATAATTTATCTCCAAGTTGACTTAATATATTTGCTACAACTAAATCATCACGTGGTATCTTAGGGGTAAATTTAGCCTTAATATCTTTATAATCATAGTCAAAACCATATTTTTTATTAAGCCAAATGCACAATAATTTGTACCTATTAAATAAAGTATCTGCAATACTATCATTATTTTGGCTACAAATCCATTCTGTACTGATTAATCTTGCTATAACTGCTAGACTTGATGTATTACTTTGCATTTTTTCATTGTGATTTATATGAGATGTAATTTCATACATATTTTCTTTTATTGAAGATAGTGTATTTTGAACAAATGTATCATTCATGTCTTTAATAAGCCACTCTATTTTTCCATCTCCATTAACTTGAAGTATTCCAAGTTCTTTCATCCTTGGCAAATCTTCTTCTTTAATATTACATCC
This sequence comes from Clostridioides sp. GD02404, assembly GCF_045898275.1. Classification (NCBI taxonomy): domain Bacteria; kingdom Bacillati; phylum Bacillota; class Clostridia; order Peptostreptococcales; family Peptostreptococcaceae; genus Clostridioides; species Clostridioides sp. GD02404. The sequence goes on from NZ_JBJOCA010000012.1 coordinate 70,076, forward strand.
AGAGAAGGTTAAATAAGCATTTCTAAAATCACTAATTTCATTACTTATATCACTTAAATTAGTTTCATAAGCATCTTGTAACCCTTTTATATCATTAAATATTGTATTTTTTCCTAGTTCTTCACTTCTTTTGCAAATTGATATTGGCACATTGCCATCAAATATATTATTTACTGTAGGGCTTTCAACTTCTTTGAAATTTGAATCAAAATGATATATGTATTCTTTATCATATATATCTATATAAATATCATCTTTAAAATCTTTTTTAAATTCTCTAAAAAAATAGATAATCTCTCCATCTTCATTTTCATAATGACAGCCATCTGTTGGTTTTATTATTCTTACTTTCATTTCATTGTTTTTTACATAGTAAAGTTCATAACAAAATCCAAATAATAGTGTATATCTCAATAAATCTGAATCATGCTTTTTACTCCAATGGCAAGTATAGTATTCTAAATCATTTATAATCTTCTCATCACCCAATCTGCTTGTATAGGTAATTTTATTTGCAAGAGAATAAGCGACTTCTTCATTAATAAACTTTTTTAAGAAATTAGTGTTTATCTTATTATTAGACCTCTTGGTAACCATTTTATAGTTACTAATAGCATCTGTTTCACCTTTATAATACTTATACATAGTGTTGTATTCTTGCTTTTTTAAACTCCAGTCATCATATATCTCTCTTAATAAATTTAAATCTATTTTCACTTAATGCATCACCTCCATACAATCAAAGACCTAAATTTCTTCTATCTAATAGTGTAATACTTTCATTTACTTTAATATTAAAAATCCTATTTATAAATTCTGCTGATATATCTGGTGCATCATCATGTAGAGAGTACTTTTGTCCTGTAAAATCAAGGATTTGCTGTATAAATTCCTTATCTTCTTCTGCAAAAATCATTTGACCTTTATTTAAAACAGGTATTAAAGTAGAGATTTTATCATCTTTATTTTTCTTTTGGTGCTCATTAATGATTTCTATATCTCTGTAGTAAAGAATATCATCATTTTTTATTTTAAGTTCTAATTGATTAGCATCTGCACCATTAAATGTATTTTTTTCTATATAAACATGTGTTATATCTGGATACACTTTTAATAAATAAATCATATGGTCTATATATTTATCAAAATCAGTTCTAGCATTTATTTTAGCTAGTTCTGCTAATCTCCCATATAGTAAACCATTATATGACTCACTCCCAACAAGAAAAGCACTATAGTCATGTTTAGACCCACCAGCAGATGCTGGATCACATAATAGCATTGTCTTTTTGAAGTTATGTGTTTCAATACATTCCCTAGATTCAGTTCTTACTGTTTTAAACCATTTTTCACCTATTGAATTTACATCATTTTGTACTTCCTGTTTAAAAGAGGTTGGGTTTTCATAATAACTTAAAGCCATATCTAAACAATCCCAAAAACTTGGCCACAATATAGGAAATTTCATTTCTTTTTCATTATCCCAGTAAAACTCTTTAGCATCTTCAAGATGATTTGTATTTTTAAAATCAAATAATAGTTCTTTGAATTTTAGCCATAATCCAGAGTTAAATAATTCATCTACATTATCAACTAAAACTCCTTTTTCGCATTTAAACTTCCATGTTGGCAAATTCTTTAGCCTACTATAGAAACATTCTTTGTGTTGTAAAGTACCCAGTGCTATAAAAGTTGTTCCTCTTTTTATAGTTTTACCATTTCTTATAACTGGTTTTTGTGCAGCATATTTTACGTCATCAGAAAATCTTTTAAACTTTTTTTCTCTAGCATCTTCTGTTCTAACATTTTCCTCTGACTGATAGTCATCAAGTATGATAAGATCAGGACGATTATTATTGTATTTTCTTCCTCTCATTGGTGATGAAGATGATATTGCTTCAATAAAGGTTTTATTAGTTAATTCTAATTGAGTACTATTACAAATGTATTTTCTATCATTATCATTTAAAAGTACTCCAAATGCTTTTTTGATAGACTCATTTTCAAGTAAAGCATTCTTTATATCTTTTACAAATTTTTCTGCTGTAGAACCTATATCTGAACAAATTAATGTATACATTTTATGTTTATAACAGTGTGACCATACAGTTGTTGCTAAATCTCCGAAAGCACTTTTACCTGTACCTCTTGGATAAATTCTCCCTAATTGTTGTGAACCATCTCCAATTATAGATTCTTGTATATCTTCCCATAACTCATGATGAACTTTAGCTATAGGTGCAGCAGCATTATCTTCCTTTGGTAGATAGGTATCTTGCATAAAGTACATACAGAAAAATTCTAAATTTATTTTCCCAAGTTGATAGGCAAGACCATTAACACCAAAAAGATTATTTGCATTAGACTTTATAAGTACATTTGCTTCATTTTCAGCATCTTTTATTGCTGCTCCATTTCTTATAAAAGTCTTTGCTAGATAACTAAATATAAGTTGTATATTTCTTTCTAAATTATCCACTGGTATTTACATCCTTTTATCTCTTCTATTTTCTTTTTAGGTTCAGTTAATAATATAATTAATAAAATGAACAATATAATTTTTTCTATAATAAAATCACCTTCTTCAAGATGTATCTCTGGTTTTTAAATTTTGCTAGAAAATTTCCAAAACTCATTTTCTATAAAAAATACTTTTTTTGAAATAGAAGGATACCCCCTATACTTAAAAACAGTTATTTATAATTATTTCAGACATAATTAAAGGGCATAATTCTATGAATTTGCCCCACTAAAATTAACTTAGCATATATATTGCTCTTCTTAGTTACTCTCATGGCTCTTTATTAATCTATCTAATGTTGGTCTACTTACTCCCAATTCTTTAGCCAATTGAGTCTTATTAAGTTCTCTAGTTTTATATCTATCATAATAACTACTAAAGTTCTCTATCTTAACTTCTTTACGTCCTTTGTATTTACCTTGTTCCTTAGCTATTGCGATACCTTCTCTTTGTCTTTCTAGCATGTTTTCTCTTTCAAATTCATATATTGCACCAAGCATTGTAAGCATCAACTTTCCTGCAGATGTATTAGTATCTAAGTTTTCTTTAGCACTTATTAATTTTACATGCTTTTTTTCTAGAAGTTCAACTATATCCAATAAGTCTTTAGTACTCCTAGCAAGTCTGCTAAAATCATGTACAACTATTGTGTCGCCTTCTCTTACAAAATCTAGCATAGCCTTTAACTGTGGTCTATTAATATCCTTGGCACTTATTTTTTCTTGATAAACTTTTTCTGCTCTATGATTTTTCATTGTGACTATTTGTCTATCTTCATTTTGTTCTATTGTTGAAACTCTTATATAACCTACTACCATTTGGCAATTCCCCCAATATATTTTATTTATAAATAAAGTATATCACGTTTGTAAAAATAGAATCAAGCATTTATCATGCTTTTTGTAAATTAATCCGTTTTTGAATTCTATTTTTACAAAAGTAAGTTCTTTTCAAATGTAAATTTACACTATGCTTTATTTTTACAATAAATATTTGTAAAATGGTAGTTTTTTAATTAAAATAATGCTTATTAAGAATTATTTTTTTGTTCTTATTCTTATCTTAGCTATGGCTGCTTCTATTTCTGTTTCACCAGTTTCCATACCATTACCATTCTCTTCTTGAATAACTGTATTTGTAGGATTACCATAAATACGATTTATAAGATATTGATTGGCTGCTAACATTACTCTCTTATCACTATTATCTTTGGCCAATGCCTTAATATTATTAACATAGGATTCTATATCTTTTAATATTATTGAGTTTCCCTGGCTTGCCAGCTCTTGCTTACGCCTGTCCATTTCTTTCCTAACATGTTCCCTATTCATCCAGTTATAAACAGTCTGTCTACTAATACCAATTAAGTTAGCAGCATCTGTTACAGTAAAACCTGAAATCAAGAGAGATACTAACTTTGATTCTTCTTGGGTTAATTCTTCTAATCTTCTATATCCTGTATTAACTATATCAACATCTTTTTCACTCAAGAAATCACTCCTTTACTTAAATATCTATTACATATACATTTGTTTTAATCTCTCTAAAAATGACCTTCAATATACATTTTCAGACTTCTTAATAAATCTATTCTATTCTTTGGAAATTCTATTATTAAAGGCCTTTACACTTTTGTAATGTCCTATTGCTGAAAAACGTAACATATGAAATTTAGAGCTAATTTATAATAATGTTAATCTCTTTTTCTTTTCTTTAATTTATTAGTAAATTTAGTTATTGCTTTTATTTCTTCTTCTTTATCTATTCCAATATATCGTCTTGTTACTTCTATATTCTTATGGCCCAATATCTTTCTTATAAGTTCTAAAGCATAAGTCTTATTTTCTTCCTCATCATAAATATGTCTTGCAAATGTCTTTCTTAAAGAGTGTGTTGCAACATTTTCTTTAATCCCTACCTTTTCTGCTGCTCCTTTTATTATTCTTCCTGCTTGCCTTGTTTGAATAGGTCTATTAAACTTTTTTCTCTTACCGCTTTTAAATAAGAACTCCTCTCCAGGTTTATCTTGAGTATAGTTTTCTATAGCCCCCTTTATTACATCAGATAAGAAAACTTCTCTGTCATAATCCCTTTTTTCCTCTATAACTCTAATCCAATCCTTAGATACTCTTATCTTCTTCCCTTTTTTATCTAATTTTACATCTGTTACATCTGCAACTTTAAGTGCTAATATATCCCCTATTCTAAGTCCAGTACACATTCCAAATATAGCTAACAAGTAATTTCTTTCATTCCATTCCTCTAAAAAATTTAAAAGTCTAAAGACATCTTCAATATCTTTTATAGGATTAACTTTTTGTCCTTTATGTGCTTCCATTCATTAAAAACACTCCTTATTCCCATAATAATTTTTTCTCTGCCTTTCTTGTACTAACATCTTTAAATCTTCATCTACATTAGCAAAAGAATCTGTAATTATAGAGGTTATATCATTTGTAGTGTATCTTCTCTCTTTTGAATAAGTACTGGTCTTTATTCTAAATCCTAAATCATTTACAGTTCTAGTTACTTTCACCACATTTTCTAACTGCAAATATAACTTAAATGTAACTAATTCAACATGATCAGACTCATCAATTATACTTTCTTCTAAAACTTTTAAATATAAATCTAACTTATCAATCTTAGAATTATAATTTCTTTTAACCTTCTTTTTTAGTTTCAAGAGTTTTTCTTGCTTTTTCTTTATAAAATCTAAAGAACATTCTCTTCCATACATGCCAGGAGTTTCTCTCATTACACTGTCATAATACTTTAGATTATCTGGTACATATGCAGCACTTAAAACTTCTTCTGTTATATCTCGTTTAATTTCAAACACCTCTCTTAAAAGCACTTATTTTATTACATAAAAAAATACCATCTATATAGATAGCATTAAATTATCTCTATTAACTCTTTAATTTTCCTATATATCTCTTTATAGTTCATATCTTTATCTATCAACTTAGGCAACTTCATAGATATGACTCTTTCAAGTGCTTGTATATCAAACAATTCACTTTGATTTAATTCATCTCTTTTTACATCTTTTGGGATTCCTAGTTTTTTTCTTACAAGTTCAGTAAAATGTTTATAATACATTTGAGGCTTATTACTACCTTGACTAATAGCATAATAAACAAACTCTTGTATTTCATCAGTAAAATCTTTTCTTACCTTTTTACCTTCTGTTCTTATATCCAACCATTCTTGGTCTTTTTCTGTAGCAATATAATAACCATGTATTCTAATTTGGTCTATAACCTCTGTAGTCCATTCAGTAAATAATTTTGCTTCTGGCTTATTACTCCTAAAAGCTATGTTGTATACTGCATGAGGTTTTATAAATATTTCACCAGTTCTATATAACTCTTTAAAATTTGAATAGTGCATATCATGCACTTTTAAAAACTCATTAGTAATCTTCTTTTTATATTTACTATTTATGTTTCTTAGAGTAGAGTTAATTTGAATTACACCTAATTCTTCACCTACATCACCAGCATGAAACCAAACTTCACTACCATCTTTTGACCATATCATTCTTATGTTCTTCTCTTGTAAAATTTTCAACATACTACTTCCTCCTAAATTATTTATTAAATTTTTGTATAAAAAAAGACCCAGAATATAAATTCCAAGCCATTTTTTATTAAATATGTTTTTATCACAATACAATCTTATCATGATTAAAAGACACAAATCGTACACAAATCGGTCATAAATCGTACATAAATCGTCTACAAAAAAGACATTATTTAAATTTGAATCTACGCAATTAAATTAAGAGCATACTTTAGAATATGCTCTTAGGAAATGTATTTCTTGTTTATAGGTTATAATATTTCTCTATAATTTTTATTTTTATAATTTCAAAAATAAAAATTAGAATCACAGTTATTATCATATTTCTTGTACTATTTTCTATAATATTATAACGAAATAATGCAAAAACAATAATTAATGAAATTACATTTATAGCTCCAGAAATCAAGAATGCCTTTTTCTTATTATTCATATATTTCCTCTCTAGATTATCTAAAGTAGTCTATATCAAGCATTTTTAAGTACTTCTCATTAACTTTATATACATCCTTTTCTCTAGATAAAATCTCTATTTCTTCAAGATTATTAAATACTTCCATCAACTGGTCAACTAATTCAATTTCCTTTATTCCAGCCTTTAAGTATCTACTTTTATTCTTTTTAATATAATTTTCTAATGTCATAGAATAGTTATCTTTACTACAAATATATTTTAATATATGTTCTTCTGTTGCTGATAGAGTAATATCATTTTCAAACAACTCTTCTTTTAATACACTCTCTAAAGACTTTCTATCATGCATGTCTCTCATTTCATTTATAGACTGTATTATTGACTTTAGCATGAACTCTATAAATACAGTTAAATTATATCCTTTATTCTCTACATCTAGTATAGCCTTATAATACTTAGTTCTGTTTTTAGATATCATATATGATATTGAAAACTCTTTAAAAGTATCATATCCTTTATTAATTAAATATAGATATGATAAGGCTCTTGATGTTCTTCCATTACCATCACTAAAAGGATGGACATACACAAAATAGAAATGAATTATTGTACTCTTTACTAAATCATTTACCTTACTATTTTCCATAAAAGTTATTAATTCATCCATAAAGTTATATATTTTCAAAGGATCAAGTCCTGTATGTATAATCTCACCTTTTGAATCACATACATATACTTTTTCAGTTCTGTATTCATATTCTTCTGAATCTAAGCAGTTTTCACCCAATATGTGATGTAAATTATATATAAATTTGTGACTATATAAATTATCTAAATTATCTAATCCATATTCTAAGGCTCTATGATTATTGTAAATCATATACTCACTTTTATTACTTGGTTTCATCTTTCCTCTAATTATAGATTTTGCAATCTTTCTAGTTGAAAAGGCACCTTCTATTACACTAGAATAATAAGACTCTAAAGCTAAATCATTTTTATCTTCTATTATTTTAAATATCTTGCTTGATGTTAATCTATCTATTTCATCTATTGAATTTAATATGTTTTCAGTTTCATGATAGTATAGTTCCTTATTATCAAAACTCTTTAAGGAAAGTATAATTTTATCTCCAGTAGAGTATTTATTTTTGTATTCTTCTATTGTCAGTTTAATCACCACCTTAGTTTATCTCTATCTATTAATATTAACAAAAAGTATTGTTTTTTACACTATTTTTGATTGTTTATTTTATGATCTATAGTTTTATTTTTGTTAATTGCAATTTTGAATATATAAATTTTTTAAGATTGTATAAAAGTGTCTAAAAATCAATTCATTCTTCGTTATAATTATATATACATTACCATAAAGGAGGATTAATATGCTAAATAAGAAAAATATAAGTTTAATTATCTTAGTAATAGTTTTAAGTTTATTCACTGCTATATTTATTTTCAATAATAGAAATACAAATGATAAATCAAAAGAAATTACTAAAAATAATGAAGAAATAGTGCCTAAAAACTTAGAAGACTTAAGTATAGAACAATTAACAGAAATTAGAGATAAAGCTATTGATAAAAATTTAGAAGGTCTTAGAGAATTTGGAGAAGATTCAGTAAAACAGCGTAAAGATTCAATTTTAAATTTTGAATTTGGATTAGTTGCTTTTGTTAACAAAAATTATAGTAACTTAACAGAAAAAGAGAAATTAATAAGACAAATTAATATTGTTAACTATGAAAACTCTATAAATGACATAATGGATCCTTCAGGTTTATTCTTTGAATTAGCAAATCAAAGTTACCAAGTTAATGAGTTTATGTTAAAAAACGGTAAAAGTTATAAGATTTGGTCATATGAAGGTCTAGATTTTCTAATTGATCATTTAGAAGAATTATGCAAATTTGTTGACTTTGATATAAAAGATGTAATAGATATTATTGATCCTACAATAAAAACAGATCTTTCAGAAGAACAAAAGAAATCTTTGAATGATAAATTAAAGAAAGTGTCTTCAAGTGATACTTTAAGTGAAGACATTAAGAAGGAGATAAAAAACTGGGAAAACAATTTGAATAGTTTAAATATGAATAAAAATAATTCTAATTAACTGATAGTGTAAAATGTACATAATTATAAATAAAATAGGGATGTCTTAAAATTGATTATTTTATAATCTAAATATTTTAGGCCTATCTAAAAACATAAGATTATGGTCTAAAATTTGAAATTTTAGACCATAATTTAATTTATCTTATACTGACTTAGACATTTAAAAGTTCCTTTAACGCACTCTTTCATGAAAACACAAATTAGCCTACAGTATTTTCAGTGTAATTTAGTCCTCAACATCATCAAAAAATATAGTTTTTATAAATTCTCCGATTCTTACAGACTCTGATTTCTTTAAATCTTTAGGTATTTCTATTTTTACATTTACATCTGGTCTTATTGGGTACTCTACAGTTATAAACTCTTTTTCATCTAATTTATCTTCAGTAACTTCTCCAAGTGCTATTTGGATATCTTTATATCTATGAGTTAAATCTGCACAAGTTTTTGGTACTTTTAGTGAACTTCTTAAATCTAAGGTTAAATTATTTCTTAAAAGTGGTTCTCCAATCCAGTTAACACCTCTTTGATGAGGATATCCTTCACCAGTAGCTTTAGTTTCATCATATCTATAGTCTGTTGATATTTCACCTATATACACAAGATCCACATGTGGAACAACTACAATATCTCCAATATTCATTCTATTTGCTATTATATCTAATGTTGATTTATCACTAGACATTGATCTAGAGCTTTTATAATCACGTTTATTAAGTATTTCTCCTATATCATTTATATCTTTACCTGATAAGTCCTCTACGTAATCCCAACCAACTCCTATCAAATTGTTTGCTTTAAATTCTTTCATTCTATCAATATTATTTGGTAATGCTCTAAATAACCATGCCTTTTTCATATTTATATCCCCCTTAATATTATTATCTATTCATATAATATCAAGTTTCATAGCATAAATCAACAATAAACTTATAGATAACTATAAGTTATCTATAAGTTTATTGTATCTAACTAATTATATATTGATTGTTTTATAATCTAATTTAATAAAAAATCAAGTTGATTTTAGTTTTCTCATAAATGTAAAATTTCAAAGCAATCCTTTTATCTTATCTATAATCTCTATCCTCATCTGCTTACACTTACTTGTTGAAAATCCAATCATTCTACCAACATACTCCCAAGATGTCCTATTATTTGAAAAATACTTATATTGGACTATTTTCTTTTCTTCCTCACTTAATATCTTCATTGCATTATCTATTTTTTCAACTAGCAATTCCTTATGTCTTTTCTCTTTTTCTTTTAATAATACTTTCCTTTCTTTCTCTTCAACTTCTATCTCAACTACACTTTTAGTGTCATATGTTTTACTTGATTTTTCTCTAATTTCAATACCACTGCATCCTCTATAACCATTCTTTATTATCTCTATATCAATACCTATCTTCTCAATTTCTGCTTTTGCTTTTTTATAGCTATATAACTTGCCCTCTGCACTACTAAACAAAATATCTTTTTTATTGGCCAATATTACTTCACACTCCCATTTATGTTATAATTATTTTGTGATGACAACTTTAGAATTTTGACAAGCGGGAGCGTGAAGTAATGCTCCTCTTTCTTTTTTGAATAAGATTACTTTTCCTCTATGTCTACACCAGCATTTCTTAAAAAATCTTCTACCTCCATTTTTTCAAGTTCCTTATTTCCATTTCTCATACAATGTAAGTACACCATTGGCTCATATAATCTCATTAATATTCCTATGTCTAATTCTCTTACTTCTTTTTCAAATTCTTCTGTGTCTAAAATATTCATCTTTCTATTTGTCTTTATAAGTTCTTCAATTATTAATTCTTTTAAAAAATCTAACATTTCTCCTCCTTTAATTTTTCTTAAATTCAAAGTCTTGATACATACAACCACAGTCTTTGCATTGCCAAACTATTCCTATGGTTGTTTTAAGTTTAAATACACTTCCACCGCATACTGGACACTCATTTTCCCTACCGCCAACTATTTTAATCTTCATTTTACCTCCAATAAACTTAAATATTTATATTATTTTCCTAGTATATTAATTTCAGATTTTAATTTTCCTAGTCTTCTGCATATTGTTATTTGGTTAGTTCCAAGCATTTTACCTACTTCTTTCTGAGTATATCCTCTTTCTCTTAAACAAACTATTTTCTGTATATCTTTTATCTCACTTCTTTTTATGCAAGATTTAATAACATGAACACTTTCTATATCTATACTTTCATTACCAGCTAATCTATCCTCTATTCTTATTTCTTCACCATAAGCATTCCTATAGATACATTTTTCAAAACTATCTATATCATTTCTATAATGTTTTTTAACATATCTAGTTGTAAATCTCATTAAATGTCCTAATATATATGGCCATGCTATTGCAGAAAATGTTCCTTTATTTTCATCAAAACAACATGTTGCTTTATACAATCCTATAGAGCCTTCTTGAAATAAATCTTCTTTCAAAGATGGATATTTTCTTAGAAAACATTTAAAATGTTTATTTATAATAAAGTGTACAAGATTTATATTATCTTCAACTAATTTATTTATTTCTTCCAGACTTCTCATATAATCACCTCTTAAAATGGTATATCTTCGTCATTTAATACTTGAAAGCCAATCTCCTTATCTTTATCTTTGCTATTTTCTTCCTTTTGCTTATAATCGAGTGAATTAACAGTTTTAGCTCTAACTTTTGCAAAAGTTTTTTTCTCCATTTTCTTCGTATTTTCTATTCTTATTTACTACTATTTTTCATACATGATTTCTTCTCTTTTCTCTATCTCTTTTACTACTTCTGTTGCTTTTAATAATGATTCATATCTACTCATTGACTTAGATTCAGATTTTATTTCTGATGCTATTTTATTAATGAATTCTGTTTTTTCTAATATGTTCATATGTGATATTTTCTTCATGAACCATACCCCTTTTTATATATCTTTTTTTAATTGCTCATATATCTTTTGACATTCATTCTCTATCTTTTTAGTATTTTCTACTGTCTTAGTTGCGTCGTTAAAAACTCTATTTATTCTGACTGCAATATTTAATGATGAATTAGCACTTTTATATAAACTATTTTTAAAACTATTAATTTCTTTTACATCTTCCTCTATTAACTTAATACTTTTTCTCAATCTAATATTGTTTCTAATGCTGAAAACTGCATCAAAGCATAATATCAAAATTACAATGTTAAATATCATGTACTCTCCTTCCTTAATGCATTTTTTAATTCCAAAATGGTGCTTCTTCTCCATTTAGCTCAAAAATTATAGCATTAACTATCCTAAATTTTTTTAGTTCATTTTTTCTTTCAAGTTGTTTTATCCATTCATAGAACTTGCCTCTATACTCAAGCGTATACACATAGCTTGGAAAATTATCGTATTTATCTAGTAAACTATCAAACTTTGCTAGTGCTTGTGTGATACTAATTCTGTTCATTTTTCTCACCTGCTTCTCTCATTTTAAGCAATTCTTTTTTTAACTGAACAACCTCATTTTTCATGACATTAATTAAAATCTCAATTTCTTCATCCAACCACTGTTTCATATATTTATTTACAAATGTAACATCTATTTTGCTTCCGTTTTTTCTTATAATTTTTACTTTTATTTCTTTACAGTTTTTTATTTCTCTTAAGTATTTGTTTATATCTTTTTCATCTTCTTTAGTTTTTTCTATCGCTTCATTTATAGGTAGGATCGCTATTTTTTGCTCTTTTGACATATTTTCTAATTTCATTTTGTACCTCTTTCTATTAAAGGTTATTTTTCCTACGAGGAAATTAATTAATAAACTTTAGCTATAATTTAATAACATTTTTATAAAACTTTTTAATTTTATTTTTTCTCTCTCCCATTACCATTTTTTTAATGGTTTTTGACAACTTCTTTAAACCTGTGTTTTTCGTGTAATGTAATCGTCTTCTATAGGCATTGCAATTGCTATATTCTTTAAATTTTTTCAATATTGGTTTTCAATACTTTGTCAAATTTTAATTTCAATATTGAAAAATGACCCTTTTTCAATATTGAATTTCTATATTTTTCAATATTGAATTTTTCTCAAATTTATTATTTTATAAAATTTCCTGTTTTTCATCCTATTTTCTCTTTTCAAAACTATTATTTTTATTGCTAGCTTTTTATATTTAATTTAATCTGTTTTTCATCTCTCATTCTTTATATTGTTCTATCAATTTTAAAATTAAGATTCTTACGTGCAGTTTAAATTAGAGTTCATTCTATATTGTCATAATTTATGTGTTATATTTAAATTAAACATACTACCAATATGTTTAATTTGATTACAAAGGTGGTGATAATATGGGTTTTTCTAGATCTATAAATAAAAAATGTCCTGTCATAAATGAAACTGTTTCATTTTGTTGTATATATGAAACTACGCCTATAACTTCTGGAGCTAAATTTATGGGTGCTGATTGTGATAAAAGCCATATTTGTAAGTCTTCAGAGGAAGATTGCCCTATTTTAAAAAAAGTTCGTAAGCTATAGAGTCAAAAGTTTTATTTAGGTAAGAAATGCCCAACTGTTACAATTTTTACATTTGTTATCTTACTTAATTTTATAAAAGTATCTATATGAGTGAAATTGTCTCTACATTCTTCTAAGTAATCACAAACTTGGCAAGATGTAGAGGCTTCTCTATTTCCTCGAAACGCTATTTGCATCACTTCATTTTGTAAATGTCTCGCAATACAATGTAAATCTTTTTCAGTAAGTTCTATTTTCTCATTCATTTAATACACCTCTCATTTTTCAAACTTTGCTTTTTGACTCTTCTTTATAATTTCATCTAACTCTTTGTTACTATACTGAGTAAATGTTTGTTCAAAATTAGCAAATTTATTTTTACTTACTTCTTTATTTTGTTTGACACTCTCATTTCCATTTTTAGCCATTCGTGGCACTTCATTTAAGTAAGACTCAAACTTGTTGCCAAATAACGTCTCAGGGCGTAAATAGACGCTCATTTTAGCATCTTCTAACCATGCATGCACTTTGTTATCTATTACTTTGTAAAAATCTTCTTCAACAAATCCTTCTGCAAGTCTTGCGTCAATAAGAGATTTAGTTTTCTTAGTTGTACTCTTAAAAGATTTATCTGCTTTTTCATTTAAGTAATCAATAATTCTTTTATGTATATCTTTGTCATTTGTTTTATCTTCTTTTTGCTTTGCAAGACTATATATATTACTAGTTAAATTAGTATTGTTAATATTAGTATTGTTACTGTGCACCTCATGCACCACCTGTTGTGCATGAGGTGCACTAGGGTTGTGCATCATATTCACTACATGTTGTGCATCACATGCACAACCTACTTTAGCTGTTAAGACAAGATATATGTTACTTTCTTTCTCATTTGAATTATCTCTTGTTCTATTTTCTTTTTTAATCAAGCCCTTTTCTTCTAGACTTTTTATTACATTTTTTGCTTGTCTTTCACTACATCCACATTTTGCTGATATAGTTTTATAACTTGGAAAGCAAAAACTTTCTTCGTTTGAATGCCTTGCAAGGACTATATAAATCATTTTTTCATAAATTGTTAAATCTTCTCTGTCAACTAAAATATTTTCTATCCAAAACCAGTCTCTTTCTCTTATATCTCTTAATAATTTCACTGTATCACCTCCCTTCTAAAATTATTCATTAATTTAATAGCTTTAATTTACAATCACCATTTTCTAAATCTTCATATGTTATCACTTTGTATCCTACATCATCATTTTCTTGCATGTAGTACATTGCAACTATTTCTCCTGTTTCCACTTCTGTGATAATGCAATCTGTACTTGTATCAAATCTTGTTTCTTGAAGTTGAATTGCTTTGCCTATATGATTTCTATTAAAATCTGAAATTTTCAATATTTTCACCTCTAACCTTTCTTTAAATTGAACATTTGTCACTTTTTTCTTTTTTTAACAGTTGTTTTCTTTTTTCTTTAGCAATTCCTTTTAGCAGATATTTAATTTTTATAAATTCTAAGTAGTCGGTTTCATATATTAGGCTAGCATCTTTTATAAGATTTTCCTTTTCTTTTCTACTAAAGTCATTTGTAGAATTTTCATTCATTTAATCCCCTCCTTAATCTTAAAAGGATTTTTTTATATCTCATTGAGATACTTACATTATATATCCCTTTGAGATTTAAGTCAATATACTTTGAGATATTTTTTCCCTTATTTTTCAGATATTTTCCATTGTAGTGAGATATTTTATATGGTATAATATCTCAAAGAGGTATCTCTAGGAGGTGAAAAAATGAATACTAGGATTAAAGAATTAAGACAAATAAAACATCTTTCTCAAAAAGAGTTTGGGGAATCTTTAAATCTTTCTCAAAATCACATATCTTCAATTGAAAAAGGTGTAAGAACAGTCACAGATAGAACTATTAACGACATATGCGATAAATATAACGTAAATAAAAAGTGGTTACTAACTGGACAAGGTGAAATATTCAAAGATGTATTAGAAGGTTTTAATCTTGACAATAGCGAAGTTGAAGAATTTGTTAGACTTTTCTATGAGGTTGATTCTGAAACAAGAGAATATGTGCTAGGATTAATGCAGAAAACTTTGAAAAAATAAGGCACTTTATTGTGCCTTATTTTTTAATTTAGAATACTCCATATATCCCATAATTTTTAGAAAGGTATTATAATCTTTTTCTCTAATTTCTGTAACAGTATTTATTATTTTTATTTTGTTTTCTTTGGAATCAATTTCATTTAATGATTTTATTTTTAATTCTCCCATAAAATTATCCCCCCTATTTTCAAAATATTCTGATTTATATTCTTGAAATTACCCCACTTCTGAAAAACAACAGACTTCTTTCTTCAATTTTTAAGTTTTTTAAACTGATATAGTCTATATTTTTGATTGTATGTGTCATGTCCTAAGATGAGTTTTAAATCTGAAAGTAAATGTGATTATTTTAAAAGTGTTTTACGCGCGTAGTTTATATGTATTATTTCGATATATATCTTCTTTATACTACAAGTATAGTACCTATTTTTGCAATAATCAACTTCCAATATTTACCATTTATTTAATTTTATTAAATTTACAAATAAAAAACAGAGTAGTTAAAACTACTCTGTTCGCCACTTAGTTAATATAAAACCTTTATAAAATTTCCTATTTTCTGCACTTATTTTCATCATTTACATACCACTTAGTTAATATAAAACGAAGTGCAGGAGGTAAAAGTACCAGTTCCACCAAAAATTTACATACCACTTAGTTAATATAAAACATGTTAAGAAAGATGCTTGCACTGCAAGAGGAAGACATTTACATACCACTTAGTTAATATAAAACATAAATTATTTAAGATAAAAGTAAAAAGCCACTCTAATTTACATACCACTTAGTTAATATAAAACTCCAAAAATAAATTGGGCATTTTAAATACTTTCAGCAAGACTAAATATTAAAAATTGCAGTGAGCCACAAGTAGTGCTTTTTGATATTTTTCAAAAACACATTACAACTCAGTGTTTACAATCATTACAGTGTTTCTTTTTAAAATATCGTACACTGCAAATTTATATATTTATTATAAGATAAATTATCTAATGAAAATTTCGATTTATTAACTAAATATAATACTTTTGTCGCCTAGATTCGATTATAATATTATATAAAGTAATATGAATATAGAGGGGGGTGAAATTATGACAATTAAAGAATGTTATCAATCTTTTGGTGGAGCTTATCAGGATATATTTAACCGTTTTCGCTCAGAAGAACGAATAGAAAAATATATTACTAAGTTTTTACAAGATCAGTCTTTCCAGACACTTAAATCATCATTAGAAACAGGTAATATTGAAGATGCTTTCAGGTCTGCACATACATTGAAAGGAGTTTCTCAAAATCTTGGATTCAACAGATTAGAAGAATCATCCCATTTGATTACAGAAGTACTTCGTACAGAAGACATTATTAAAGCTACTTCATTATTTTTACAGGTAAGTGAAGATTACAATACAGTAGTTGATTCTATCAAGGAATATCAAGGCTCTATTGATAGAGCTTAAACTTTAAGAAAGGAAGAAATAATATATGTTTCAGAAACTAATAAAAACAAATATAAACCTATTATCAAAAATAATGTCAGGCATCATATTTGTGATAGTTATTATATACTATGTAATAACTATATATAGTTCTAATACTATGAACGAACAAATGAACATAGTCAGCGAACATCCATATACTGTGTCTGTTGCAATAGGTGATGTCAAAGCTAATCTGACATTGTTACGTGCATTACCAGAACGTTTATCTTACTCCCAAACCTCTGATGTAATAACTGGGATAAAAACACATTACAGTTCTATTAATCAGTCAATGATAGAATTAATTAATCTTTTAGATGATCGTTACCTAGCTGATAAACAAAGTGTTCCAGCCATGCGTTCACTTTATTCTCAACTTTATAATAACCAGATGAAAATGTTGAAAATGGCAGAATCACAGAACAATACGCAGGAGGATATAGAAACATACTTTTCAAAAGAAATACAACCAAAACTAGATAAGCTGGATGCATTATCTGTTACCATCACAGAAGGTGCAGGAAGGAAACTTAACGAATATTCCGAATTGGTTACCAGTTCTAAAAAAGTAATGGTTATAATGGGTAGTATTCTTAGTGTATCAGTTTTAATTGCTATTATTTTTTATCAATACATACTGAAACTTAAATACAAGTCTGAAGAAGAAATGAATTCTGCTCTAGCTGAACTTGAAGTAGAACAACGTGCAAATTTGGCAAAATCTCAATTTTTATTTAATATGTCTCATGATATTCGTACTCCAATGAATGCGATTATTGGCCTTACTGTAATTGCAGCCATGGATATTGATAAGAAGGATAAAGTAAAAGACTGTCTAACCAAAATATTATCATCTTCACGTCATATGTTAGGACTAATTAATGATGTTTTAGATATGAGTAGAATTGAAAGTGGAAAAGTTTCCCTAAATGAAGAAGATTTTAAACTACCTGAACTAATAGATGATTTTATTAGTATTACATACCCACAAGCGGTTGAGAAAGATATACAAATGGAAATCAATGTTAGTGATATCTCTCATGAAAAAGTGATTGGAGATGCTTTACAAATTAATCGTATTATGACAAATATTATAGGTAACTCCTTGAAGTTTACACAACCTGGTGGTAAAATTGGGTTAACTATTCGAGAGTTACCGCCAACTACAAAAGGTTATGGCAGTTATCAGTTTATAATGCGTGATACAGGAATTGGTATGTCTGAAGATTTTATAAAAAAGATATTCCAACCTTTTGAGCGTGCAGAGACTTCCACAAAAAGTAGAGTAGAAGGTACAGGACTTGGTATGGCCATTACAAAGAATATTGTAGATATGATGGGTGGTCAAATTCAGATTGAAAGTGAACTTGGTAAAGGTACCACATTTATAGTAACTATTCCTATTAAATTACAGACCTGTGAAGAAGAAACATTTGATTATAGTAAATTATACGATTTGCGTTCGCTAGTTGTAGATGATGACGAAATTGCATGTGAAAACACAGTAAGAATTATACAGGAAATTGGCATGAATTGTGAATGGGTACTTAGTGGTATTGAAGCTGTGGAGAAAACAAAAATGGCCCATGAAATTAACCAAGATTATCATGTAGTTATTATAGATTGGAAAATGCCAGTCATGGATGGTCTACAAACAACGCGTCAGATACGTAAGATAGTTGGTGATGAATTACCAATTATTGTTCTTACTGCATATGATTGGGCTGATATTGAGGAAGAAGCAAAGGCAGCTGGCATTAATGCATTTTTATCAAAACCAGTGTTCAAATCCCGTTTATATCACATCATGAGTAACTTAACATCAAGTGAAAAAACAAAGGAAGCAGCCAATGTGAATGTAGCTGAAAGTAAGAAAACTTATTCAGGTCGTGTCCTTTTAGTTGAAGATAATGAAATAAATATGGATATTGCAGAAGAATTTATTAGTTATTTTGGTGTAACCACAGAAAAGGTATGGAATGGATTAGAAGCTGTTGATCGTATTAAAACAGTTGAGCCAGGATATTATGACTTAGTTTTTATGGACATACAGATGCCAAAAATGGATGGTTATGAGGCAACTCAACAAATCCGTAAGTTAGAAAAAGAAAATAATATGAACCACCTCCCTATTGTGGCTATGTCCGCAAATGCTTTCATTGAAGAAGTTAACAAAGGCTATGCTTGTGGTATGGATAACTATATTACCAAACCTATTGAACTTGAAAAACTTAACACTTGTTTTAAAAAATATCTAAAATCAACATTATAAAAATGATTGTGTTGTCACAAAGGGGGCGATATATGATGATAAATAATGAATTTAAAGAAACTCAAATGAAAAGAAAACAAAAAATATTAATTGTTGATGATACTGAAATTAATCGTGCAATCCTTACTGATATGTTAGAAGATGAATATATCATCATAGAAGCAGAAGACGGAATTCATGCTATAGATATATTGCATACTGATACAGAAATTGACCTTATTCTATTGGATATAATGATGCCTAGAATGGATGGATTTGAAGTATTAACTATAATGAACCAATACCATTGGATTGAAGATGTACCAGTTATTATGATTTCAGCTGAAAATGCCTCTTCTTATGTAAATCAAGCTTATGGACTTGGAGTTACGGATTACATCAATCGTCCTTTTGATGAAACAATAGTGCGTAGACGTGTTGTAAATACTCTTATGCTTTATGGAAAGCAAAAAAAATTAGCTCAAATGGTAACAGATCAGATTTATGAAAATGAAAAGCAAAGCAAGATTATGATAAATATCTTAAGTAACATTGTTGAATTTCGTAATGGAGAAAGTGGACTGCACGTACTGCATATTTATACGTTGACAAATATGCTACTTAATCGTCTAGTAGAAAAAACAGATAAATATGATTTAACATATTCAGATATTTCACTTATTAGCACAGCGTCCTCTCTTCATGATATTGGAAAGCTTACTATTCCAGATGAAATCCTAAACAAACCTGGTAAGCTTACACCAGAAGAATTTGAAGTGATAAAAACGCATTCTGTGGCAGGAGCATCTATGCTGAAGACATTACCCTTTTACAAAAATGAACCAATTGTCAAAGTTAGCTATGAAATTTGTCATTGGCATCATGAGCGTTATGATGGAAGAGGGTATCCAGATGCTCTTAAAGGAGATGAAATTCCAATCTCTGCACAAATAGTTGCTCTAGCAGATGTATATGATGCATTAATAAGTGATAGGGTTTATAAAAAAGCAATTCCCCATGAAGAGGCAATCAAAATGATTTTGAATGAGGAATGTGGAGTATTTAATCCACTTCTCCTAGAGTGTCTGATAGATATTTCTGACCATATTCAAGATAAGTTGCAAAATGATCCTTTAGCGACTACTGATCCAATAAAACATCACAATATTTCTTCAAATATACTACAACATAAGGAATTTTTGGCATCTGAGCGTACATTGCAACTACTAGAAAATGAGCGTACTAAGTATCAGTTTTTAGCTTTGATGTCTAGAGAAATTCAATTTGAATACATAGAAGCAACACATATAGTAACTTTTTCAGACTGGGGTACCAAACAATTGGGTTTAACAAAGTGCGCAATAGATCCATATCATAGTTCTGAGCTTCAACATATTATAGGTATAAACAATTTAAGAGTGTTAGATAGATTACTACGTAGTACAACTCCTGAATCTCCAGACATCCATCATGATTTTCAAATTCAGATAGGTGATGAGCAGAGATGGTATCATTTTATTTGTCATGCCACATGGCTACTTGAAGATACTCCTCAGTATATGGGAGCAGTTGGAAAAGTAATTGACATTAATGAGGAGCGTAGTCAGCTTATAAAACTTCAACATCTGGTACAACATGATTCTCTAACTCAGCTTTTAACTCATTCTTGTGCAAAAGAGCAGATACAAAAGAGCTTTATAGATGAGCCAGACAGTAAGTTTGCTTTGATTATACTTGACTTAGATAATTTTAAACAGGTTAATGATAGTAGAGGTCATATGTTTGGAGATAAAATACTTTGCTATACAGCAGAATGTCTGAAAAATTGCTTGAGTAATAATGGTATTATCGCAAGAGTAGGAGGAGATGAATTCCTTGTTTTTTTTAAATATAATGACAACCTTCTTGAATTTGTTGAACAGATTTTCCAATCTATTTATGGGGAGTATGAGGGTTTTTCAATCTCTGTAAGTATGGGTATATCTACTACTGAAAAAGCAAACAATCAATATGATATACTCTTTGAACAATCAGACCAAGCTCTTTATGCAGCAAAATCTGCTGGAAGAGGTATTTTTCGTCTTTATGATGATTCAATGAAAGATATATTTTCAACAATATCAGTTATTGAAAGTGAACTAATGGTAAATAATATTACAGAATAATAAAAAACATTGATACTAAGCTATTGCATATAATATGAGTAAACACTTCGTATCAATTATAAGAAAAGAAAAATAGAAGTAAATCAATTCTGATTACTTCTAACTTTCTTGTGCAATTAATTACAAGTCAACACAAATTTTTAATATAGTAATAGAAATAATCAAAGAAAATTATTTTTACTCGTTTTTAAATTTAGACATTATAAATAATTATATATATAAGTTATTTTATAAATTATTTATATATTTTTTATTTAAGTTATATTTCTACTCTATAAAAAGCTATGAAAAATAGAGTTTCATTTCTATAGTTCATAGCTTTCCATCATTTCTACTTAAGTAGAGAAATATAAAACAATTTTACTCTAATTATCTTTTTTATTAATCTAGAAACCAGTTATTTCTGATAACTCATAAGATGCAATTTCTCCATCTGTATTCATTCCCATAGCTTTAAATTTCCAAGTACCATCTTTTTTAAGATCATTTATATTATCCATTGCAGTACCTAATTGGTTTCCATCTTTATCATATAAAGTAAATGTTACTTGTGCATATGATATATCATTACCACTGTTATTTTTAATAACGCCTTTTATATATGTTGCCATACTATCAGTTTCTGATGTTATATCTCCAACTATTTCATATTTTTCTTTCTTAGGTTCTTCTGGCTTATCTACACTAGCTGTTTTATTTGCTCCATCATCATTTCCTTTAGCAGTATCATCATTTCCACCACTTCCACTAGTACCAATAGCATATAATAAAACAAATACTACTACAACTATAAACCAACCTCTTTTATAAAATGGTTTTTTGTTTTTAGCCCCACAATTAGGACATGATTTAGCATTAGATGCTATCTCTTTTGAACATGCTTTACATTTGATCATCTTTGACATTTTAATTCCCCCTCTTATTATTTTATGATAACCTCAATCATATTATAGTATATATCTAATGTCTAAAGCTGTAATATCATGCTACTAAAGACTTTTTTTTAGGTATGTCTTATATATTTTGTTATATTTAATAGATGCTTGTCCTTAATTGACTGACTTTTGTACTGTTCTTTTTTAAGCTTTATTATTTAGAAAATTTTATTATTTTTTTAAATTTTTCTGTATCCATATTTATCTAAATTATTTTTTTAAATCAAATCTTATTTACATAAAATTGGAAATTTTATAAATACTTATTTAGACATTTTTCGTGCTTACATAATTTTTAATGAAAAACATATAAATCTTTTTAAATTTCTGTCCAAAAACCTATCCTAAGTACGTTGAAATATATAAGATTAGCATATAGGAGATGATATTTATGAAAAAGAATTCATTAAAAATTATAAATATATATATGTATATTGTGGCAATTATTCTTTTGCTTTTGATTTGGTTTGTAGGAATAAAAAATATTTCAGTACAACCGATTTTAACGACTTTAGTTAAAGTATATATTTGTTTTACATTTGTAATTATAGCTATTAACTTACTAAAATACTTTCAGAAAAAATAACTAACTTTATTTGTACTAGTTTTTAAAGTTAGTCACTTTTTATATAAAATAAATACCCCTATAATCTGAATAAATAGATTGTAAGGGCATTTATTTTATAATCTTCAATTGATTAGAAATTAGAATAAATTATTAATAAGTTGTTTTTAACTTTCTTTAAACATTATAAATAAATTTATTTATAAGTTATTCTATAAATTATAAGTACACTTTATATTTATACTAATTTTTATTCTGCTATTATTTTTATTAATATAAAAGCTATTGAAACTTCATTTTTTCTTTTAAATTTTCTACTTTTAAAAAATTATCTTGAATATTGGTTTTATTTTCTACTTTTATTTTCTTACATTCTTCTATACTACACATTATTTTTTTATATAATTGCTCTAAAGAATATGAGTCAGTTTGACTATCAAATGTTTTTAAATTATCATTAGACGTATTTACTGTATTCTTTATAAAAAAATCCTTTGTTGAGTCTTGCATACTATTCATTTCCATTGATAAAATTTCTTGTTTTTTTAGTCTTATTGAGTTTGTTAAACATCTCTTAAAAATGGGTAGTGTAATTATAAGAGAAGATGTTATTAATTCCATTAAATCAAAATTATAATTTTGAATTTGCTCCATTAGTGTTATGTTTTGTAATGATATATTTAGTGCTGTCCTTAAATCATAATTTTTTTGTTCTAAGAGCTCTTTATTATTTTTTAAAAATTCTACTCTTTCATAAGAATATGTTTCTCCTAATTCTAAAGACAATTCTTTATCTAAATTTTCTAAAATAATTTCACTTGCTATTATATAATTCTCCAAACTACTACAGTATTTAAAGTTTGATTCATACAACATATTCATACTTTTTAATTGCTCTCTTAAATCTATTTCATATCTTTTTAACCCTAAATAAATCTTTTCAACTTCACCAACTATCATTATAGATTTATTTATTTGTTTATCTAATTCACATTTATTTATTTTAAATATTTTCTTTAAAAAATGTGTTTCTTTAGTTTCCTTTAACTCATCAAAATTAAAATCTTCCATTACCTTATTTAATTTATTTAACATTTCATTTATATCATCTTCATAATAATTTTTCATTGAATATAGCAACTCATCAGATGTTTTCATAACACTCTCTGAAGATGTATTTCCAAATTCAAGTAGATCATCTGCATTATTTATATTTATTTCTTCTAATATAGCCTTTACTTTTTCATTTTTTCTCAAATCAAATTCATATTTATCGTTAAAATTTATTTTTTCCCTGCCTTTTTTAGATATACACTCATAGTCATATTTTATTTTTTCTAAGCAACTCACTAAAATAACAACTCCTTAATAATCTCTCTAATGAGAAAATAAGTCTTCATCACTGATATACTTTTTCATATATCTATTTAATAATCTTTGAAACATTAACATTCGTGAAGTCTAGAATATTAATTATATATTATAATTTTGTATATTCTTTTAACATATCATTGTATTTTTTAATATCTTCTAATAACATCTCTTTTTCATCTAAAATCAGTTCTCTTTTAGAATCATTATCCATATTATAAATGCATTTTAAAAAATTAATTAGAGATATTTTTATTTCCTCATACATATCAATATCTTCTTTTTCAGTTTTAAAATATTCTTTTATCTTGTTGTATTCATTCAGAAATGAGTCAAGAACAATTGCATTTTCTACTACCATTTTGTGGTAAGGATTTTTAGTATCAGATAAAATACTTTCTATTAACTTGAACTCTTTCTTGTATTGTCTATTAATGTCTTCTTCTTTATCATAAATAGACTTAATTACATTTAATAAATATTCAGTATGTTCTTTTTCAAATTCTCCTCTTAAATTAAAAAATAATCCCCAAATAGCCAATGCAAAAGCTACATACCCCAAAAATGGTATACAAAAAATAAAAAAGTATGACTTTGAACCCACTATATTTAATACATTATTATTTTCTTTTATAAAATTTAAAGACTTATTTTTAAACTTAAATTTACTTTGTATAAAAGCCATTAAAAAAACTAAAATAACCAATATAATCTGAATTATATATGCTTTAATTAATGCTCCAAAAGATCCATCCATTACTTTCCCCCCTTTTTTTTAAGTTCCTCTTAGATAAAATACTATTATATATTTTACGATTTTTCAATAACACATCTTTTTTTGAATTATTAACCTTTCATTAACAAGATTGAGTGATTTAATTAAATATAACTTTATTATTATCCAATACATTATGTATTCCATTTTATTGCCATTTTAAGGTAGTTTGTCCTTATCATAAAGTAAATTATTGTATTTATTATTTAAAAGTGTTACAGACGTTTTAAAACTCTTTAAAAAGCCTTTCTAAATTTATTTGAGAAGTAAGACTTTTATATAAGTTGTTTTTACAAGTAATGAGAATTTAAATGTTGTTTATATAACTTGATAATTTATAAAAGAAAGATATTTGTATTTTTTTATAAACAGTACAGAATAGAAAAGTATTTGTATTTTCCCTTTTACTATTCTATTCTATTTTAAAAACATTTTATTTATTTTATATTTTATTATTTTAGGCGATTTGGACACATTGAAATTACTTATGTACAGAGATCGAACGACGAGTATTTGGGAATTAACGACGAGTGTTTGGGAGTTTAACGACGAGTATTTGGGAATTAACGACGAGTATTTGGGAATTTAACAACGAGTATTTGGGAGTTTAACGACGAGTGTTTGGGAATTTAACAACGAGCATTTGGGAGTTTTTAATGACGAGTGTTTGGGAATTTATGAATTTAAAATAAAAGTGTAAAAAATAAAATCTTTGTAGATATAAAAAATAAAAAGTCTTATAAAACATTTAAATTTCAATATTTTGGTATATTTTAAGATAAACTTTTAATAATTAATTTCAAATAAATTATTTCAAAAAATGAATAAACGAGCATTTGGGAAACTAAAAACGAAAAATAATATATTTTTCGTGAAAAATAGGTTAATATATAACTGTAACTAAAAATGTATTATTGTTTTATTAGGAATTAAAGAAGGAGGCATGTATTAAGATATATGGGTAATGTAAAAAGAGTCATTTATAATAAATATGATAAAAAAGAAATATTTAAAGACTACAATAGTCTTGTAAAACACAATAATCTTATACAAGGAAAATATACTCTTTCTGCTTCTGAACAGAAATTTGTGTATAAGCTTTTTGAAATAATTCAAAAGAGGAATTATTCTTCAAGAGAGATCTCTTTCAAATTTGATACTATATACAAAGACTATAGTGGAATAGTAGATAAGAATATAACTAAACAGGAGTTTAAAAATTTAATTGAAGGAATACAGAATAATCAACCTCGTGTAATTATAGGAGATCAGTTTATAAGGACACAGTGGTACGCTATAAAAGGGGATTTGGATTATAATGAAATAACTTTAATAATAGATGAGCACATATTTAAATACATACAAGCAATAGAGGAAAATTTCACCAAATTAGATTTTGCAAGTATTTATTCTTTTACAACTTTTTTTGCTATGCGAATTTATGAGTTATTAAAGCAATGGAGTGGGACAAGGCAAGGAATAGTTTTTAAATTAGATTATTTTAAGGAACTTCTAGAAATACAAGATAAATACAAAAGATATTATGATCTTGATAAGTATGTACTAAAAAAGAGTACAGAACAGATTAATGAAAAGTCAGATATATTTGTTGAGTACAAGCCAATTCGTAAGGGCAGAAGTGTTGAATCAATAGAATTTACTATAAGAGAGAAAAAGGAAAATATAGAAACTTCTTATCAAGATAAAAAAGACGTTATTGAGGAAAGACATGAGAATAAGAGTATGAACTTAAATAAAAAAGATTTTTTTATACCAGAAGAAATATCTCTGAGTGATAAACTGAAAAATTTATTTAAGATAGAGTTTGGAGAATACAATTTTAGTGAACCAAAGTATTATAAACTATTGTTAGAAGCAGAAGAAATTGCTTTAAAAAAAGATAACTCTTCTAAAATAGTTGCAACAAATTATGAATTATTTTCTTCGATTTTAAGAAATAAAATATCTTACTTAAAAGCAAAAGAAAATGCAATTGAAGTAGAACTTATAGAAATGAGTTTAACTGAGGAACAGTTAGAAGAAATGCAAATACTTGATATGAATCCTGTCACTTTTCTTGAAAGAATAATTAAGCCAGACAAGAAAAAATATGAGGCATTTAAGGCGGTATATGAGAAATGTGAAAAAGAAAAAGATAGAATAACTTTTTAAATAAGTTATATTTTAATTTATATATTAAGTTATAAAACAAAATAAAAAGAAAATTAGTATATAAATCATTAATCCTTATTTAAATAAAGTCAATTAATCGCCATATTATGGTATAATTAATTTTAGCAAGAGAAAAAATATATTCTAAAAAAGAGTGGAGTCTGTACAACAAAAGATATCCTCCCAACAATGTTGAAGGGAGGTGGCTAAGTATGGATAACTTTTTACTAAACATATCGGCTGGTGTTATAGCTAGTCTAATATTCTATTTAATTTGCAAATTATTTAGACATGTAAAAAGCCACTCCGGCAAGAGTGGCTGGGAACTTGATTTAAAAATCAAGTTCAAAAAGTTCAAATAATTTTTTATTTTAAATTACGAACTCCATTCTGTCGCTAAATAGAATATAGTTCTCTTGCTTTTATTATAGCACAAAAACTTAATTTTGATACAAGTTTATATTGGATTGCCAAAAATACCTGTTCCAAAGTTACTAATAATAAATATATTTTATTATATTAAAATTATAATGGTTGAAATATTCTAAAAATTAAGAAAAAAGATAAAAGTAAATCCTTTCAATGATATAATACAGATACTTATTCGAAGGAGGAATTGATATGGTAAAAAAACTTTTTATAGGTATTTTTATAGTTTTAATATTTTTTGTAATTCTTATATTTAATAAAACTAAAACACATGATGAAAATATTTTTATTGGAGAGTCTGAACATTGGACAGCTAAGTTTGTGACTACTGAAGAACGATCAGAATTAGAAATAAAATATAAAGATAGTAAAAAAGCATTTGACCAAAAATTCGATTATTCATATGAGTTTATAGATGGTAAAGATGCAGTTGTAATTGTAAATGGAGAAGTTTTAGAAGCAGGTCGAGAAAAGGCAATAAAAATACAAAGACCAGGTCTTTATTCAAATAGAGAATCTAGTTATAAAGTAATTATATCTTGGAATGGAAATGAAGAAACTATAAATTTAGAGAAAAAATAGTAATTGAATGTGATGAAAAAAGATATTATAAATTTGAAAATAATTTATAATTAAAATTATTTTTAAATTAGTATAAGAAATAGAGTATAACTTATTATATAAGTTATATTCTATTTTTGTATGAAGTCACTTAAAAACTGAACTATATTAGAATTAATTTTATAGATAAGATAAAAAATACAATCTATAAAAAGTGAAATTCATGTATGAAAGATTATTGTTAAAATTAGCAGAAATCAATTTAAAAAGGATTAACTATGCCTAGAAGATATTTTCTTTTTAACTAAGAAACTTCCAATACCCAACATATTATAAATCATTAATAAATCTATACAATTTCCCATGTTATACATTAAATTTACAGGTACTATAAATGCTATAGATGATAAAATGAATCCTAGAAGCAATTCCTTTTTGAAATCTGAATACATTATCCCTTGTATAACAAAGATGATTGGAAACAGTAAAAATAATCCAAGTAATATATTTTTTTCAGCTCTCCCCCATATAGCTATTGCAATTATTATCATGCTTGGTAATATTATAGAAAGTATTTTCTTCATAAAAGTCCCCTTTTTACTATGTATTTTCATTTATATTACTAAATGTTATCTATCTTTATATACATTTCTATGTATTTTATCTTTATCAAATCTATCTATAAATTCATTTTTTTCTTCGCTATATCCTATAGATACTAGTGCATAAGGTACTAGTTTTACTGGCAAGTCTAGAGTTTGTCTAACCTTACTTACCACTTTATTTTTAGGAAAAACACCTGTCCAACAAGCAGCCAATCCTTGATTAGTAACTTCTAACAATAAATTCTGTGTACAAGCACCTAAATCTTGCATCCATTTACCAGGCTTCAAGAATCTATTTCTATTTCCAAGTACTACTATACATAGTGGTGCGAATTCTATATGCTTTGCTCTATGTTGTGACTTTGATAGTTCTTTTAAGAGGTATTTATCATCTACTACAATAAATTCCCATGGTTGAGCATTCTTTGATGATGGTGCTTGCATAGCTGATTTTAGTATTTCAGTTACTTTGCTTTCTTCTACTTTTTTACCTATATAGGTTCTTATTGAACGTCTATTCTTTATAACTTCCAACATATAGATTCTCCTTTAAATAAAATTATTTATATTTATATAATATCATTACTTTAAATTCAATCTATAGCTTCTATAAAAAAATAAACACTTATTTTTTTATAGAATAATATAAATTATAAAATAATATAAAAAATAAATTATTTTATAATTTAATATATAATTTAAAATGTGTAATATTATTTCTAAATACAGGTATAACAATACTCTATTTAAATAGAATTATAGATGCATCTATGTTATAATTAGACTCTAAAATATTGATTCGAGATATTTACTTTGGAGGAATTATAAATGTTAATTTATTTATCAATGCTTGAGTTTGAAGAAGATAAAATCAAGTTTGAAAAGATATATGAAAAATATAGACAGATAATGTTTTATGTGGCAAATAAAATATTAAAGGATGATCATTTAGCAGAAGATGCTGTACATAATGCTTTTCTAAGAATAATTAAAAATATAGATAAAATTGATGAAGTAGATAGTCCAAGAACGAAGGCTTTTATCGTTATAATAGTAGAAAGGATTGCTATAGACTTTTACAGAAAAAGAAAAAGGGAGAAAGTATCTGATATTGAAGAAGAATATAAAAATAGAGAGATAAACTTTTCTATAGAGGATAAAGTGTGTGAAAGTAATTTAGCTATAGCACTTGCAAAACTTAATGAAAGTTACTTTCAAGTACTTTCTTTAAAATTCCAATATGGTTTTTCAAATAAAGAAATGGCAAAGGCATTAAATTTAGGGGAGGAGAATGTATATAAGAGGATTCAACGTGCTAGAAAAAAAATAAAAGAAATATTAAAAGAAATGGAGGTTGAGAATATTGAGTAATAAAAAAGATGATTTTGATATTACAGATGATATGCTTCAAGAAAATATTCCAATTGCAACACAAATTATTCTTGACAACCTTCCTTCAGATGATGAATTAAATCATGTCTTTTCAAAAGGTTTTGAACGAAAGATGAAAAAACTCATTAAGCAGCAAAAAAGAAGTAACATTACAAATAAAATTATTTTCTATTCAAAGCGAACAGCTATTATATTTTTGATAGTCTTAGCTAGTTTATTTACTGTTACTATGAGTAGTGAGGCATTGCGTACACGTTTCTTTGAATTAGTAGTCAAAGTATATGAAGACTTAACTTCATTTGTTTTTTCAACTAATGAAGAAGATAATCTTAGTTTAAAAAACAAAGAACCTGGCTATATACCAAAAGGATTTAAAGAAGTTGATAGAGTGGATGATTTTGTTATTACATATAAAAATGATGAAAATATTGAGATACAATATATAACAGATAAAATTAGTTTAAATTCTATTATATTAGATACAGAGGATGCAAAGGTTGAAGATATAACTATAAATGGATATAAGGCAAAATATATAGAAAAAGAAACCTTTTTACAATTGTTTTGGAATGATAATAATTTTGTATATTTGATTAATGTAGATTGTCATGATAAAGGAAATTTAGAGTTTTATAAAGATATTTTGATAAAAATGGCAAAAAAAATAAAATAATTTTTTATGTGTCCAGAAATCACTTCTTTATTCGTTATAGCAGTATATAACAGATAGAGAGGTGATTTTTATGGTTTTAAAAAAGAAAATTATAAGTGTAATTTGTTTATCAACATGTTTGTTAACATCTTCACTTCCTGCTTTTGCAGATACCTTACAAGAGGTGAATGGAAAAGAAAATTTAGCACTAGTATATATGTATAATTCTATGGAGAGAATGGCTAAAATTAAATCTGGTATTTGTGATTTAAGTATTTCTAGTGGCGTTGCCACAGTAAAATGTTTTGTAAAGGGTGGAGATAGTGTGAAAAGTACATCAATAAGTGCTAGTTTACAAAAAAGTAGTGATAATGGAAAAACATGGTCTACGATTCAAACATGGAGCTCTGCAGGAAAAGAGTCATGCACACTTTCTAAAACAAAGAGTGTTGGTAAAGGATATTATAGGGTTTATTCTGTAATAAAAGCAGACTCTGAAAGTAAAAATATAGTAAGTAGTGAAAGAAAGTATTAAAAAAGTACATATAATAAATAATTTAAATAATATAATATGATGGGAGAGATATTTATGAAAATAAAACTAAGAAAAAGACTAGCATTGCCATTAGTATCAATTATGATTTTGACAACTATAATTCCAACAAGTTCATTTGCAAATGAACTTACTGGAAATAATATTGTGCTTGATGAAGATTATAATAAGATAAATTTGAGTAATAGTGAGATTAATGAGATATTAGAAAATGCTGGGATTGATAAAAATACAGTAAAAATTATTAGCCCAGAAGATGCTTTTTCTGGAGATGATATAGATAAATTTATTGAACAAACAAAGATACAAGAAGAAAAAGAGGCCATAGATGGTTTTACTAGAACTGAAACTATACTTGTGGAACCTAAAATTAAAGGAAGAGCAGATGGTATAGAATGTACAACTGTTGTAGATAACTACACAGGAAAAGAGGAAATATTAAATAAAAAAAGTAATGGTATGGCACATTGGGTAGATGTTATTTTTAATTTAACGATAGGAGTTAAAACAAAATATGCATGGAAAGCAGCAACTTTTCTTGGTATATCACCTAGTACTTTTCAAAGCAAATATATAAATGGAGATAAATTATCATCAACTATTAGTAAAGTTAAAAGTAGAAGATGTTATAAAAAATACAATCCGGTTAGAAAAAGTAAAGAATGGTATTTAGAAACATCAAAATTAGATCTAAAAAATTATGTAGATTTATATACACTTGATAAAAATAATAAATCTGTGAGAAAGAGTAAAACAGATTCAAAAACATATTACACTGAACATTATTCTGATACTACATGGATTAATAATTATGTAAATAATGCATGTAAACAGAACTTATCTGGTCCACGTATTGATACTGTAATATAAATTAAATGATAATGGAGGTCATCGTTATGACATTTTCTAAAAAAATTAAAACTATAAGAATAGCAAGTTTAATCTTGTTAGCAATTGCTGTAATGTTTATGGCCTTTAATTTTTATATTCTAGGCATAATTACTCTATTAGCAGATTGGCAAGTATGTAGAATGCATAAGTGTCCAAATTGTGGTAAGTATATTGATATGAGATTAAGCCTTGATGAGATGCAGTATTGTCCAAGTTGTGGATACAAACTTAATATATGAATTTAAAAACACTTACTATAAATAATTAGTAAGTGTTTTTAAATTCGTATATCATAAATTAAAGATGTAAGCAATTAAGAAGATGATTTTATAAATTAATAAATAAATTATATTAAAATTTATTTATTAATTTATTTTTAATTTTTTAATTAAAAATCCCGAATACAATCGGAAGTATGATATAATACTATATATCAATAAAATTCATGGGAGGATTGAAATGAAAATAGTAAGTTTATTTAATGTAAAAGGTGGGGTTGGAAAAACGACATTAGCATATCTAATTGCTCTTAATTTATCAAAAAAAGACAAAAAAGTACTCATACTTGATGGAGATACTCAAGCCAATTTCACACAATTTATATATAAGATAGTACATAATAAAAAAACTATACTAGATGCATTTAAAGATGATATAAGTGCAGAGGAATTAATAATAAAGTCTCCATTAAAAGATTATCCAAATATTGATTTGATACCAAGTGACTTATCTTTATCTGTTTTATCAGAGTATTTAACTATAAAAACTAGTAGAGAAAAAGTTGCTTTTAAGTGGTTCAAAAAAAATATTTCTACTCTTAAAAATTATGATTATATATTAATAGATTTATCTCCTTCATATGACTTAATTGCTAGAAACTTTCTATTTATCTCAGATAGTATTATAACACCTCTTGAATTTCAAGATATTGCAAGTATAAGAGGATGCGAGTTATTTTATCAAAAATATAATGAGGACTTAGAAGAGATGGGAGAAATTAATGAAGCAAAAAGAGCAATTGTAATAAATTCTTATACTTCAAGAAAATTAACTTCTGGTGATGTTTTTATGGATTATCTTGAGCGATTTGACAGTATAAAAAAAGACTTAGCAGATGTAAAAATAAGTGAAAGTACAATAGTAAAAAATTGTGTCCTAAATAAATTAAGTATAGATGATTATTGTAGAAAAATAAAAAAAGCACATAAAGTTAGAGAAGAATTAAATGATTTAATAGAAGAACTTATTAATAAGGAGGTATTATAATGAGTAGATTTGAGTTAGATGAAGAAGAAATATCTATACCTAAAAAGGATTATAAAAAAGAAATTGATGAGGAAATTAGAAATAAATTCAATGAAGATACAGAACTTCAAGGCATAAATCTACTAGATTTGAAAGAAAATAAAAAGACTAAAAAAGGACAAGTTACATTATATATTGATGATGATGATTTGAAAGTATTAAAGACTATAGCACACCTTAAAAAGACTACATTAAATAAAGTAATAAATGAGTTTATTAGGGCTAATGTAAGGGCAACTAAAGGTCATTTACCAGAAGAATTAAATATAGATAAGATAGCAAAAGAGTATGATAAAAGAAATAAAAATAAAGGACCTAGAAAATAAGTTATTATTAAAGTTTTAAAATAATTTTAATAATAATTTTAAATAAAATGTTTTTTGTAAGTAAAATAAAAAAACTCTATAAGAAAACTATATTTTTAATATGTTTTCTTATAGAGTAATATATGTTGTATGTTGGGGGTATGCCTTACTATTTCATTATTATTTATTTTTTATATTCAAAAACCAATAGTTCTCTATTATCAGGAGTTACAGCATATATTTTCATTGGTTTATATGTCAATAATTTTGCTAAGTCTGTATCATAAGTCTTAAAATTTATATAATTAGTGTTAGGTTGATTTTCATCACCACCATAATGACGAATTTCTTTATTTCTAGTACCAATATCTTTATATACACCAGATCCAGTAGAGCCTTCAAGTGTCGCATACACATGATATTTATTGATGTAGTTAAGAGCATCTTTATTAGTATCTGTAGGTTTGAAATAAAAACCTTTAAAATAAGAATTTCCAACTGAATCAAATTCAAAATCTGCATAATATGTTTTATGTGCATCGATTATTTCTTTATCTGTTGGAACTTTAACTTCTCCTCCATCTTCTTTAAGTATCTCAGGTGTAGAGTTTAATTCTACAAGAGATAAGTTGTCAATGAATATATCTTTTGAGCCATTATTTTTTAATATTATTTCTACATCTTCTGAATCTTTTTTAGTTGTTTCAAATTGTAAGCCAAATTTGTTATAATCTTTAGTTGCAAATATATGGTCTACTTTACCTTGACCACTTTGTTGATCTTTTGTTTTAATATTTACAGATAGTATTTCAGATGCGAAATTATCTTTTAAGAATCCAGTAAACAAATAACGTTTATAAGGATTTAATTTAGACATAGGTATTGTTATCTTTGTTTCTTGTTGAGCTTTAAGTCTATTTGCAAGGCCTTTTATTCCA
Organism: Clostridioides sp. GD02404; assembly: GCF_045898275.1. Classification (NCBI taxonomy): domain Bacteria; kingdom Bacillati; phylum Bacillota; class Clostridia; order Peptostreptococcales; family Peptostreptococcaceae; genus Clostridioides; species Clostridioides sp. GD02404. The sequence continues at coordinate 104,693 of NZ_JBJOCA010000012.1, forward strand.
ATTGTATTAGATGTATCTAAATTACTCCATTGACTAGGATAATTATTATATCCATCAAAATCTGTAAAATATGAAGGAACTTTTATTAGTATATTCATACCTCTTTCAAGTTTAATATCATATATTTTTTTACTATCTGATTCTTTAAGTCTATCTTTAATTGTATCTGAAGTATATTCATCAAAAATAAGTTCTACACAATTCTCATCGATAGGTAAATTATTATAATAAAGTAGACCATCTTTCTTCTTAGTCTCAAAAGCTTTTTCAATTGCTTCTCCTATTGTAAGTTGTGGAGTTTTATCTTCTGGATCATAAGAGTCTTTAGCCGTTACACGTCTTTCTAATGTATCATTTCCTGTATCCAAAATTATACAAGCAGAAATATTATCTATTTGACTTATATAATCTGACCAACTGTTTCCCTCTGTAACAAGTTGTCCTTGAGCGTTTTTAGTTGCATAATTTCCACTAACTTGTGTTGTTTCTAATTTAATATTTTTACCATTATCTAATTTTTTCATTTGGTTATAGCTCAATGGTATCAATCTAGAGCTAAATTGATCCATTGTATTAAGAGCTAAAGGAGAAACACCTTTTTTAGGATAAGTATCACCAGGTGATAAATTATTACCAATTTGATTATCTTGTGCTTTAATAGTTGATAATGTATCACCATCTAATACTAAATTTGTTGTTGGTGTAACTTTATACATAGGTGCAGTACCAGTATTATAATATCTAACATTTGCATTTATATATGCTGACTCACTTTTACTTATTTGTAATCCATTATTCCAAGATTCGCCATTACTATCTTGTACAGCAGTTGAAGTATCCCATGTATGAGAATAGTTTGCTGTTACACTAGCTTTAAAACCATTGTCAAATCCTACTGTAGCAGATACACCAGCTGTATTAGAGTCAGTTTTACTATTTGTAGTAGCTCTGGAAACTGTTTTCCCCTGATCTGAAGATACATGTTCATTTGTAGACATTATTAATTTTTCCATACCAACTCCAACTACTGGATATGCAGCAATTAATGGATCTCTTGCCTCTCTTTTTATAGCTCTATCAAATGAACCAGAAGTTTTTTCATAATCAGTATATGGATCTCCTGAAGTATGTGATTCTAAATAGTTTGATAGATACTTTTTATATCCTTGGCTTGCAAAGCTATCTTCCCATTTTACAGCAATTGAGTCTTTTATAGTGTATCCATTTCTCTCATATGCATCTGGAATATTATCATTATCTGTATCTAAATCTTCATCATCCCAATCTGACATCAAGTTTGGATCAAAGAAATTATTATTTGGAATAAATGGGTCATTCTTTTCCATCTTTGAATAATCTCTTAAAAATAGATTTTCTTCTGGGATGACAACCTTATTTCCATTTGATTCCCAATAAAGTTTAGGTGATGATAGATTATCTATAGAACCTAGACTGTTGTCTTGTAATTCTATTCTAATTTTATATTCCTTACCCTTTTCCATTTTAACTTTAATTGTGTTTGCAACATCACCTTTAGCATTTACCTGCATCAATATATCATCTCTATCAGTAGACAGTGTATATTCACCATCCATTGATGGAATTATTCTTCCTGTCCAGCGTATAGATTTTACATCTGATACATCTTTATCTAAAAGTTTATCTACCTTCTTTTCTTCAAATTTCAAATTACCATCTTTTATTGGAGCCATTAATTCTAGATCTTTAAAATGTTCATCTGTGAAATAATATCCCATTAATCCATTGCTTGGGAGTGTATCTTCACTTACAACTTCTCTTTTCTTAGTAGAGTGATAATTATTAGTAGTTTGTGCATATACAGGATATGCTAGAGCTTGACTAACGATAGCTGTAAGTGTTAAAAAACTCAGTAATTTTTTGTTTTTCATTTGTACCTTCATTTTTTCTCCCCCTTATATTAGAAATATATTTAAATCAATTGTTAATTTAATAATGTTGCATCAACAATTAATTTTGTTGTAGTTTTATCTTTATAAGTATCAACTTTATTAATCTTAAACTTACTACCATGGTTTAATAAAACCTCATATTCCCCACCATAGCCAGGTACAGCTGATAAGTAAGCACCAGGAGAACCTTTAGGTATATTTATACGTAGTACTATTTTTCTAGGAGCAAATGCACTCATGTTTGCACTGCTTATACTAGTACTTACAAAATTTTGATATGTTAATGTTTGTCCTTCCCATTTTTCCTTAAATGCATTTACATTTGCTTCTAGGTTAAAATTGTATCCTGGTGATGAAATTTCTAAGCCAAATTCAGGAGCACCAGCTCTTCTATATACAGTTAAGTTTGATGGAATAGGTTTACTTTTTAGTGCACTTTCTATATTATTTATTTGAGAATCTAATTTTGGGTCAGGATTATTTGTTGGTCCACTTTCTAACAAATATTTGTTAATAGCAACATAGTCTCCACGCATATAACCATTTATATCAGCAAGTTGTTCAGAAGTTAATTTATTACTCCAGTCATTATAATTTTCTTTTCCCCAAGAATCTCCTTTACCTACATCTTCTTTGAAATCAAGGCTACTTACTAAAGATGCCTCAACTTTTATATATTGTTTTCCACTTATAACTATACGAACTGTTTTATCAACTTTAACACTATATCCTTGTTCTATTAGTGTGCTTACAGATTCATTACTTTGTTGATATGGTAACATCCCAGTTCCTTTAGGTAATTTTAAATGTACAAGTAATGGTGTAGGTTTACTGTCTTGATTACCTGGTTCATATAAAGATATATCCTTAAATCCATCTTGTTTAAATAATCTGTCTTGAACAATATCTTTGAATTCATTAAATTTTTCTAAACTAATTTCATTTTCTGTATTTCCTCTAATTTCGCCTTTAAAAGCAAATCTATCAGCAGATTCAAAATAGTAAACATACATAGGTTTATCTAACTTGTTTTTTGATACTGCGCTTTTAAGATCCTTATAATCTTTTTCAAAAGGATTATCTTTTATTTCATAGTCATAAAAATAATTTCTTTCTCTGGAATACTTACTTATTTCTGTTGCATTTTTCTTATATTCTGTTAAAGCTTCTTTCTCTGCTCTTTCAAGTCCTTTTTCTGCCCTCTCAGCTTCTTTTTTCTCCCACTCTTTAGCTTTTTCTCTGTCTTTTAGGAAGTCCTCAGGTCTTTCTATTGGAGCTTTGTATAATGTCATATTTTTATTTGAGTGGTTGTAGCCCGATAGTGTTTCGGCATTTATGCCATTACTAAATATTAAAGTAGTAAAAATTAAAATAGCTACTAAAATTCTGGATAAATAACTTTTAAACTTCCTATGATTTTTTTTGTTTCTCATTATTCATTCCTCCTCACATAACATTATTTTATTTATTATTATATACATAGAAATGAATTTATTTATTGTATTTCATAAGATGTTATTCTACCATCATAAAATTAAAGTTTTATGATAAAATGCAGTTTAATATATAATAAAATGTATTTTTACAATAAAAAACAAATAAACTGCCTATATAAGCAATTTATTTGTTTTTTATTGTGAAAATATAAACTTATCCAAATACTTGTGTTGATTTAAGCTTATTAACATCATTAAGATATAAACTTGATATAAAACATACACTACCATTATCCATGTTAATTTTTTTTTCTTTTAGATTTAAAGAAAAGATATGATCACTATTTACAACAAATGATTGATGTGTTCTTAAAAAACATTTATCTAATTTAGATATGTTTTTTAAACTACTATAAAATTCAATTGTATTATTATTTGTAACTACCTTAATCTTGTGAGGTGTAGGACTTGTCTCAAAATATATAATATCATCAAATTTTATTTTCCAGAAAGTATGATCTGAATAAAAACTTAAAAATTTTCCATTTTTTATAAGTCCATTTTTATTGTGTCTTTTATTTATGGTTTCAAGACAAGCCTCTACTCTACTTTTTATGATGTTTAGATCATCTTTTAATATAAAATCCATAGCTTCTATTCTATATGTAAATACACTCATACATAATTCTGGGAAACTTGTAAGAAATATAATAGTGCTATGATAATCAATTTCTCTGATTTTTTTTGCTATATGTAATCCATTATGCGAATCATGATTTACACCAAGAAAAAATATCTTTGCTTTATCAATATCATTGGTTTGCGCTAAAACATCTTCTAGATTCTCTAGAATATCAACATTATAATTATCCCAACATTTCTTCATTAGAATATTACCTATTATATCTTTTAATTTCATGCTAAAATTTGACTCAGTATCAAAAATAAATATATTCACTATACTTCCGCCTCCCTCTTTTAAACAAAAGTAATCTATTTCGTATATCTAGATTTAAATATATTAAGTTTCTGTAAAAGATTAATCTTTATTAAATAATTAAGTCAAATCAAAAGATAGTTAATTTCATCTAAGCTTAAATAAATATACATATGTATAATTTATATAATTATATATCTAAATTTAAAATTCTACAATGATAAAATTTTTTTTATTTTTTAACTTAATAATCTATAAAATAGAGCACAATTTTCAATTATACATACTTAACGATGTTTATATTTATTAATAAAGCATAATTTTAAGGGAACATAAGTAAAGTGACAAAATTGTATAACAAAATAAATAAAAATAAGAAATTTCAAAATGTATTTAAAAATGTATATAAAAAATTATAAAATAAATAATTAATAAATAATATATAAATTTATATAAAATGTATAATATAAATTATATTATACATTTTATAATGGAAATATTAATCTATTTATTTATAAAATTTAAGGCTTTATGAAGAGTACCAAATCTATCATCACCTTTTAGAGTTGTATATTTTTCTTTGCTCAATGAGTCTATCTTATTACATGCTCCTGTTCCAACAACATATAAATTTTCAGTTTGATATGGTTTGTAATCTTTTATATCACAAACTAAACATTCTTCTTTTTTATAATTCCAAGAAATTACTGTTGCTGATATTTTATCAACTTCTCCATCATAAATGACTGTATGTTTATACATTTTATTTTCGCCTTTAGTATTTATGTCTTTATTTAATACACCTTCTGCTATTAATTTCGCAACTATATCTTTATGCTTAATATAATAGTCTGTATCAGCTTTGCTATCTACAAAACATACTTCGATTAATATTGCTGGTGCTTTGGTATGTTTAAGCCAATAAAGATCTCTTACATCTATTTTAGCTCCTCTATTTTTAAATATGGTTGATAACTTTGAATTAACTCTTTCAGCATATATTTTCCCATTATTTGTTTTATATAATGTCTCTGTTCCCATAGGATTTAAGGTTGTACTATTTGCGTTAAAGTGGATTTGTACTGCTAAATCTATGTCTTGTTTATTGGCTATTTGACATTGCTCAGAAAGATAATTATCGGACTTATCAATTTTACCAGTGTAAACAGTTGCGTTGCCATATTTTAGCCATTTTACTATTAAATCTGTTAGTATTCTATTTTCTTTACTTTCATCTATATAACCAACTGCTCCTTTTCCTTTTCCTGTTAGTGTGTGACCTGGTACTATTGCAATTTTCATTATTTATCACCTTCTTTTTGTAGCATAACTTTTATGTCTGTCACATCTCCTTTTATATCTTCTACATCTATTTTTATTACACCCATTTCTAAAAGTAGATTTTTATTTATTTCTTGTTGTTGAGTGGATAATTCAATAAAGTTTTCTACAGTTTTTTTATACATGTCTCTATCCTCTTTTTTCTCTTGCATTGTATTTTTAAATAGTAGAGCACATAATATGCCTATTGCTCCTAGGCTACTTAATTGTGTTACTAGCTCTTCCATAATAACCTCCTTTTATATTAAAAAAGACTTAGATTCAAACTAAGTCTCTTTTATTTAATGTTTAATTGTAAAAGATTCTTTATATTTTTTAATGTAATGAATAATTAATTATATATTTATATTATCCAATAGCATAAACAGTAATAGTAGTATAATAAGTATATATAGTCTTAGTAGAAATATAAGCATGGAAAATATTTTGACCAAGGCTAATAGCTTGGTCGCTAACCAAAGAACTAAAATAAACACTAGAGTCTGAATTGTTTATATATGCATATCTCATTTCTGTTAAAGAATTATATGCACCTTCAACTTTAGCAGGTTTATAACTGTTACCTGGCAAAGTACCAGGAACACCAGTAACAAGAAAAAATTTAGGTTTAAAAGGTAAAGGAAAATACCAATGTCCTCTGCTATTACCATATCCGCCAAAATTATTAGAATCACCAGTTTCAATATATCCTGAAAATGTGTAAATTTTTAATCGACTATTTACCTCTTCTTGCAAATTACTTATGGTACCATTTAACTGGGTGATAGTATTATTTTTCTCTGTAAGTTGACTTTGCAAATCTTGCACACTAGCATCTGCTGAACTGAATGCTGAACCTATCATTTCACCAATTTCTATCAAGGTATTATTTAATGTAGCATTTATATTTTTTAATGCTAATTTATTGATAATATGAGTTTTACTATTTATAAGAGTATTTTTTATTGTAGATACTGTACTTTCAATATCTTGTAAAGATGAATCATCTTGTGGTGGTTGTATCTCTTTTGATACACTTACTAATTTTTCGCTTAATCCATGTGTATCTGTAGCTTTAATTTTAATTGTGTGTATTGCATTATCATTTAATGTATAATTAAATATCTTTTCTAAGTATAAATCTGTAGTTATAGTTTCTTTTAAAGTATCATCTAGAAATATCTCTATCTTATTTAAATTATTATCTAAATCTGATACTATGAATTTTACTTGTGTGCTATTAAATTCATTTATTACTATTTGAGGTAAATTATTACTCCTAGTAAATGTATATGTTCTTGTTGTGCTAGCATTATTGTTGTCTGTTGCAACAATACTTATTGTATTACTAGAACCTATTCCAAGTGCTAATATTCTTTCATCTGTTAACACAATTTCCTTTTCTCTATTTTTCTCTATATTTGTGATATTTTCTAAAATAGTAGAATTAAGTTTAGTAACAACATTTATAGTATCTCTGTAGTCTAAGTCATTTACTGTGTATTTTAAAGTAAATCCCTTACTTTTATCTCCTATATTTTCATTTACTCCACTTATTGTTGGTATACTATTAGATTTTGTAAATGTATAATTTCTATAGATAGCACCTACCCCATAACCTCCTGTAACTTCTATTTTAATCTTATTGTTAGAGTTTAGTTGAAGAGACAAAATAAGTGAATCAGGTACATTTATAGTATACTTTGTATCTTTTACGGCTTGCTTTGTATCAAATAAAACATCATTTAGATATGTTTTTACTGTGTATGTGTAACTATCTTCATTTGTTATTGTATAATCTATACCAAACCCTCTACTCTTAGAACCAAGCGAACCATCTGTTCCACTTATGCTTGGTGTTGTGGATTTATATTGGCAATCAAAGTAACAATCTTCATAATATCTAGTCCATTCGCTCGAATTTTGTGGTGAGAAAAAATAGCTGTAGGTTAATTTATAGCGATTGCCTGGGTATGCGTCAAAACTTCCACTTTTATCCCAACCAACGGAATCACCATTCGGCAATACGCAATTCATCATATCATACGCACCATTTAAATCGGCAACCTTGTTTTTATCGCAATAATCCCATGGCTTTATGGCGATTTTAGTAGCAGGTTTCTGTACTGTTATAAGCGAAGGCACATATAATCTTGGAAAATGTACACTCATACATATCACTTCCTTTCTTTTTTATATAGGTAACATATCTTTTAGACTATTTCTATTACCTTTTACTTCTTACATTACTTCTTTTAATATCTTATTTATATTTCTTACTAAATCATTAAAATGTAATTTACAATACTCCTTTCTTAATTTATGGTTTTATTGTACCTAATTTTAAAACTATAAAAATCTACAAAGTGTAGATGAAGTGTAGGCAAAATGTAAATGAATTTATATATTTTTAGGAATAAAAAAAGAACCTTCTATACTGTTGGTTCTACTGGTGTTTCTTCTTTATTTAATAAACCTGTTAGCTCTAAATATTGTTCTTCTGAAATCCTGTTTACTGCATAGAATACATCCATTTTATGTTGTAAATCTTCCTTAGTACTATAGTTCTTTTGTTCTATCATTAATTTTAATAAGTTATACATGTTAATTCCTCCTAAAGATTGTTATTTAATTTTATATTTTCTACTTCAAATGCTGTGTTTACTATCTCACTATCTCTATTTTTATTTTCTTCTTTTAACATACTTAGTTCTTCTTCTAATAGTTTTAATCTCTTTTGTTCATCTGTCAAAATGACTTCTATATCTTTTAAAACTGGTTCTTTTGTGATTGGATTTATAGACTCTATATACTGTTTACTATAGTCTATACTACCAAATTCAATATCTAAGTAATTTAATTTAGTTATTACATCATGTGCTAATATATCTCCTATTGCTTCACCTGTTTGAAATATTATTTTTCCGTCTTGATTATAAATTATTCTATTTCCTCTTCCCACCTTAAAATACCACCTTTCTTATATTATATTGCATCAAACGCATACCATTTTATAGAATTTCCTTTACTAAGATAAACAGGAAATTTGATAGCACTATTTATAGAACCCCCTATAACAGTAAAACTTGACTCACTAATATTTTCTATTGAGGTCATAAAAGAACTAACTCTAGTGCTACCAACCCAACTAGCATTAAAATGTCTGTTATTTAAATTACTAATAGAACCACCTTCAACAGAAAGTCTAGGAGAACTACTATCAATAAAATTGGAGTGTTCCATTATAATAATTTTAGGAACAAAGGTTAGATTAATAGGAACTACGAATGGAAGATTAGTATTTTCGGAAGCAATAAAAGTTCCACTAGCCCATTTAATCCTTTGACTTAGTTGATTATTCAACTCTGTTATCCTATTTTGCAACTCCTCAACACTAGCATCTGAACTATCAAAAGAAGTCTTTATTTTTTCTGATAACTCAACAAGTGTATTATTTAAATTGGCTTCTATATTTTTAAGTGCTAAAGTATTTATAATACTTGTTTTCCCATTTATAAACCCTTCTCCAATTTCTACTAATTTAGATGATATATCTTGTAAAGTTGCATCAGATTGAAGTGGCATTATTTCTTTACTGATACTTAAAACCTTCTCAGCAGTTGCATTCTCTGCATCTGCAGCTACTATTTTAAGTGTGTGTATTGCATTGTCTGTAAGTTCATAGTTTATTGTTTTTTCTGCTGTTAAATCTGTAGTAAATGTATCTTTTAATACATCATCAATGAACCACTCTATTTTACTTAAATTATTATCTGTGTCTATTGCTGTAAATATTGCAGTAGTTGAATTATAAGAGGATATATTTAATTTTGGTTTAGTGTTGCCTTTTGTGAATGTAACAGTTTTATCTAACATTTTACCACCAGCAACAGTACCAAGCTCAATAGTTATATTATTTACAGAGTTAAATACTAAATTAGATAAATGTTCAGCAGTTAAATCTATAGTGTAATTAGAATCTACTGTATTATTTTTTTCACTTATTACAACATCATTTAATTTTACAGTTATTTTAAAACTAACATCAGGATTGCTATCATAAATATTATATTTTATACTGCAAGCATCACCAATTACACCTAAATCATTATTTATGGATATAGATGGATTTGGCACAACTTGAACGGTAGTGTATTGATACATATTATAAGTATCAGTTG